>DATELN010000091.1:0-13377 GCA_035276605.1 Pseudonocardiaceae bacterium | reverse complement strand
GTCCCTCCAATGGGAAATTGTTGATGAGGACTGAAACGGTTAGCTCGCCGCAATGATCGGCTCAAAACTGGCGAGCATTTGTTGTAAAGCTTGCTGGTCCGGTCCTACGAATGGGTCGGCGTGTGGTGCTGCGGCGAGCATCTCAAGAAACTCGGAGGTGCGCCCGGTAGCGGGTGGCAAATGCGTGCTGAGTATGGTCGCGGGGTCCATAGCGCGTATCGGTTGGATGCTCCGGAGATAACCCGCAGCCTCAGTGGTGTGCACCCAGGGGCTGTCAACCGTGGCCCACAACAGTTGCCCGGAGCGAAGCTGGTCTGCCGGGACCTCGCCAACATCACTGCACTCGGCGAGTTCAGCGCTGGGCATCGGAGCGCCGAAGCAGTCGGAGCTGAAGCAGGTGTGTGAGCGCTCGTCGTAGAAGCCGACTGTTGCGGGATTGTCGAACAGCGGCGGCCTAAAGGCGGTCAGGGTGCGGTCGCCGACGTCCAGTGATTGACCCGGATTAAGCAGGTAGACGCGGTCGAGCGGCACCGGCCGCTCCGTCGACATGATGCCGGCACCAAGGAAGGTAGTGACCAGCCGCGCCGCGGGCGCCGCTGCCAGCAGGTCGAACAGCGCCCCGGTGTGGTCCCGGTCGGGGTGTGTCAGCCAGATCCATCGCACATCGGCCGGGTCGACGACCGAACCCAGCGCCTCCATAAAACCCCGGCCTGGCAGTCCTAAACCGGTATCGACCACGACGGGCTCAGCTGCGTGCAGGACGAACGCGTTCACCGGCAGGAATCCGATACCGGGCACCTCGAGGTAGTCGTTCAAGACGCTGACATCGTCTCCGAGGCGGTGAATCTGCATCGCTCCTCCTAGCGTTCTACGTTGCGCCAGGCGTGGCTGGCGCTTCTTCGACGGCTCTCATAGCTGGGTAACAGAATGCAAAATTCGTGTCTTATCCCGGCTGTTGAGCCACGCGCAGCACGGCTTTCCCCCGTGAGCGTTGATGAATAAGGTATCGGCCGGGACCCGACGCGATGTAACCGGCAAACTCCTCAACCACTCGAATAGCGTAGTCGGGGGTCGGGATCGGTGAGCATCTGCCTACAGAGTGTTAACTCGTTCTAAAGCAGTAAAAAGAAAGATTCGTGCGCTGCTGTACGATGCCATTGGCGACCATAGTGGGGAACTGTTTCCGATTCTGCTGATAGCTAAACGCGCGATAGTCATTGATCACAGACGGTTGTTCAGAAGTAGTTTTCGGTGAGCATGCCCTTTGGAAGTCCCGTTAGATGCCGGTGGCGGGGGTAGTCGCCCAGCGCGGGTAAGAAGCGGCTGGTGTGAGAGTGCCGCCATGCCGGACAGGCTAGGCGCCAGGCTGGCGAATGCTCGTCGCCCATATACCCATGTAGGGTATATGGGCGCACCCTCATCAGCTCAAGGAGGCCGCATCCGTGACCGAGCACCCCTCTGCGCAGCTCATACCCGCCGCCCGCGGATGGCGGACGGTGCCGTGGTCAACCGCCGCGCAGGCGACCTTGCACTGCCTGACCGGCTGCGCGATCGGTGAGGTAGCCGGCATGGTCATCGGCGCCGCCGTCGAGCTGCACAACGCAGCTACCGTCGGGCTGTCCATCGCGCTGGCCTTCGTCTTCGGCTACGCGCTGACGATGCGCGGGGTGATGCGCGCCGGCGTCGGACTGCGCCAGGCCCTCGGCGTGGCCCTGGCCGCAGACACCGTGTCCATCACCGTCATGGAGGTCCTGGACAACGCCGTCATCCTCGCCGTGCCGGGTGCGATGGACGCCGGGCTGACCAGCTTGCTGTTCTGGGCATCCCTCGCAGGGTCGCTTTTGGTGGCCTTCCTACTCACGACGCCCATCAATCGGATGATGATCAGTCGCGGTCGGGGTCACGCAGTGGTCCACGCCTACCACTGACCGACCCGTGAACTCGACACCAGCGACCTAGTGCTACCTCATGCGGCTTGCGATTGTGGTCAGCCAGCGCCGTCGCGCGCGTCGTGGTGATCGCGCCAGTCGGTCATCGCCCGCTGGTCAAAGTCAACGGGTGGTTCGGCGTCGGGCAGCAGTGCCACCAGCCGGTCGGCGGTGACTGTGAGCGCATGCACTACTTCCTGGCAATCCGCGCAGCGATCCAGATGCGCGAGGGCCTCGACGCGCTCGCGCGCGGGGAGCACGTTCAGTGCCAGTTCGGCGGCGAGCTTGCGGCACTGCTGGCAGTTTTGCTCACTGTTGGCGCCGGGTTGGTCAGCCCTCGAAGAGCCCATGTCCCCAGTACCTACTGGCGTCCGGGACTCCCCGCGGGCAGGCAAACAGCGCCGAGCCGACGTGGCGGATGTACTCGTTGAGCGCGTCCTGGCTGCCCAGTTTGCGCTGGAGAGTGATGAACTGCGCTGGATCTTTTTGGAAGCTGATGAAAAATAGCCCGGCATCCAAGGTGCCGGTGCGCTCGTCGATGCCGTCGGTAAAGGAGTACCCGCGGCGCAAGATGCGCAGTCCGTTGTTGTTCTCGAACGCCGCCAGCCGGATATGCGCGTCGTCCGGGATGGTCAGCTCACCGTCGGCAGTTCTGGCCGCGAAGTTGGGCGCGTCGAACTCGGTTTTCCCGGTCAGCGGGGCACCGGTGTACTTCGCGCGGCCGAACACCGCTTCCTGGTCGCTGAGCCGGTCGCGGTCCCAGGTCTCGACGAACATTCGTATGCGGCGCGCCACCAGGTAGCTGCCGCCGCGCATCCACTCCTGCCCCGCCTCGGCGCCGACCCAGACGTGCTGGTCGAGGGCGGTTGAGTCGTCGCTGCGGATGTTGCGGGTGCCGTCCTTGAAGCCCATCAGGTTGCGGGGCGTCTGCTGTGCGGCGCCCGTCGAGGAGGTGCGGCCGAAGCCAAGCTGGGTCCACCGGGAGACCACCGTGCCGCGCCCCAGACGAGCCAAGTTGCGCACCGCGTGGAAGGCGACCTGCGGGTCGTTAGCGCACGCTTGGATGCCAATGTCGCCGCCTGAACGTGCCGGGTCGAGGATCTCGCCCGGCAGAGGTGGTAGCTCGGCCAACGCTGCCGGGCGGCGCGGCGCCAGCCCGAAGCGTTCGTCGAACAGCGATGGGCCGAACCCGACTGTGACGGTCAGCTGCGTGGGCGGCAGCCCGACGGCCTCTCCGGTGTCCGCCGGGGGCATCTGGTCGGCGTGTGAGTCGCCGGGAACCATCGCGCCCACCGACATTGCTGCCGCTGCGGCGGTCCAGGTCATGAGCATTTTCTGCAGGTCCTCGCGGCGGGTGGTCGTGACGTCGAAGGCCGCGAAGGCCAGGCGGTCTTGGATGTCGGTGGTGATGCCGGCTTGGTGAGCGCCGTAGAAGGCAACGGTCTGCTCCGGGGTTGCGGCTGGTTTTGTGGCGCAGGCGGCGAGTCCGACCCCGGCAGCGTTGACGATTCCCAACCCGGCGACCCCGCCCAGCAGGCGCCGCCGCGACAGCCGGCCAGTCAGGGCGGGGTCCACGTCACACCACCAGCCCCGCGACCTTGGACAGCGGCTCAGCCAGTGCATTGACCACGTTGGCCAGCTGACGCCGCTGGTCTTGGGTAACGGTGCTGTAGTCGACGTATCTGGCAGAGCCATCGCCTTGCCGGTACATCGACAGGCTGTCAGTCACGTCCGCAAAGCGCGCCTCCACTTGCTGCGCGAAGTTGGCGTCCTTGGCTGTCACGGCTGGTTTAAGCAGGTCGAAGCACTTCCGCGCACCCTCGACGTTGGCCGCGAAGGCCCACATGTCGGTATGCGAGTACCGCTCCTCCTCGCCCGTCACCTTCGTCGTCGAGACTTCGTTGAGCAGCTCTCCGGCACCGTTTGCCAGCTGCGCCGCCTGATAGGTCTCAGTGGCGACCTTCGACTTGAGCGCGGCCAGGTCGGCATCGAGCTTGTCAGCGAGGGGGCGCATCCCATCTAGCGTGTGGTCTTGCCATATCGCCTTTTCGATCCGATGGAACCCGGTCCAGTCAGCGGGATTGCTGACGGCGTCGATGCGAGCGTCAATGCTCGTATCGAGGTCCCCAAAGCTCTCAGCCACCGGCTCGACGTGCTCGTAGTGCACCCGCGCCAGGGGGTAGAGCTGCTTGGCCTTCTCCATGTCGCCGGCACGGACCGCATCGGTGAATTGCTTGGTGGTGATGGCCAGCTGGTCCACCTCAGTGACGACATAATCGTGGTAACCCTGCGTAGCAGCCGTCAGCGCGACGTTACTCGATTGCCCGGGGCTACTCACCTCGTTCGCTGGCGGGCCGGCTTGAGTCGACGGGCCCGACCGGCCGCAGGCCGCCAGCACGACTGCGGCGCAGAGCATCACTACAGCGGTGACTTGGCGCGGCGCTATGTGGCGCCTCCACCGGTCGAAGTGACTCTGGCTGCGCTGCGTAACTGGTTTGAGCACATCCTCACCTCGCTGCCGCCATTAGTGTGAATAGGCTAGCCTCAAAAAGGCTAGGCATGCCTTAACAAGGATGTCAACACAACAGGGCATATCGGAGCCGCGCAGCGCGCCACCCGACATGGGGCATATCGGGGTCCACCGGCCCGTTGTTCCCGTTATGTCCCCATATCAGGGGGCGAGGAAGGCTCGTAAGGGGCCGGGGGAAGCAGGATGTACGTAGTGCGGCGTGGGATCTCAGTAATCGGGGATGCTATGGCCGACCGATTAGGTACCACTACGGATTGCCACAGCAGGCTCTGAGTGTGCACCGTAGGTGACGCGCCGTTCCCGGCTCCGCCCGTCGGGGAGACGCCTTCCGTACCCGCGAGCGCGGGCACACCTTGTCCTAGGGGGATTGTGATGTCTGATGTGACGAGCTTTGCCGAGATCGAGAACCAGCACGCGGAGCTACTGCCGCCCCGCACCGTCCTGTCGCTGTTGCCCACGAACATCACCGCCGGCCGCGGCGAAGGCAATGCGCCCGGCGCCAAGGCTCAAGACGCGGCCGCCACGACCTGGATGGCGCTGTTCGGCTACGACCCGGCCAACGCCTCCGAGTTTGGTAACGCCCTCACTGACGTCGGCAAGCCCAGCTGACCGTGTCTGCCGGCTGGCCGCATCTAGTGGGCTCAGCGAGGTAGAGGGGCCTGGATCGCCCCGCTGAGCCTGCTGAATGCGGGCAAGCGCTGGAAGGTGCGCTTGCCGTGCACAGCGTGTTGAGGCCATACGCCGCACATCTGCGTTTACGGTGTCGCGGCGTGAGTGACACACCGATCTATGATCAGCTTTGTGGGGAACGGCGCAACGCCGATGTCCCTGCTGCTGATTATCAGCAGGTTGATTACCAGGGGCAACACCGCCGGCCTGCTGTGTCGGTGCCGGCAGCCCACGGCCACCCGGCAGCGTCAGGGTCTGGCCCAGTCGCGAATCAGTCTCCTTCCGCGGCGGTCGAGCAGGCGGTGCAGGCCGCGCTCGCCGCGGCGCGGCGGGCCCGATTGACGGCTGAGCCGCGCGCCGCCCGTCGACCAGCGAATCTGGCGCGACACCGGGCGGCGCATGCCGCCAGCAGTCCGGCGATGCCGGAAGATGGCCACAACTCACCAGCGCGCGGCGCGGCACCTTTCTCCTGGTTTGAACGCCCAGCCTGATTTCGATTGATTCGGCGATCACTGGCCAGACGTATAAATAGTCCTTACGGGATCCGGCCACACGTCCAGGTTTATCGTGTAATCAAGGATGATACGGTCCGCCGGAATCACGATGTTAGCGACTTCTACAACGCTGTCCCGATCAGGTCCGGCGAGCATCCGTCGAGCGATCGTCAACACCGGAACACCGGTGGGGATGTGTAGTGTCGCGGCTTCGTACGGAGAGGGCATCCGCGCTGCGACGGATTCTTCCACACAGCTGATGATCACCCCGAGAGTGGCAAGTTGGGCGATGTTGCCGCCAGGCCACGGCTCGTTGGCTGGATCTGCTATTGGGGTACCACCTACCAGCCTGAAGAGGAGGTAGGAACTGCTCATCTGTTGCGGTATGTCCTTCGCGTAGAACACAAATCGTCGCTCTAAAAGCAGTTCTCCGGTGCGGACGCCGAATAGCTCGGCCAGCTCATCATTGGCCCCGATCTCCCGAAAATCCTTGTCCAGACGGTAGTCGTCCTGCCCAATGTGGTGGTCTTCGGTGAACGATGTTGTGGGTTCTTGGGGTGGTGATACGGCAGGGGTGGAGATCTGGCGCACCTCCTGCTGGTAGCGGTCAGACGCGATGCGGCGCGAGGGCCGCTGCTCCCGGACGAACACGCCGCGACCGACCGCGGCCTGCGCCAGGCCCTGCGCCTGTAGCACCGCAAGAGCTCGCCGCGCGGTCCCCCGCGAGACATTGAACCGCGCCATGATCTCCGACTCGGACGGCAAGCGATCGCCGGCACGGTAGTCGCCACATTTGATCATCTCGCCAATGTGGGTGGCGATTTTCTGGTAATGCGGAAGCGCTGCCTGATCGTTAATCATCCCGTGCCTAGCCCACCAAACCTATATAGATAGGTTAGCCCGGCGGGGACTGGCAGGCCAGCGGAGAACTGGCGTCGTGCCACTTACGGGGCACGATCAACGCCGCTCAGGTGATGGGCGGGGTTGGACTGCTCGGTGGGCCAGCCTAGTGCCCACGCCTCGCTGGAAGGAAGTTCTCCGGCCGCTTCGGCGAAGGCCACCAGCGCGGGTACCAGGTTGTGGCGCAGCGAGGCCGGCATCTTGGCGAGGACGTTCTCGATGGCGGCACGGCGATGCTCGGTCATCTTCGCGACGAGCTGGTGGCCTGCCGGCGTCAGTTGTAAGGTCAGGTTGCGGCGATCGGCGGGATCTTCGCCGCGGAGTATCAGGCCGGCATCGACGAGTTTGTCGCATCTGCGCGTGGCGTTGGACGGATGCACGCCCAGCGCCTGGGCCACGGATGCCAGGTTCTGCGAACCCAGGCTGGCGATCATCACCAGGACTCGAAGCTGCGGCAGGGTCACCCGGTCTTCCACGCTTGCCACCGACTTGGCACACACCGCAATGAACACCCGCGCCGCGGACATGGCGGCGTCGACCTCATCGCGAGTAGGAGAAGGCGCATCGTCTTCGGATTGAGTCGGCCGCATCCGCCCAGTGTCTCCCTTGAGGCGTGGTTACACGGATCATCGTGGACTGTCTTGTCATACCACGGTTGCTCCCGGAGAAGTCGGGCTAATGTGTGCTCGTACGCAATAGATGTTACTACGCAACACTTGCGCGTACCCTGGGTTGGGTAAGAGGCGGTTCAGGCCCGCTAAGCCGGTGATGGGCAGCACGTCGAAGGACAAGCTGATGACCGCGCCAACTGGTGCCGAGCAACGAATGCATCGGACTGCCATCAGGGGATCATGGCGATCCAAGGACGGCGCCACAAGGCGGCCGAGGTCCGTGCCGCTAGAGGCTGCCAGGTATGACGACTACGCGCGTCTGGGTGCGCTGCACTGGCGCTATGCGCAGTCGGCTGCGGACGACCCGCAGTGGCAACGGCTGCGCGACGAGCTGATCAGTGGTTACCTACGAGTGGCGGAACACATCGCCCGCCGCTTCGCGGGCCGCGGCGAGCCGCTCGACGACCTGATCCAGGTCGCCACCGTGGGGCTGATCCATGCCGTGGATCGGTTTGACCCAGCCCGCGGCTCGGATTTCCTGTCCTACGCGGTACCGACGATCACCGGCGAGCTCCGGTCCTACTTCCGCGACCTCAGCTCGTCGACCCGGATACCGCGCCGGTTGCAGACGCTGCACATCGCGATCAGGCGCACGCTCCCTGAGCTATCTCAGCAACTTGGGCGCGCGCCGCGGCCCAGCGAGATCGCTGACCGGTTGGGACTACCGACCTCAGACGTGATCGAAGCGCTGCAGGCAGCAGACGCCTACCGATGTTCGTCGTTAGATGACCCCGCCACCGGCCCAGCGGCCCGGGACCGGGTCATCGGCGGTCTGGACCGGGCGCTGGCCTTGATCGACGATCGGGAGTCGCTGCGCCCGTTGCTGGCGCAACTACCGGCTGTGAAACGCACCATCCTCGGGTTGCGGTTTGTCCATCAGTACACCCAGACCCAGATCGCCGAGCAGGTCGGCGTTTCCCAGATGCAGGTTTCCCGGATGCTGCGCGAAACCCTGGCATTCCTGCACGCGCGCATGTCGGACTGACCTGGTACGACGGTGTCACCCCGACAGTTCCAGCTCGACGGTTCGGGGCTAGGACGGGTCGCCCGGCTCGTCGCGGCCTTGACTGGCCTGCACGGTTTTGAGCAGGTTCTCGACCGTCTCGAACTGCGTTTTGATCTTCCGGCGTAGGCGGGCTATCACCACCAGGCACACCCCGATGAAAACGGTGATCGCGAATACGCCGATGGCGAGCACGATTACGATTTGGGTGTTCACGCTAGTGTCCTCCCAGCTTTCATGTCATCAGCGTCGCCGCCATAGCGCCGGTCGAAGCCACCGAACCGCCACAACGCCACCGCGCCTGCCCAGACAGCGACGAAGAAGGCGATGATGACGTAACCGAGCAACTCGAAGGGATCGGCGAGGCTGGCGTGCCCGGCAAGGAACGCTACTCGCTCCAGCTGCCCAGAGTCGGCGCCGGTGCTGTTCGTTTGCCGATACGCAACGGTGTGTCGAACTCGGCGACAACAGGGCTGGCCGGCTGAGCAGGACTGGCAGGAGGCGGGCCTGCCGGGGATCAGCCGGTGATGGCCTGCACGGCGCTGACCACGCCGAGGGCTGCCATGATCAGCGCGGCGATGCGGGCGATCCAGACCAGGTCTACCCAGCGCAGCAGCTGCCGGCCGCCCAGGATCGCCAAGCCCCCGACCGCCCATAGACCCAGCACCGCTCCAATCCCGACCGCGAGCGGATCGTGGAACCGGGCGGCCAAGTTGGCAGTGGCGATCTGGGTGAGGTCGCCGAACTCCGCGACGAACAGCACACCGAAGCTGGTCGCCGCGACCTTCCAGATCCCGACCCGCTGGCTGGTCCGCGGACTCTGGGTCCGGGTCAGCACGGCCATCGCGCCATGCGGCTCAGGCTCATCACCGGCGCTGATGGATTCCTGGGCCGCCGACGGTGGCGACTGCGCAGGCGGTGAGGGTGCCGACGCATTCTGATCGTCGTGCCCATGCCGGCCGCGGCGCAGCATCACGACGGCGCCAGCCAGAAACAGCACCCCGACGATGGCTTCGACGATCCGGTGTGGCGCCAGGCTCAACGCGCTGCCTGCGGCGACAGCGATGAGCACATGCAGCGCGAATGCCGCGACCACCCCGGAGAACACGGCACCAGGTCGGTACCGGGTGCCCAGCACCAGGCTTGCCAGTGCGGTCTTATCGGGCAGCTCGGCCACGAAGACGATGCCGAACACCGCAGCCAGCAGGCTCCAACTCACCAAACCATGCTCACATACGATCCGTTGATTTCGCAAGTTATTGAATGTAGGCCAGTTAATGTAACAATGGACCTGCTATGACCGACAAGCGCGCCGTGGCCACCGCCCCTGTCGTCGACCCTGGCGAGGACGCTGCCGTCGACGCCACCGCACCCGCACGAGTGGAGCCGACTGGGCCGCAGCTGTCCGCCGCCGCGAACACCTTCGACCTGCTGTCGTCACCGGTGCGGTTGCATCTGGTGTGGCTGGCTACGCACGGCCGCTACGACGTCGGCACTATGGCTGCCCGAGTGGGCGTGAGCATCGCCACCGCGAGCCAGCACCTGGGTAAGCTTCGCCTGGCCGGCCTGGTCACGGGGCGGCGGCAAGGCAAGCGCCAGATCTACACCGTGGACGACCCGCACGTGCTGGCGCTCGTCGAGCAGATCTTCGAACACATCGCGCCGGATGGCACACTCGCCGCGGATCCCCCGCTATCGCGCTGACCAACACATCACATCGAGTTGGACTGCACACGTATCAGCGCGGGCAGCCGTGCGCTCTTCCTCGTGGGGGCGCCATCGTGAGTTCCGCAGGAGGGCAGGCCCGGAGGGTAGCCGGATGGATCCCAGCTCGTCCTCCGCAGTCCGCGTCAGCTTGGCCGGGTCCCGGCTCCGCGACTACGGCGCGGCGGTGGCCAGGTGATCGCTCGGCGGATCGGGCTGGTGGTGCCCAGCTTCAACACCACCATCGAGGTCGAGCTTCCCGAGCTGCTGCGACGCCGCGAAGCGGTGGCGCCGGAACGGTTTAGCTGCCATGCCAGCCGGGTGCGGATGCGGCACGTGACGCCGAGCCAACTGGTCAGGATGAACGTCGCCGCGGAGCGTTGCGTCGGTGAGCTGGCCGACGCACGATGCGACGCGCTGGTGTATGCCTGCCTGGCGGCGATCATGACTGAAGGGCCAGGCGCGCACCTCACCGCCGAGAAGCGGCTCGGTGCGGCCGCGGTGCTCGCCGGGCACGGTATGCCGGTGGTGAGCAGCGCCGGCGCGCTGGTCTCGGCTCTTGCCGCGCTGGGCGCTCGGCGGATCGCGTTGATCGCTCCGTATGCCCCGTCGTTGACCGACACCGTGGTCGGCTATCTCGCTGCTTGCGGCGTGCAGGTGGTGGATGCCATCAGCCTGGGTGTCACCGACAACGTCGAGATCGGCCGGTATGACCCCGTCCGGTTGATCGGGCTGGCTGAGCAGCTCGACGTCGACGCTGCCGATGCGGTGGTGCTCTCGGTGTGCGTTGCGCTGCCGTCGTTGCCCGCGGTGCCCGTGGTCGAGCGGCGGCTGGGTCTGCCGGTACTGACCGCCGCGACGGCCACCGCGCACCAGCTGCTCACCCTCCTCGAGCTTCCTCCCGACATTCCCGACGCCGGTCGCCTGCTGGCGATGCGCTAACCCCGATATGTCTCCATGTCGGGGATGATTGGGCGCGGAGGTGGAGGCTGCCGTGTCTGAGCTTCTGGTCGTCGTGGATATGCAAAACGGGTTCCTCCGGGAGGGCAATCTGGCCAGCGACCGGTGCCTCGCGGTGCTCCCTGCGGTACAGGCCGAGGTAGACCAGGCGCTGGCCGCCGGCCGGCTCGTGCTGTTCACCGCCGACACCCATGAGGTCGGCGACGCGGAGTTCGCCGTGTTCCCCGAGCACTGCATCCGGGGTACCCGGGAGGCCGATCTTGTCGACGAACTGCTCCCACTGCTGGCTCGTGATGATGTCCTGCTGCTACGCAAGCGCCGCTACTCGGCGCTGTTCGAGACCGAGATGGAGGGCCACCTGCACCGCTTTGGTGTCAACTCGGTGCGGATCTGTGGCGTCTGCACCGACATCTGCGTGTTGCATACCACCGCCGACCTGCGCAACCGGGACCTGCCGGTGACCGTGGCAGTCCGCGCCACCGGCACGTTCGACGGCCCACGCCACCCGGCTGAGGCGGTGCAAGAATTCTCGCTGCTGCACTTGCAACGCGTACTCGGCGCAAAGCTGGACTACAACTAACGACACCAGGGCTGATCACATGGCTGATGGCTGGGCTACGGTGGGACAGGGCTGGAGTGGACCGCGGGTTAAGGGGTGAGACGTGGAGGTAGGCCGCAAGCCCGAGGAGTTCTCCAAAGAGCAGCGCCAGCAGCTGCACCGGGCTCATCAGCGCCTGCGCAATGCCTCGCATGCGCTGGAGGCGCTCACCGTGGTCGAGCCGGTCCGCGGTCGGTGGGTGCCCACGCCGGCGCCCGTGGAGGCTCTTGAGGCGGCGCAAAACGACCTTTACCGGGCGTGCCAAGATTTCTGGCGCATCCACCAGGAGCTGCTGTGCTGTGATCCTCCGGTGAGCAATCCCGGCGCAGTTGCAGCGAGTGAGTAAGCGCTCGACCTGCGAGCCGCATCTCTAGCGGTTACGCTGCGACCATGATCGAAGAAGAAGAGCACGCAGAAGACGTCACCTCATCGGAAATGGCTGAAGCGATCCAGTCCGTCCAGTCTGCGTCACCGTCGTTGGCTCACAAGCTCGGCGAGTCCGGCATGACGCCGGACAAGCTGGCTGATGCCCACCACAGGGCCACGGGTGAAGGGCATGAACAGCAGTCCAAGCCAGACTAGGCCGGCCGGGCGCCTACCTTGTGCAAAGGTTAGGCTAAGTTTACTCTCATCCGCGTGAACAGCGCTTACCCAGTCGCAGGCAAAGTCGCCGTGCTGGATATGGACATCCGTCACTGCGATGGCACGGATTGGTCACATCGGGTCGACCGGCTCGACTGCTACGCGATCGGGTCGGTCGATCTGACTCGATACGCGGCCCTGATCATTACCCCGACCGCCGACCAAGAACACCTCGCACGGCGGCAACGAGTGATCCGTGACTACCTCGACGGTGGCGGCGTCGTGGTCTTTGGCGGTCACCTGCACCGAGACTGGCTGCCCGGTGCGTCGCCGTTCGTCCCGCTGACCAACCGGTCACTGGACGGATACCGCGTTGTGGAGGTCGCCGACCATCCAATCTTTCGGGGCCTGGGCACTGAGCTGACCTTCCGGCGCGGCGTCGCTGGCTTCTTCGCCCGCGGGCATCACCCACTGCCGCTCGGCGCCGAGGTGCTGACCAGGCTGTTCGGCGGCGAACCAGCAACGTATCTGGACCGGGTGTCCACCGCGGGCACTATCGTCGTCCAGGCGACCAGTGATCTGCTCAGCTACTGCGGCGACGCGCTGCTCGATTGGGTCCTCGCCGAATCGGCGCAGCGCCGAGCCCGGGTGGCTCGCCAACCGCGCGGGCTCGCCGCCGTCTACGGGGGCTCGGCGCAGCACTACCGCACCCTCACCGAGCCGAAGTACGCTCATCACCTCACCGGTGGGCTGATCTACCTTCCTGAGCTGGCCGACACCGACCTGACCGGATACCGCGGCCTGCTCATCCCGGAACGGTTGCACCGCGGACAGCTCGACCGTGCCGCGGACCGAGTCCTCGAGCTGCTCAACGCCGGTGGGACAGTGATCGCCTTCAGCGGTGGCGAACCGCTGCCGGAGTTCTTGCCCGGCGTGCGCTGGCAGCATCGGCCCACCAATTTTTGGTGGTGGCTAGAACCGGATGCCGACCTCGGTGTGCGCCTCGGCGACGAGGACCACCCGTTGTTCCGGCGGCTGTCGCTACGCGACTGCACCTGGCACTACCACGGCGTGCTCGAACCGCCGGAGGGTGCCCACGTGCTCGTGAAGTTGACCACAGGGGAAGCCCTGCTTTATGTAGATCGGGTCTCCACCCCGGGGACGGTGGTCGTCTCGACCTTGGATCCGATCAGCCACTACGGCGGTTATTTCATGCCGGCCACCGGACGATTCCTCGATGCCTTCTTGCCGTGGGCCGCTGAAACATCACTAGAATTGATCACGCGCTTTACGTGACGGAATTACGGCAACCCTTTGTTCACCGGATGTTGCCTTTTC
>DATELN010000090.1:0-6625 GCA_035276605.1 Pseudonocardiaceae bacterium | reverse complement strand
GCACCAACGTTGTCGATAACATCCTGGATAACCTGCTGGCTTTGCGCGAATTTCGCAATGCGTTGCCAGAGCCGCTTCGTCGCCGTATTGAGGTTCGCGTTTACTCCGCGCTTCCCCCGGTACAGATGTACCGGGTAGACGATCACATCGTGGTGTCGTTCTATCCGGTGAATATCACATCCTGGAACGCGGCCCAGTACCAGACTAATCCCCGCGCACAGTTAGGCACATTTGTTGGTACAAAGTTCGACGAGCTATGGGAAGCGCCCAGCACGCGGACGCTGGATCAGTTTCTGGCGATTACAATAAGGGTCAATTCGGAGGCCGGCGAAAGATCCTATAAGGTGCCGTTTGTGATTGTGGGCGACGCGACCTACGTGTATGGCCAAGATATCATTGACGGCCATCCGAACAGCGCTATCTGTGACCTTGCCCTCGCGGTTGTCGACTGCAATGCCAAAGGCGAGTGGGAAGTGTTAGAGTCACATGCCTTCGTCACCGTGGATAGGGAATCGGAAGACCACGCGCTGGCCCTGGAACTGTTCGGCCGCAAGTACGGCCTGGATCACCACGCGGCCATCCTCAAGCTGGTGAAGGATTCGGAGTAACGGCGGCGTAGAAATTGTCCAGTCGTCGAGGATGGTAGCGAGTGTGCATCAGATGTCGGCGCCCCTCGAATGCGGCTAACACTGCCTCTGCAACCACGGGGCACTGGGTGAAGCCGCCGGTGTTATGACCGCCGGTCACAACAAGCCTGCCGCCGCCCGCTGTCTCGATCATCTCGAAGACCCCGAGACATGACGAGGTCCAGGGTCGAACGCACAATTGCCGGCTCTTATGTAGAGTGCCCGCAGCTATCGCCGCATCCAGGGCGCGGGGAAAGAAGCGGCGCAGCGTATCTTCCAGTCCGTCGAACAGCGTATCCAGTTCTGCCGAGTCGATGTTATAGGGATCGAGTCCTGTCCAACCGTAACCAGAGCCGCAGATCAATATTGGGTTGCCGTGTTCATCGGCCGCTACCGTGACGTTAGTCTCTTCCGCCCGGTGACCGTTCCGAGCAATCTTGACTGAATTGTGCAATCGGGGCTCGATATTGGGTATGGTGAGCCACGCTCCCAGCATTCCATGAATTTTACCGTGGGATGCAGTATTCTGCAGGAAATCGTTACCGTACGCGCCTGGTGATAGTACATAGTAGCGGCTCTGGACGACTCCGGCGGCTGTCTTGATGCCGCCGACAATATCCGGTGCTGCCCAGCTGATGCCGATCGCCGTGGTGTTCCAGTGGAATCGGGCACCTTCGTCTTCCAGCATGTCGACAAGCCGCGCTACGAACTTGTGGATATTGACTGTGAAGCCGGTAACCTCGATGCCGCCGGTTACGGTGCCGTCCCTGCAAGCGTCTGCGAGTGCCGGGTACTCGTCGCATACCTGGCTGGTTTCCAGGACGCGCTGGATGGCGCCTACCTCATCGTTGCGCGTGATGTGTCGTGTGAAATAGTCGGTCTCCAGGTAAAGGCGCAGAATTCCGTCCCGGTAACCGGTGCCGTCGCAGAATAGTGCTGGATCAGATCGCATTAAGTCCGTCCAGCGATGCTTCGCCGCCTGGTTCACGGCGAAGATGTCGTTGTTATAACTTCTCGCCAGCCACCGTGGAAGCAGGTGGAACTGGTCTGCCCACCGGCGCTCCTGGTCCAACAGATCGCCAGGTTTCGATATTCGCCAGCCATCTTCGGAGATCGAATGCATCAGAAGACCATTCGAGGTCCCGTCCGGGTGCCACGACCTGCTGTTGTAACTGTCCGCCTCGGTCAGTGTGAACATACGACCGTCACCGCCGCCCCGGCTGCAGCCGTACTCGGACCAATGGGCATTGCTGCGCGGATCAGGAGCCTTCTCGTACAGCGTCACCTCGTAGCCGTGTCGAACCAGGTGCAGCGCTGTGATCAGATTCACAATGCCGGCTCCCACCAGGGTGACTGACCGTTGGTCGGACGGCGCGGTCGGCGGTGCGGTGGATACTGCATCATTCCAGGTTTGCTCGGCGATGGTGAGTGCCTGGATGGCATTGCCTGCCTGGCAATAGGTGATGCTGTGGCGACCGCAGTCGTGATCAGTTGATCCGCTGCTGGCCGGTTCGCCTACTCCACGGAGATCGACCAGAACCAGTGGGGCATTCGGACGGGCTGCTCGCCACGCGGCCAATGTGCTAGGCGTGATCGCGGACCGGGTGATGAGGACATCAGGCTTGTGGGTCCGCAGTGCGTCGGCGACAGAATCCGCGCACGCGGCGACGAGATCCGGCCGGTAGAGGACGTTTTTGCTGCTCGCTGTGGCCGAAACGTCATTGAGCGGAAAAGTCAGCAGGATGAGCACCGTTGCGGCCTTCTTGTCCTTCTTGTCGACAAAATAAATCTTACGCAGGCGGTGTTTGCGGTGCCGTGCCGGTGGGATCACACCTCTCACGGGACTTCGATGGGCCCCTCGCCGGCTGGATGCCGGCGTGATGCGGGCACGATAACGGCGTGCGGGTAGCCCTGACGCGGTGCCTCCGACCGCAAGATACCGCTGGCCACAGCCGTGACTAGCCGCAGGGAAGCGGAGCAGATCGCACAGCGCCTGAGGCTGGAGCCGCTGCCAGGGGAAGGCGGCCTGTTCCGCCGCACCTATGCCGACGCGCATAGCTCGATGATCTACTTCATGTTGCTCACCCCGGAGTTCTCCGCACTACACGCGCTTGACGGTGTGGAGATCTATCACTGGTACGCCGGGTCACCGCTGCAGTTGTTGCTGCTCCATCCGGACGGCCGGGTCGAGCAGCCGATCCTCGGGCCCGACATCGCTGGGGGAGCAACCCCGCAGTTCGTCGTTCCCGCAGGGGTGTGGCACGGCTCCAGCACCCTCGGCGAGTGGACCTTGGTGGGCACCACCATGGCGCCGCCGTTCGAGTGGTCAGGTCTGCATCTAGGTCGCCGCGCCGAACTGGTCGCCGGCTGGCCGGATGCCGCGGCCCAGATCCGTGCCCTTACCCGAATCTGATCGCAAACTGCGGCCCGCTAAGTGGGGCGGGACACCGGCGCGAGACCCGATGGGGACACCAGCACGCTGACGGATTCGACGTGCCGGCTTGCTCGCGGGTCCGGTTGCCCGGTCGGCACGCTATGCCGAGAAATCTTTGTCGCCACCGCTGACCGTGAGAGGCCCTCGTGGGGGGATCGCGCCGAGGAGCGGGCCTGGGCGAGCCAAGCGATGGCCGGAGCAGATTCGAGAACCAGGAAGGCGGCAAGCACAACAAGATAGGGCGACCCGCGCAGCAGACCAAGCCCGCCGAGGACGAGGCCCCCCGCTCCGCGCAGGGTGTGCCCGATCGCCCAGACCAGGCCGGGACCGGATCGGGACATCCAGCGACCGGCGAGGAAATAAAGGCCGATCCCGACTAGGCCGGACACGGCCAACATCGTGGAGATCTGTACTTCCACCATGGTGGCGCTGTCCAGTAGCTGGGCGACTACCGGGACGCCGAACAGCGACAGCAGCAACGTCCGCCACGGCACCGCAGTATCCGAAGATCCAGCCGCCGCCGTGAGATCGACCTCCGGTCTGCGTATTCGCTCGGCCGCATAACGACTCGCTGTCCACACCAGCACACCAAGCAGGCCGATGACGAGCCCGCCGACACCGAGCTGGGCATGAAAAGGCATTTTTGTTGCCGCCATCACACCCAGTAGCAAGCCCCCTACGATCTTGCCCAGATCCAGGTTGAGCTGCAGCCAAGTCAATTGCCGAGACTGCATTCTGGCGGGCAGGTCAGTGCCCAAGACGAACGTCGGAGCCGCAACCGTCACCGCCGCTGCACCGATGCCCATCACGGCGATGGCCAGCACGATCGACAGCGAGTCACCCGGTGACAGCGCCAGCATCACCAGCCCGCCCGCCATCCCCAACATGCCTAGTACCTGCGCCGATCGGTGCGCCCGGCGTCGTCCTGCAATACTTCCGATCCACGGCCCGAACAGTGCGAACAGGCCTGCCAACGCCATCGCCACCCAGACATCGGTGGCGCTGCCGCCGGTGGACAGCACGTAAGACGGCAGCAGCACCGGCAGCAAGCAGTTGAACGCCAGCCCCAAGGCAAGGTTGGAAGTCATCCACAATTCGAACGGCCGAGCTGCGCCATCGACGACGGAAACCGCTTCAGCCATGGTTGGAAACATACCTGACCTTGCGAACGACCTCGAAAGGATTGCGAGTGGAAACCTCGCCATTGTTACCTCGATTGCATCATCCGACCGATGCCGTGGCGTTGCGATTCGGTCAGCATTCGATCACCTATCGAGAACTGCGCGTGGTGGCGGCAGCACTGGCCGGCCGATTGTCCGGTTCCACGCGGGTGGCGATCTGGGCGACACCGGAGCTGGAAACGTGCGTGGCGATCGTGGCAGCGCTGCTAGCCGGCGTGCCCGCGGTGCCCATCAATCCCCGGCTCGGCACCCACGAGGCGCGCCACATCCTCTGTGATGCGAACCCCGATCTGGTGGTCACCACCCACGACGCCACGCTGCCGGGCGCGCTGCACGCGCTACCACGGCTCGACGTCGACCTGCGTGCAACGGCCAAGGCATTGCCGCCCGAGCCAGACCCTGAAGCACCAGCGCTGATCGTCTACACCTCCGGCACCACCGGCGCGCCTAAAGGCGTGGTGTTGCCGCGGCGTGCGCTGGCCGCCGACCTCGACGCGCTGGCCGCAGCCTGGCGATGGAGTGTCGATGACGTCCTGGTGCACGCGCTGCCACTGTTCCATGTGCATGGTCTGGTGCTCGGCGTGCTCGGTCCACTGCGGCTGGGCGGCGCGCTGCATCACCTGGGCTCGTTCTCGGTCGCCGGGGTGGCACGAGAGCTGGCCGGCGCCGCGACGATGCTGTTCGGGGTGCCGACGATGTACCACCGGTTGGCCGGCGCGACCGAGCACGACCCCCAGGTGGCCGCAGCGCTGGGACATGCCCGGCTGCTCGTCTCAGGCTCGGCCGCGCTGTCCGTACGCGATCAAGGCCGGATCGCGGCCGTCACCGGGCAGCACGTCCTGCAGCGATACGGCATGACCGAGTCATTGATCACCTGCGCGGCGCGAGTCGACGGGCCGCACCGGGCGGGCACCGTCGGGCCACCGTTGGAATCAGTAGCGCTGCGGCTGGTCGACGACCACGGCGAGACGCTCGACGCATTCGACGACGAGACTGTCGGGGAGATTGAGGTAACCGGCCCGACGCTGTTTCAGGGTTATCTCAACCGGCCCGACGCCACCGCTGAAGTGATGCGCGACGGCTGGTTACGCACCGGGGATCTCGCTACCCGCGGCGCGGATGGCGGCCTGCGCATCGTCGGGCGCCGCACCACAGACCTGATTTCCAGCGGCGGGTACAAGATTGGCGCGGGGGAGGTCGAGAACGCGTTGCTGGAGTACCCCGGGGTGATCGAAGCAGCGGTCACCGGAGAGCCTGATCCCGATCTTGGAGAGCGGGTGGTGGCCTGGGTCGTTACCGACAGCGATCCGCTGCCTAACGCGGGGGCACTCGCCAGCCACGTCGCGGGACTGCTCGCGCCGCACAAGCGACCGCGGGTGGTGCACTTCGTGCCCGCGTTGCCCCGCAACGAGATGGGCAAAGTTCGCAAGACCGAGCTCGTCAAGCCTCAGTAGGGTATCTGGTTCGGTACGAACATCTGGGGGCCGAAGAGTGGCTGCAGCACGGGCAGTGGGGATACTGCTCGGCGTCGCCGCTGACGCGGCGTTTGGCGATCCCGAACGGTATCACCCGGTTGCCGCCTTCGGGCGTCTTGCCAGCAGGGCGGAACACGTCTGTTACGCCGAGCGCAAGCTGGCTGGCGTTGTCTACACCGGTGTCCTGGTCGGTGCTGCCGCGGCGGCTGGCAGCTTGCTGGAACGGGCCAGTCGCGGGCGTGTCGCTGTGCACACGGCCGCCACCGCGCTGGCCACCTGGGTGGCCTTGGGCGCGGCCTCGCTGGCTGAGGAAGGTGCGGCGATGGTCTCCGCGCTGGACGCTGGTGACCTCGACGGTGCCCGGGCCCGGCTACCCCACCTATGCGGACGGGACCCGGCCACCCTTGATCTGGCCGGCGTGGCCAGAGCGAGTGTGGAGTCAATCGCCGAGAACACCTCCGACGCCGTCGTCGCGCCGTTGCTGTGGGGGGCGGTCGGCGGGATGCCCGGGTTGCTGGCCTACCGCGCGACCAACACGCTGGATGCGATGGTCGGATACCGCTCGCCACGGTATCTGCGCTTCGGTTGGGCTGCGGCGCGACTGGATGACCTGGCCAACCTGCTGCCGTCTCGGGCCACGGCCGGGTTGACCACGCTGTGCGCACCACTGGTGGGCGGTTCGGCTCGCGGAGCGTGGCAAGCCTGGCGCCGGGACGCGGCCGCGCATCCCAGCCCCAACGCCGGGCAGGTCGAAGCGGCATTCGCCGGTGCGCTGGAAGTGCGGCTAGGCGGCCGTACCGTGTACCCGCACAGCATCGAACAGCGTCCGATCATGGGTCACGGTCGCATCCCCAGCGCCAATGATCTCGCCCGAGCGGTTGAGCTGTCCCGGGTGGTCGGCCTGGTTAG
>DATELN010000089.1:0-16275 GCA_035276605.1 Pseudonocardiaceae bacterium | reverse complement strand
GCACTGGACGGGCTGCCGGGCGTTCTGGACGTCACGGTCGAGGGGAACGGGCTGCGCCAGGTGTTGGCCTTCTCCGCCGATCAGATCAGCGCCGCCGAGCTGATCGCCGCCGTCGTCACCCGGGTGGCGGTGCGCGACCTGTTCGTCCTCGAACCGTCCATCGAAGACGTCATTCGCACCCTCTACACCACCTGACTACTCGCCTTCTGGATGCAGACTGCCCTTTTGGAGGCCCGAAAAGGGCAGTCTGCATCCAGACTGCCGTTGGGGAAGGAGGGACTACAGGTGCTGGATGTCGGCTTGCTTGGCGCGGACGGCTTCAGCGGCTTTGCGTAGATCGGCGAGTTCGGGGGTGGTGAGGGGGGTCTCCACGACGCGGCGGACACCCTCGCGGCCCAGTTCAGCGGTGACGCCCAGGTAGACCCCGGAGATGCCGTACTCGCCGTCCACCCAGGCGCAGACCGGCCGCACGGCACCGGAGTCGGTGTGCACGTCGCGCACCATGCGGGCTGCCGCGGCCGATGGCGCGTAGTACGCCGAGCCGGTCTTGAGCAGCGCGACCACCTCGGCGCCGCCGTTGCGGGTACGGTTGATCAGCTCGTCGATCTTGTCGGTAGGTAGCAGGTCAGCCAACGGCTTGCCGTCCACCGTGCACGCGCTGGGTACCGGGACCATGGTGTCCCCGTGTGAGCCCAGCGTTAGGGTGCGCACCGAGGACACCGGGACGGCGAGTTCCTCGGCGACGAAGTTGCTGAACCGCGCCGTGTCGAGCATCCCAGCCTGGCCCATCACCCGGTGCCGGGGAAATCCGGTGGCCAGCTGCGCCAGCGCGGTCATCTCGTCCAACGGGTTAGATACGACGATCACCACGGCGTCCGGCGCGTGCTGGGCGACGTTCTCCGCGACCTGGCGGACGATGCCGGCATTGACCTCGATCAGATCCATCCGGCTCATGCCCGGTTTACGCGGCAGCCCGGCGGTGATCACCACGATGTCGCTACCGGTGATCGCCTCGTAGCCGGCCCCGTCGCGGCCGGTGGTCACGCCGACGACCCGGGTCTGGAAGCCTTCTACCGGCCGGGACTGGTTGAGGTCCAGCGCCAAGCCTTCCGGGCGGCCCTCGATGATGTCGGTGAGCACGACGGTGTCGAACAGGTCGTACTCGGCCAGCCGCTGGGCGGTGGTGGAACCGTAGAAGCCGGCCCCGATCACCGCGACCATGCCCGAACGTGCCATGGCGCGAGGCTATCCCCGCCAGTTAGTTGGCAGCCAGCGGCCCGCCGGTGATCGTCAACGCCACGGCCAGCATCAGCAGCCCGAACCCGGCGTAGGTGAGCACGTCCAGGGTCCGGCGCCGGATTCCGAGCAGCCCCATACGCTCGGGCGGCAGGACGGCTCGCAACCCGGCGGCCAGCAGCAACGCACCGCCGATGATCACGGTGCCCTCTCGCCAGTGGTACTGGGTGATGCGCACCATGCCCACCGCGACCACGGCCAGGATGAGACCGAAGCTGAGCTGGGGCCGCAGGCTCGTCCGCTGGGTCACGGTCGGCCAGCTCGCTCAGCGGCCTCGACGACATTGGTAAGCAACATCGCCCTGGTCATCGGCCCGACCCCACCGGGGACCGGCGCCAGGTACCCGGCGACCTTGGCCACCGCCGGGTCGACGTCCCCGGTCAGCCCGGCGTCGGTGCGAGTAATACCGACGTCGACGACGGCAGCGCCCGGTTTGACCATGTCGGCCGTGATCAGTCCCGGTCGCCCGGCCGCGGCCACCACGATGTCGGCGCGGGATACCTCGGCGGCCAGGTCCCGGGTGGCGGTGTGGCACTGGGTGACGGTGGCGTTCTCGCTGCGCCGGGTGAGCAGTAGCGCCAGCGAGCGGCCGACGGTGATGCCGCGGCCCACGACGGTCACGTTCGCCCCGGCGATTGGTACCTCGAAGCGCCGAAGCAGCTCCACGATCCCGCGCGGGGTGCAGGGCAGCGGGCCCGGCACGCCGAGCACCAACCGGCCCAGATTCACCGGATGCAAGCCGTCGGCGTCCTTGGCCGGGTCTATCCGTTCGAGCGCCGCGCCGGTGTCGAGGCCTTCGGGAAGCGGGATCTGCACGATGTAGCCGGTGCAGGCGGGATCAGCGTTCAGCTCGTCGATCACCGCGAACAGCTCTGCCTGGCTGGTGGTCGCGGGCAGATCCCGGCGGATCGACGCGATGCCGACAGCGGCGCAGTCGCGGTGTTTGCCCCGCACATAGGCGTGCGAGCCGGGATCGTCGCCGACGATGACGGTACCCAGCCCGGGGGTCACTCCGGCGCTGCGCAGCGCAGCCACCCGAGCCTTGAGATCAATGAATATCTTTTCCCTGGTCGCTTTGCCGTCGAGCACGATCGCATTCACGACACGCATCTTTGCACCCGGGCTCATGGCCGACGACCGGGCAGCGCGATCACCGTGACGGCCACCAGGGTGAGCGCGGTGCCGATGATGGTGGTAACGGCCAGCGGGCTGGGTCCGGCCGGCAGGAACAGGTCGAGCAGCAGAGCTCCGATGAGTTGGCCAGCCACGACACCGAGCGCCAGCAGGAGTACTCCGGTGATCGGGACGACCGCCGCCGCGACGCCCACGGCCAGCACGCCCAGTGGCCCCCCGACGTACAGCCACGGCGATGCCGGCATCGGGTTGGGTAGCCCACCCCGTATCCCGACTTCCACCGCCACGGCCACGGCCAGCGCCACGGTTCCCACACCGAAGTTGACCAGTGCGGCCGGCAGCATCCCCGCGCGCGCCCGATCTCCGCGCCGTGCGGCCGCCGCGACCAGCCCATTCACCGCCTGCTGCCAGGCGATACCCGCACCCGCCAGGACCGGCAGCAGCGCCAACCAGGTGGTCCGCGGTGCGCCGATCCGGTCGACGACAGTCAGCACCACGGCCGCCATCGCGAGACCTGCACCGGCGGCCCGGCGCACGGTAACCGGCTGCGGACCACCAGGCCCTACGCCCGCCCGGTCCACCAGCAGTGAACTGCTCGTCTGCCCGGCCACGACTGCGATGGTGAACATGGCCACCCCGATCGTCGCCACGGTCAGCCCTTGGGTGACGAGGAGGAACGCGCCACAGATCCCGCCGAGCAACTGGTGGCGGGGCAAGGTGCAGCCCCGGACAGCGGCGAGCACCCGGGTCAGTCCCTGGCGCACCTGGGATCGTGTCGCAGCCAGCGCGGCCAGCAGCAGCAGGCCGCCAAGGTTGGATATCGCAGCTGCGATGACAGCGTCGTCGATTCGCTGGCCGAGTTCGCCGTTGATCCGGGCTTGCACGGCCACCGCAACCCCGGTAGCCACAGCCGCTGCGGTGGCGGCCACCCGGGCGACCTGGGTGGGTTCGGGTGCGGTCATCACCGCCCTAGGTCGACCCGCAGGCCGTGTGCCGCGGCGAAGCGGATGGCGGTGTCGATGTCGATCCGGGCATTGTGCAACCGGGCCTGCACCAGGGCGTCAGCATCCAGCCGGGCTCCGCGCAGGTCGGCGTTGTCCAGGCGGGCGTGCTGCATCCGGGCCCCGGTCAGGTCCGCTCCGGACAGATCAGCACCGCGCAGGTCGGCCTGCACCAGGTTCGCCTCAGTCAGCTTGAGCCCGGTGAGCACCGTATCCCGTAAATCGGCGCGACCTAGAGCTGTCAAGCGCAGGTCGACCTCGCGCAACGTCCACGGCCGCAGCCGGCACTCGCTGATCGTGCTGCCCAGCAGCGAGCAATGGTGCAGCTCCGAGTGGGCCAGCATGGTGCGCTGGAAGGTGCAGGTGTGGAAAGCGGTCCCGCGGTGCTGTGAGGCGCCGAGATCGGCATGGGTGAAGTCGCATTCTGTGAAGCGGCAGCTGCGGGTGCGCAAGCCGCGAAGGTCGGCGTCGATGAACCGGCAGCCGACGAAGCAACGCCCCTGCCACTCCTGCTCGGCGAACACCGCGTCAGTGAAGTCAGCGTTGACGCACGGCTCCTCAACGGTCACTGGTTTGGTCGTGCCTCCAGCCTGGCGGTAACACGGGCGATCTCCGCAACCGCGGCTTCCCGACGTGCCTGGGTCTTGGCCACGACGTCGGCAGGCGCCTTATGTGCGAACACCGGGTTGTTGAGCTTGGCGTCGCATGCTGCAAGGACCTTTTCAGCTATCGCAAGATCTTTAGCCAACCTGGTGCGTTCCGCGGCGAGGTCAACCACACCCTGCATGTCGAGTTCTACGATGACAATCCCGCCGCCGAGACTGACCTCTAGCGACGTGGACGCGGAGAACGACTCCGGCGGGGCGTCGAGCCGGGCTAGCACTCGCACCGCGGTGTCGTGCTCGCCCAGACCGGCCGTGTCCGCGCCGAGCAGGCGGGCGGCGACGCGCTGGGCGGGTTTTAGCCCCTGGTCGGCGCGAAACCGGCGGATCTCGGTGACGAGCTTGCGCACGTCGATGATCCGTTGCGCGGCGCCGGTGTCGGCGACTCGACCCGTTGCGCTCGGCCAGTCGGCGACCACGATCGACTCGCGGGCAGTGAGCGCGGTCCACAACGTCTCGGTGACAAACGGCGTCACCGGGTGCAGCAGCCGCAGCACGATGTCCAGGACATGGCCCAGCACGGCCCTGGTGCGCTCCGCGCGCTGCCCGCCCTCGGCGAGTTGAACCTTGGCAAGCTCGAGGTACCAGTCGCAGAACTCGTCCCACACGAAGTGGTACAGCGCCTCGCACACCTTGCCGAACTGAAAGCTCTCGAACAGTTCGTCCACGTCGGACACGACGGCGTCGGCGCGGTCGACGATCCAGGTGTCGGCGTCGGTGAGGCCGTCGCGGTCCGGGGCTCCTCGCAGCGCAGCGCCGTTGATCAGGGCAAATCGGCTGGCGTTCCACAGCTTGTTGCAGAAGTTCCGCGAGCCCTGCGCCCACTCCTCGGCTAGCGCCATGTCCACGCCGGGATTGGCGCCACGGGCGAGGGTGTAGCGCAGCGCGTCGGCACCATAGTGATCGAGCCATTCCAGCGGGTCGATCACGTTGCCCTGCGACTTGGACATCTTCTTGCCGTTGGCATCGCGGATGAGGCCATGCAGGATCACGTCGTGGAACGGTGCCGTGCCGTTCATCGCATACAGCCCGAACATCATCATTCGGACGACCCAGAAAAACAGGATGTCGTAGCCGGTGACCAGCACATGGGTGGGGTAGAACCGCTGCACATCGGCCGTGCGAACCGGCCAGCCCAGTGCGGAAAATGGCCACAAAGCGGACGAGAACCAGGTGTCGAGCACGTCCGGGTCCTGCTGCCAGCCGTCCCCGGTCGGCGGCTGCTCATCAGGGCCGACGCAGACGACCTCGCTGTTCGGGCCGTACCAGACTGGGATGCGGTGACCCCACCACAGTTGCCGCGAGATGCACCAGTCGTGCATGTTGTCGACCCAGTCCAAATAGCGTTTCGCCAGCTCCGGTGGATGGATTTGCGTCCGGCCGTCTCGAACGGCGTCCCCGGCCGCCTTCGCCAGCGGCTCGACCTTCACGAACCACTGCAGCGACAGCCTCGGCTCCACGACGGTGTCGCACCGGGAGCAATGCCCGACCGAGTGCAGGTAGGGACGCTCCTCGGCGACGATCCGACCATCCTCACGCAGCGCGGCGACCACGGCAGGCCGTGCCTCAAACCGGGCTAAACCCTCGAACGGGCCGTGCGCGGTGATGGCTCCCCGCTCATCCATGACCGTCAAAGTCGGGAGATCATGGCGGCGACCGATCTCGAAGTCGTTCGGGTCATGGGCCGGCGTCACCTTAACCGCGCCGGTGCCGAAATCTGGATCAACGTGCTCGTCGGCGACAACCGGGACACGCCGACCGGTCAAGGGCACCTCGATCTCGGTCCCGACCAGGTGCTGGTACCGCTCATCGTCTGGGTGTACCGCCACCGCGGTATCACCGAGCATCGTCTCCGCGCGGGTTGTGGCGACCACGACCGAGGCCGCGCCACCACCGTAGCGAATCGAGATTAGCTCGCCCGCGTCCTCGGAGTGCTCCACCTCGATGTCCGACAACGCCGTCTGGCACCGCGGGCACCAGTTGATGATGCGCTCCGCGCGGTAGATCAATTCATCGTCGAAAAGCCGTTTGAACATGGTCTGGACGGCGCGGGACAACCCGGCGTCCATGGTGAACCGCTCGCGGGACCAGTCCACGCCGTCGCCGAGCCGGCGCATCTGGTTGAGGATCTTGCCGCCGGACTGAGCCTTCCACTGCCACACCCGCTCGACGAACCGCTCGCGCCCCAGGTCGTGGCGGGACTTGCCCTCCTTCGCCAGCTCCCGTTCCACCACGTTCTGGGTGGCGATGCCAGCATGGTCCATCCCCGGCAGCCACAACACCTCATCACCGAGCATCCGCCGCCGGCGGGTCAGCGCATCGATTAACGTGTGCTCGAGGGCGTGGCCCATGTGCAGACTGCTCGTGACGTTCGGTGGCGGGATCACGATGCAAAACGGCGGACGTCCGCTGGCCGGATCCGCGGTGAAGTAGCCAGCGTCGAGCCATCGCTGGTACAACGCGGCTTCTACCTCCTGCGGGCTCCATCGAGTCGGCAGTTGGGTCGGCTCAATGGATGGTGCCACGGCCACGGCACAGCAGTATACGGAGAGCCGCAGAGCATCCAGAAAGTCGTACAGTTACGAACGTCAATGGTTTGGTGTCAACGGTTGAGCATGGCATGAATAACTCGACGCCATCGAAGATTAACTCTTAACCTGTCGAATTTTCTCGTTGACAATGTGCTTGTGAGGCTCGGCCGACCACTTTTCAGGGCGTCCGCATTCAGATGGTAAGGGCTATCTGAATAGCAGCGCTGAACCTGCGCGATGCGGCGATGTCGCCGGCAGCGGGACGAGCAACCCGCCGGCTCAGCCGGTGAGAGCGGGCACCGGGGCGCGACACACCGGGCATGGGAACGCGACACGCAGGGCACCGGGGCGCGACACGCCGGGACTACCGGAAGTCCCTGGATCTTGAGCGCACTCGCGTGTCGAGCGGGGCGGCGTGCTCGGCCAGCACGTTGATCACTCCTTCGGCGATCTGCAACCGGCCGCGGATCAGCAATGCTGGGCAGGACCGGACGGTGGCGCGGTACCGCACCCAGAAGCCCGGTGAGCAGATCACGTTCACCATGCCGGTCTCGTCTTCCAGATTCAGGAAGGTGATCCCACCCGCGGTGGCCGGGCGTTGCCGGTGGGTCACCGCGCCGGCAACCAGCACCCGCTGCCCATCTCCGCGCTCAGCCAGTTCAACGGCCGGCACCACACCCCACCTGGCTAAGTCAGCTCGGAGGAACTCGGTGGGGAAGCTGTCCGGCGAGACCCCGGTGGCCCACACATCGGCCGCGGCGAGTTCCAAAGCACTCATCCCGGGCAGCGCGGGCGCGGTGACGCCCACCGCGATGCCGGGCAGCCGGTCGGGCCGCTGCGCGGCTACCGCGCCGGCGGACCACAGCGCCTGACGGCGTTGCGGGGCAAGCTCGTCGAACGCCCCACCGGTGGCCAGCGCCTCGGCCTGGGCAGTGGTCAGCCCCACCCGGTGCGCGACGTCGGCGATGCTGCGGTAGTGGCCGTACACTGCCCGTTCTTCGACCAGCCGGGTGGCCAGCGGCTGGCCCACCGTGCGCACCATGGCCAGCCCGAGGCGCACCGCTTGCTCCGGCGCGCCCTCCGCGGCCGGTTCCAGCCCGGCATGTGCCCCGCTGGCGTTGATGTCTGGACCGCGAATGGTGACGCCGTGCCGCCGGGCGTCGGCGATCAGCGACTGCGGGGAGTAGAAACCCATCGGCTGGGCGCGCAGCAGGGCGGCGCAAAACGCTGCCGGGTAGTAGTGCTTGAACCAAGCGCTGTAGTAGACCAGCGAGGCGAAACTGATCGAGTGGCTTTCCGGAAAACCGAAATTGGCGAACGCCAGCAGCTTGGCGTAGATCTTCTCGGCCAACTCACCGGTGATCCCATGTCGAGCCATCCCGGCAAACAGCCGCCCACGCAGGCGTTCCATCCGCTCGGTGGATCGCTTGGCGCCCATCGCGCGGCGCAGCTCGTCGGCCTCGGCGGCGGAGAAGTCGGCGACGTCGATGGCCATCTGCATCAGCTGCTCCTGAAACAGCGGCACACCCAGGGTCTTGCGCAGCGCGTTGGCCAGCCGCGGGTGGTCGTAGTCCCAGACCTCCTGACCGTTGCGGCGCCGGATGTAGGGATGCACCGAGTCACCCTGGATCGGGCCGGGACGGATCAGTGCCACCTCGACCACCAGGTCGTAGAAGCAGCGCGGTTTGAGCCGTGGCAGGGTGGCCATCTGCGCGCGGGACTCCACCTGAAACACCCCGACCGAATCGGCCCGGGCCAGCATCGCGTAGACGTCCGGATCGGTGGGCTGCAGATCCGACAACTGCACCTTATGCCGGTAATGCCGCGCCACCAGATCGACCGCGTAGTGCAACGCGGAAAGCATCCCGAGCCCCAACAAGTCGAACTTGACGAGACGCGCAGCAGCGCAGTCATCTTTATCCCACTGCACCACCGAGCGGTTCTCCATCCGCGCCCACTCCACCGGGCAGACCTCGGCCACCGGGCGGGAACAGATCACCATGCCACCGGAGTGAATTCCCAAATGCCGGGGAAATCCCTCCAACTGGCCGGCCAGCGCCAGCACCGGTTCGGGGATATCGGTCTCTGCTCTGGCCTTGCCCAGTGGCCCCCACCGGTCGATCTGCTTACTCCAGGCGTCCTGCGTACCGGAGGAATAGCCCAGCGCCTTAGCGATATCCCGGACCGCCGAGCGAGCCCGGTAGGTGATCACGTTGGCGACCTGGGCCGCGCGATCCCGGCCGTATTTGGTGTAGACGTACTGGATGGCCTCCTCCCGGCGGTCGGACTCGATGTCCAAGTCGATGTCGGGGTAGCCGTCCCGATCTGGGGCGAGAAACCGCTCGAACAGCAGGTCCATCGCCACCGCGTCGACGCTGGTGATACCCAGCGCGTAGCAGACCGCGGAATTGGCCGCCGAGCCCCGCCCCTGGCAGAAGATGTCTGCCCGCCGGCAGAACGCCACGATGTCGTGCACGATGAGGAAGTAGCCGGGGAAGTTCTTCTCTTCGATGACGGCCAGCTCGTGCTCGATCTGGTGGAAAGCACCGGGACGCTCGTCGTAGCTGCCGTAGCGGATGGCCGCGCCGAGCCAGGTGAGCTCGCGCAGCCAGCTCGCCTCGGTATGAGCCCCGGGGACGTCAAACGGCGGCAGGTCCGGCGCCACCAGGTGCAGGTCGAAGGCGCACTCCCGACCCAACGCGGCGGCCCGTTCGACAGCGCCGGGCCAGCGGGCAAACCGTTGCGCCATCTCAGCACCGGATCGCAGGTGCGCCGTGGCGGCCGCCGGCAGCCAGCCATCCATCTCGTCCAAGCTACGCCGGGCCCGGACCGCCGCCAGCGCGGTGGCCAGCCGATGCCGCGACGGGGTGGCGTAGTGCGCAGCGGTGGTCGCGACGGTGTCCAGCCCATGCGCTGCAGCCAGCGCGGCGAGCGCGTCGTTACGCTCGGTATCCTCAGGCAGGCCGTTGGCGGTGAGCTCGACGACAACGTGGTCGGGCCCAAACAGCTCGATCAGGCGACGTAGCTGCGCGGCCGCCGCGGCCGGGCCGTCGCGTTCCAGCGCCCGGCGTACCGCTGCCTTGCGGCACCCGGTGAGCACTACCCAATGCCCGCCAGCGGCGGCTGTCACCGTGTCGAGGTCATAGACCGGCCTACCTTTCTCCTTTCCGGCAATCTGAGCGTCACTGATCACGCGAGACAGCCTGCGGTAGCCCTCGGGATCACGGGCCAGCACGAGCAGGTGCTCACCCTCCGGGTCAGGCACCCCGTTTTGTGGTGCGGTGAGGCCAAGAGACAGCTCCGCCCCGAAGACGGTCTTGACGCCCAGTTCCCGGGCCGCCTCGGCAAAGCGCACCACCCCGTACATCCCGTCATGGTCGGTGATCGCGATCGCGTCCAGGCCCAACCGAGCCGCCTCCTCGACCAGTTCTTCCGGGTGGCTGGCCCCGTCCAGGAAGCTGAAGTTGGAATGGCAGTGCAGCTCGGAGTAGCGAGTATGTGGCTGGGTTTGGGCGAGCTGAGTCTCAAGGGATTGAGCCGTCGGCAGTAGCGGCGGGGCCTCGTAGGGATCCCGGTGACGTGTCCACGCCGGGCTGTCCCCGCCGTCACCGGGATGCTCCCCGTCGCGGTTCCTCGATCCAGGCCGTCCAGATAGCGCGCGTTCCAAGTCCGCCCACCGCACCGGTGGGTTGTTCCAGCCCATGGAACGGCTCTAGAAGGATGGCGGGTCATAGCCCGACCGGCTGGTAGCATCGAACATGTGTTCGATGCTACCAGAGTGCTCCGCCGGTCATGTCACCCACAAACGGATGATCGCATGGCATTCTGACGTCGTGACGACGGACGACCTCGCCTCGTTCCGAACGTCGCCCGAGGCCTATGACCTCCACGTGGGACGCTACGGGCCGCCCTTGGCCGCCGCCCTCATCAAGCTGATCGGGGTCGGCGCCGGCGCCCGGGTACTCGACGTGGGGTGCGGGCCGGGCGCGCTCGCCCTCGCCCTTTCGGCGGTGGTCGGTGAGCCGGCGCTGGTGGCGGCGATCGACCCGTCCCCCGGCTATGCCGACGCCTGCCGAACGCGAGTGCCGGGTGCCCACGTCCAGGTGGGTACCGCGGAAGCGCTGCCGTTCGAGGCAGCCACCTTCGATGCCGTAGTCGCGCAGCTGGTCGTGAATTTCATGGCCGACGCCGCAGGCGGTGTGGCCGAGATGCGCCGGGTGGCGCGTCCTGGCGCCGTGGTGGCGGCCACGGTATGGGACTACGCCGGGCAGATGCGGTTGTTGCGCGCCTTCTGGGATGCCGCCATCGACGTGGAGGGCGAGCCGGCGCGCGCTCTCGACGAGGGCAAGCGAATGCGGTTCTGCCTCCCCGAGGAGCTGGACCGGCTGTGGCGGGATAGTGGCCTGGCCGACGTGGAGGTGCGTCCAGTCGTAGTGAGCGCCGCCTATGGGAATTTCGACGACCTGTGGGCCCCGCTCGAGGCCGGCGTGGCTCCCTCAGGAGCCTTCTGTATGTCGCTTCCGCCGAACCGGCGGGCCGCGCTGCGGCGCCGGTTCGCCGAGCGCCTGGGCTCACCGTCCGGGCCATTCGAGCTCGACGCGCGGGCGTGGGCGGTGATCGGGCGGGCCTGACGCGATCGGCGAAGCACAGCCTTGGTGTCGAAGACGGTCAACGGATGGTGCTGACGATGCAATCGGACGGCGAGTGGGACTATTGATACCCCTGCTCGCCGCGAAGGAAGCGCTCCAGTTCGGCGGCAAGTTCGTCGCCAGAGGGAAGGCTCGAGGGCGGGGGTAGCTCCTCGTCGAACGCAGCTTCAAGATTGCGCACCAGAACCCGGTATTCCTCATTATTGGCGACGATTTCGTCGATCTGACTCGCGATGCCGGCGGCCGCAGCATGCAATGGTTCAGCGTCGAGGGCCAGCCCCGCCACAGAGGCCAGCGCATCGACAAGGGCTGCGGCAGCAGCCGGGTACGGGGTAGCCGCCAGATAGTGCGGCACCCGCGCCCACACACCGATCGCAGGTATGCCGGCACCAGCGAAGCCTTCTTGCAGCGCAGTCTGGATTCCTGCCGGCATCTCAGCGGTACCAGGTACCACACCGACCTGGGCCGCCAGCTCAGCCACGGTGGCGATCGCCATCAGCCGGACCGGGCGGGTATGGGGAACCGGAGCGGCGTAAGCGCCGAGGCCGGTCACCAGCCGCACCTCCAGCTGGGTGGCAAGGTCCACCACCGCCCGCACGAAGGCGTGCCACGCCATGTCCGGCTCGGGTCCCACCAGGACGAGAAGACTCCTGCCAGCGCTGTCCTGGCCAGCCAGTAACTGGATCTCCGGCCAGCTCAGGCCATCAACGACTCCATTAGAGATGCGCACGATGGGACGCCGGGACCGGAAATCGATCAAACTATCCGAATCGAAGGTGGCCAGCACCTCAGTCGGTATGGTCTCGAGAACCTGGGCGATGGCTGCTTGAGCACCGAGGCCGGCGTCGGTCCAGCTTTCGGTTGCCAGGAGAAGTACCGGCGACTCCAACGCACCGTGCGCATGAAGCTCGTAGAGGGACGGCATCACGCCCCGCAGCGATCAACATCTTTGGTGGTCACCCCACACATCCTCCCACCGTGGCGCGGACGCTCGGGCCAGGCGGGGCAATTCTTGGGAAGAAGGTGTGGCGTCGCTGGGTAGTGCGGGTGTATGCGTGAGATTCGTGGCGCGAACCGAGCAACGATGAGCATTAACGACGCCGATGCGGCGACCAATCCACGGGTCTGGTTGATCACCGGCGCCAGTAGCGGGTTCGGGCGGGCCATCGCAACCGCCGCACTGGACGGCGGCGACATCGTGGTTGCCACCGCCCGCCGGCCGCAGGCCTTGGACGACCTGATCGCCGCGTACCCCACTCGGGCACAGGCCATCGCCCTCGACGTGACGAACATGAACGCCACGCAGGTCATCGATGGCGTCATCGCCCGGCATGGCCGGATCGACGTGCTGGTCAACAACGCCGGTCGTACCCAGGTCGGGGCCCTAGAGGAGACCACCGAGCAGGAGCTGCGCTATCTATTCGAACTGCACTTCTTCGGGCCGGCGGCGCTGACCAAGGCGGTTTTGCCGCACATGCGCCACCAAGGGGTTGGGGCGGTGGTGCAGATGTCCAGCGTCGGCGGTCAGATCACGGCGGCCGGATTCGGCGCCTACTGTGCGACCAAGTTCGCCCTCGAGGGCTTGACCGAAACGCTGAGCCACGAGGTGGACTTCGGTGTCCGCTTCCTGATCGTGGAGCCGGGCGCATTCCGGACCGGTCTGTTTGCCGCAGGGTCGGCCTACCTGTCCGCCGCGATGCCGCCATACGCCGCGACGGTGGGCCCGACCCGGGAGTACGTGACCAGCGGCGATGGAACGCAGCCCGGTGATCCAGCCAAAGCAGCCGCCGCCATCCTCACCGCGCTGGCTGCTGAGCGTCCGCCACTGCGCCTGCCCCTGGGCGACGATGCCGTCGACGCGATCCGTGCTCACCTCACCGCGGTCGGCGACGAAGTCGCCTCGTGGGAGGCGGTGGCTCGCGCCACCAGCTTCGATCCGGACTGACATCGAGCGGCAGCAACCGCACGTTGAGCCCGCATTACTGACATCGCACTACTCGTAGACTCCCTCGGCCCGCCAGTGACCCGTCTCGCAGATCAGCAGTACCGCAAGCGGTTCGTCGGCGGCTCCGGCTGCATCGAGTACTGCTTGCAGCCGCGCGCAGCGCCGTCCCCCGCCCGGCTCCCACCAGCGCTCTTCAACTGGCCAGGGCCCGGCCCAGGTCAGCACCCGGCGCTGCGGATTGTCGCCCACCGCGACCCGGTACGGGGCCCCGGTGAGCCGCCCGCGTCCGCTTACTCCCACGACGCGCCCGGCATCGTCAAGCACCTCGGCGGGTAGTGGGGGGGCAGGCACCCTGGATGGGGACGGCGCAGGCAGCCGACCCGGCCAGGGAAAATCCGCATCACACGCTGGGGTCCGGTCGTCTCCCCAGGGCACCAGGCGCACTCGGTCAGTAGGGTCGCGACCGCCGTCAAGCACTCCGGTGAAGACGCTCTCGGATCCCAGCATCGCCTGCACCCGGACCAGCGCCCGACCTGCCCGCTCATCTTCCTCGCCCGCCTCGCCCCACAGCCCGCGTTGCAGGGCCTGCCCGCCGATCACCTCCTCCGGAGTCAACGTCAGGACGGTGATAGCCGCACTGGGTCGTGGTCCCCGGGAGGTCAACCAACCGTCCAGCTGCCAACGCACCCGGTCGGCGATACCGGAGGCGGTCAGCGGCTCGGCGCAGCGCCACACCCGGTGCAGCTGCTCTCCCGCCTCGGTGTAGGCGCCGACACCAAGCCGGACGCAGGCCAGGCCGCGGGCGGCCAGCGCGGCGTGCACCTGCTCCGCCGGTTCCCGGGAGGCAAACGCCGCCACATCGACCCGGTCCAGCGGCGGGTCGAACCGGCGGGTGATGGTGAGATCGACCGGCGGATCACGGCGGGCCAGCGGGCGCTCGTCGAGTCCCTGAGCGAGCCGGTGCGCGCGCACGCCGTCGAGGCCGAACCGCGCGGCGACATCGTCGACGGCCAGGGCGGCGAACGTGCCGAGGGTGCGCAGCCCAAGCCGGTGCAGCAGGCCCACCAGCGCACCACGATCCGTCCCGGTGGCGTCCTGGTGCAGCTCGGCGATGCTCAGCGGGGCGAGAAAGCTTGCCGAGCCCTCCGGTGGCACCAGCAGAGCCCGATGCGCAGCCAGAGTCGCGGCGAACAGGCCATCGGCGATGCCGAGCTGGCATTCCACTCCCGACTGCTCGGCGAGCACGTCGCTGATCCGCTCGACCACCGTAAGTTCGCTGCCGAAATACCGGGTCGGGCCTCGGGCCGGCAACGCGACCAGCCCGGGGCGCAGCACCTCCACACCAGGTACCAGGGTCTCGACCGCGGCGACCACCGGCTCGAACGCTCGGGCGTCCCGATCTGGGTCGTCGGCGAGCACGGTCATCTGAGGGCAGCGGCCCTGTGCCTCCCGGCGGCGTTGCCCGCAGCGCACCCCCTGCGCCCGGGCCGTCGCTGAGCAGGCCACGACCCGGTTGGCGGCCACCACTGCCGCTGGTGTCTGTGCAGCCAGGGCCTCGGCGGCCGCCCCCGCCACGACGGGCCAGTCCGGGCACCAGACCACCACCACCCGGGCAGGCATCATCAGCCCACCGCCTTGATCGCCAAGTGCCCGAGTGCTTTCGCCACCGCACCACCGGGACCAGGCAGCAACAAGCGGGTGGCGCGAGGCCGGGTCGCCGAACCGCGGCCTATCGCGCGTACCACCACCTCACGGCTACGCAGCCGGCCGTACCCCTCCTCGGCACCATGCCAGGCCACGGTCCGGCAATGCAGCTCGATGTCCGCCCCCGGCCATCGCCCGAGCGGCAGCAGTACCGACCCGCGCTGCCGCGCCCTGGCGGCCAGGGATCGCCGCCTCCCGGCAAGCATTCGGTCGGCCCCGGCCAGCGCCACCAGGGCCACCCCGTCGATCAGGGCCGCAGCGACCGGCGCTGGATCCGCCCCTGGCCATGGAATCAACGCCAGCCGCCGCACCACCACCCCCGCCTCGGCGGCGGCCAGCACCCCGAGGTCACCAACACCGATCACCGCGGCCCAGGCCCCCTGCGCGGTGGCTGCGGCCAGTAAGGCCAACAGCAACGACAGCGAACCGTGCACCGAGACCACCGATCCGCGGCGCAGCCCCCCGCTGGGCAGTAGCGGAGCGAGCGGTTCGATTACCGGGAACGGCGGCCGGCCGCCGGGCACGTCGAGCTGGTCGCTCAGCGTCGAAGCCGACGTGACGCTCCCACCCACCATTCGGCGGCCTCCCCACGAGCAGTGCGACATCAACGCCGACAAACTTCGCCGCGGGGAAGGCAGCGTATCGAACAAGTGTTCGATGAATCGAGCCTAACGTGACCAACCAGGTGCCGTCAACCGTCACCTCCGAGCCTGCGTCGCACTCGCGGTGGTCGGTGGCGTGGTAGCCGTCCTTCATGGCGATCTTCGCACCGACAGCACACCGGCCCCAACTGTCACCGGCTGGCACAGGCTGTCACTTTGCGTAGTCATTTTCCCAGGGAACTGTGACGTTGTGTACAGCTTGCATGCAGGTCCCGGGCGGATAACTGGCAGCGCAACTTCAACTTGTCCTAAGGAGCATGCAATGCCTGAAGCTTCTTTCGGCCAGCACTGGCTGGCTGCCGATGTTCTCGATGACGTCCGGGACGACCTTGAGGACGTCCTGCACGATGTGCACCTGTGGGTGCCGGGAGCCGACTACTTCGGTCCGATCTGGGTCGACGGGCCCGGTTGGGTAGTGCCGCAGGGTTGGGAACCGCCGCACGGCTGGGCCACACCTCCTGGCTGGTACGAGCCTGCGTACTGGGATCACGACGACTACCGCGAGTGGTGCGACAACCACTACAGCAGCGATCACGACTGGCGCGGCTGGGAAAATTGCGACCACTTCCAAAACCATGAGAACTGGCACGGTTGGGTTCCGGGTGCCGACTACTTCGGTCCGGTCTGGGTCGACGGGATCGGTTGGGTGGTCCCGGACGGTTGGGAACCGCCGCACGGCTGGGCGCCACCG
>DATELN010000088.1:0-19108 GCA_035276605.1 Pseudonocardiaceae bacterium | reverse complement strand
GTGGATCGGTCCCCAGCCGGCCAGCTCGCCGGGATACTCATCCCGCCGAGCAGGGTCGACAGCCGTGCCCGCAATTCGCTTCTGGTGCCAGCGGTCGCTGCGATGCCTCCCGAGGTCAGGCCAATGACCATCTACATCCATCTGGTGTACGACTACGCGAAGTCAGGTCGATGGCCGCACCGGGTCGCGCGGCATGAGGCTGGCCACCGCGTCAGCCGCGTCGCCGACGAACAAGGCCTGGCCCCGCCGGATGCGCTCGGCGCGCAGTGAGGGGTTGGCGGTGAGCCTGACGACCGCTTCCCGCAGTCCCGACTCATCGTCGACCAGGTCGGTCAACCCCATCGCACCCAGCGCGCTGGCATCGTGGCGACCGTGCCCGGTGATCGGCCGGAAGGTCACCACCGGCAGCCCCACCCGCAGCGCCTCCTTCGCGGTGAGCCCGCCAGCGTTTTCCACCAGCACGTCGGAAGCAGACATCAAGCCGGCCATATCGGACACCCAGCCGAGCGCCACCGTGCCCGGGATAGCCGCGAGTTCCTCGCGCAGCGCCTCATTGCGGCCGCAGACCACCACGGGTACCCAGCCGGGCCAGCGCGCGATCGCGGCCACCGCCTCCCGGACCGTGCCGAGACCCAGTGACCCGCCGACGACCAACGCCGCCTGCTGGTCCTCGCTGATCCCCAGCTCGCGGCGCACGGTGGGGCGCTGGGCCGCCGAGTGGTCGCCGAACCCGGCCCGGACCACTGGGCCGCACACGCGGACAGGACGGTGGCCGTCCCGGCGGCGCAGCTCCTGCGCGGCGTTGGCGGAGATACACAGGTACGCATCTGTGCTGGGATGCAACCACAACTCGTGCACCGAGAACGTGGTGATGAACGTCAGCGCCGGGCAGCCGAGCACGCCCTCGGCGCGCAACCGGGCCAGCGCTAGCGCAGCAAGGTGGTACGTCGAGACCGCCACGTCGGGCCGGAACTGGGCAATGTGGTGCCGCAGCCCGGAAAGCGCCAGGTGCACGGGGATGCCGACCCGACCGCCGGCTGTCTGGGGGGCCAGGAAAAAGTGCCGGTACACCAGGTCGTATAGCCGGGGGGCTCGGTTGACCAGCCACGGGTACACCGCACGCAACCAGCGCCCGGCGGGTGCGGGCATGCATTCGGTGAGGTCCACAATCTCGACGTGGTAGCCACGGCCGTCCAACCGCCGCGCCACTTCGCGGCTCACCTCGAGATGCCCACCGCCCATCGCCGCAGTCACGATCAGCACCCGTCCCGCGCGATTCCCCACCTCCACGCCCTCCACATGCCCCCGGACTCTCCCACCCAAACGGCAGTCTGGATGCAGACCGCCGTTTTCAAGCCCTCCAAAACGGCAGTCTGCATCCAGACTGCCGGCGGGCGGGACCCCGGGCGATGTTTGACCGAGACCGGCGTGGGAAGGTTTTGGGCAGTAATTGACCAGGGTGGGAGGTGGGCAGGCTGTTGGTTTACCCGCTGACCCTGGTCGCGGCCCTGTTCGTGGCGATCGGCGAGGTGTTTCAACAGCGGTCAGCGGCCCACGCGCCGCCGGAGCACAATCTGTCGCCACGGCTGCTGGTGTGGCTGGTGCGCCGCCCGCAATGGTTAGCCGGCGTGGCCGGCTCGACGGCGGGCAACGTGCTGTTCGCTATCGCCCTCCGGTACAGCAGCCTGGCGCTGGTCGAAGCCCTGTTCGTGGTGCGGCTGATGTTCGCCCTGGTGCTGGCCGCGGCATGGGGCCAGCACCGAGTGCCTGCGCGGGACCTGCTGGGTTCGGTGGCGATCACCGTAGGCCTGGTCGGTTTCATCTACGCGGCCCGACCGAACAAGGGCTCAGGCCTCGCACCGGATCCGCAGTGGCTGCTAGGGGGTGGTTGTGTCGTCGCGGTGGTGGCGCTGTTGACCGTCATCGCGAGGAAAGCCGATCCGACGCGCAAGGCGGTGCTGCTCGGCATCGCTTCTGGTGTGCTGTTCGGCCTGCAGGCGTCGCTGACCCAACGCGCGGTGCACGTGCTGTCCGAGCGGGGCCTGCTTCACCTGCTGATGACGTGGGAAGGCTACGCGTGCGCCATCACCGCGCTGGTCGGCATGTTGCTGCTGCAAAGCGCGTTCGAGGCCGCACCGCTGCCCGCGTCCTACCCGGCGGTGGTCACCACCGAGCTGATCATCGGAGTCGCCTTAGGGGTACTGGTGCTCGGCGGGACCCTGGCGCTGGGCACGGTGGCCATCACCGCCACCGCGGTCAGCCTGCTCGTGATGATCGTCGGAATCTGCCTTCTGACGACGTCGCCGCTGGTCACCGGCCAGCTTGACCGGCTGGCCCGGCTGCAGGACGTTGGGCTGGCTTGGCACGTCGAGCAGCAGCTGACCCGGGAGCTGCGCCGGGCTAATCGGGCGGCCCAGGGGTCTGCTCACAGCAGTCGTCGATCGGGCAGCACCGTGCGGCTGCGCCGGGAGTTGCGCCGGATCGACGACGGCATTGAGCGGCTGGGCCGGCTGCAAGACGACATCCGCCGGCATCGCGATGCCGAGGAACAACGGCTGCGGGCATTACCTGCCGACCAGCGCCACGAACGCACCGAGTCCGCGCAGGCATTACGGGACCGGGAGAAGACCATCGACGAGCACGCGCAGCGGCTGCGAGCTCGGGCGAACGCGCTGGCTAGTGCGGGTGGGCTGGCCTGGAGTCCGGGGACGGACGGGTAGCCGGCGGTGTCACCGCTGGGGAATACGTTGATCTCCGCCGGTGCCGCGCTGGTAGCCGGTATGTGCCTGGCAGCGACCGGGCTGCTGCAGCAGCGGGCTGCCAGCAAGGAGTCAGCGGACAAGCAGTTTTCGCTGCAGCTGATCCTGGACCTGTTCCGCAACCGGATGTGGCTGGCCGGGATCGGTGCCGCGGTGGCGTCCTACGCTTTCCAGGCGGTGGCGCTGGCCACCGGTCCGCTGTCGCTGGTGCAGCCGCTGGTGGTCTCGGAGTTGCTGTTCGCGATCCCCATCTCCGCGCGCCGGCATAAAGGCAAGCTGGGCCTCCGGGAGTGGGCTGGGCTGCTCACCGTGACCGCCGGACTTGTCGTCGCCATTGTCGCGGCGGATCCCCACCGCGGGCACCCTATCCAGCCGTTTTCGTCCTGGCTCTGGGCGCTCGTCGCGGTGGCGGTGATCGCGGTGAGCGGGGTGCTCATCGGTAAAGCGATCTCCGGGCCGGCCCGGGCCAGCCTGTTCGCGCTGAGCGGGGCGACGGTGATGGCGCTGCAGTCGGCGCTGTTTGCCGCCACGATCGCGGAGCTGCGCCAGGACATCGGGAACACGTTTGTCACCTGGCAGCCCTACGCGCTGATCGTCGCCAGCTTCACCGGGCTGTTTTTGGTGCAGAACGCCTACCAGGCAGGCCCGCTGGCGGCAAGCATGCCGGTGATGGACGCGGTGCTGCCGATGGTGTCGATCGGGCTGGGCGTCGGGTTGTTCGGCGAGCACATCCGGACCACCCCGTTCGGGCTGACCGGTGCCGCCGTCGGCATCGTGGCGCTGGTGGTCGGCATTGTCATGCTGGACACCTCACCGGTCGTTCGCCGCCAGCAACGTCAGGAACGCGAGGAACGCCAGCACACCGAGTCCCATGCGACAGGATGAGTCCGGTGTGCGACAACCGGAAAAATCTCCTCGTATTGCCGCTCGACGACCCTAGCGCTGATCTCAACGTGGTCGACGGCAAGAGGACGCGGTAAGGACCGAGTCAGACTCGGCGTAGAGCCGGGCCAAAGAAGCGCTGGGCTCTGCCCACGGTAGCCATCCGGGCTCAGCTCAGCAGCTGGATTGGCGAGGTCGTCAACGAGCCGGGCCGCCAGTTGCTCGCCGGCCCGATCGCCCAACAGGCGCAGGCCCTACGCTGGATCAGGAGTTGCGCGAGACCCTGCCGGTCAGGTTGACCGACGCCCTGTCTGACGTCGCACCGGCGGTGGCCTTCATCGCTTGGTTATTCGCGCGTCGCGGCTACAGCGCGCGGGATCTGACTCGCAGGCTTACCCTCACCGCCGGGCAAGGCCGACTAAATCATCACGCAGGCGCGATCATCGCCTCCCGACAGCAACCAGGGAAAGGCGGGAGTGGGGTGACGGACTCACGCGGCCGGCGAGGCGGCACACCGAACCCGGGGCTCGGGGCGTGGGCTCGCCACCGGCACCGGGACGTGTCCGGTGGGTGGTTGCGACCCACCGTATTCGGCGCCGTCGACGGGTTGGTCACCAATGCCTCGCTGATCGCCGGAGTCGGCGGCGGCGGCGTGTCCGCCCACACCATCGTGCTCACCGGCCTGGCCGGGCTGGTCGCCGGCGCGTTCTCGATGGGCAGCGGCGAGTACGTCTCGGTGACCAACCAGAACGAACTCGTGCACGCCGAAGTCGCGCTCGAGCGCGACATGCACCACCGATTCCCCGAACAAGAACACGCCGAACTAGCCGACCGATTCACCACCTACGGCGCCGATCCCGACACCGCACGCCGCATGGCCGAGGCGGTCTCACAAGACCCCGACCGCGCCCTGTGGTTGCACGCCCGCGACGAACTTGGCGTCGACCCAAACGACCTGCCCTCACCCCTGCTCGCCGGAGGCGCTTCCTTGGTGGCCTTCTCCCTCGGCGCCCTGTGGCCCCTGCTGCCGTACCTGCTGGGCTTCGGCGCACTGCCCGCAGCGCTCGGCCTGACCGCCGTTGCCCTGCTCGCCGGTGGCGTGACCGTTGGCCGGCTCACTGGCCGTCCCCTGCTACGGGCCGGACTGCGCCAACTGGCCCTTGGAGCGCTCGCTGTTGCCGTCACCTACGGCGTCGGCCACCTCATCGGCGCCCCCACGGCCTGACCGAGCCTCATCACCGAACGCCGCTAGCCAAATGACCACGTCTGATGACCGGCCATTATCCAGTAGCTGATCCACAACACGGATCGGCGGCCAGCGCGAACCTGGCGCAGAGTCGTGCGCGACTCGTGCCCGTTATCCGGTAGGTCGATCGGGACAAGGGTGTGGTGATGGCGGTGACGGTGACCACGCTGGGAACCCGGCGGCGCGGCACCGGCACGGTCGGCGCCCCGAAGATCAAGGGCAACGCGAGCACGCTGCGCGCCTACGCCGGCGTGCTCGACCGGGTCGCCGATACAGCAGTGGACTGCACCCACATCGCCCAGCTCGATGGAGCGTCGGTGGGAGAACACCGACGACGCCAAGGCCGTATCGCGCTCCCGGGCCAGCTGGTGGTTGCTCGTCGACGCTTGTGATCCTGACAGGGCGATCGTCCGACGGTTCGGACGTCTGGTTCCTCGCTGGTCGCGCTAGGGGCCGGTTGGATACTCGCCGGTACCCGTACCGGTGATGGTGCGTTCGAGGCGTCGATCAGGGATGAGCCACATCACCGCCACGGCGGCGTAGAGGGCGATCGCGAACCACCGGTCGACGAAGGACAAGGCGATGCCCGCTGCGTAAAGCAGTGGCGAGGTCTTGCCTTTCAGGTCGCGGCCGATCGCCGCGGCCACCAGCGAAGCCTCCCCTTGCTGGTGGATGATCGCCCGCTGCAGCAAGTAGTAAGCGATCGCTGCGGCGAGCAACACGCAGCCGTAGGCGGCTGCTGGTGTCGCCGCGAAGTCGTTTTCACCTAGCCAGGCCGTCGTGAACGGAAGCAGCGAGAGCCAAAACAGCAGGTGGAGGTTGGCCCACAGGATCAGCCCGTTAACCCGGTCGGTGGCCTGCAGCATGTGATGGTGGTTATTCCAGTAAATGCCGAGATAAACGAAGCTGAGTAGGTAGCTCAACAGCACTGGCAGCGCCTGGCGCAGCGACGCCCATGTAGTGCCGTGCGGCGTCGGTAACTCGAGCACCATTACCGTGATCAAAATGGCGATAACACCGTCACTGAAAGCTTCCATTCGCCCGCTTGACATGCGAGCACGTTACTGGCTCTGCGCGGGGAGTCCGCTCGGCCTTGCCGCGTGACACATTTCTGTCGAATGGCGCGGCAGATGCGCCAGGTGGGCAATGCTGTCGCGGTACCTCCTGGATGAGAGGTCATGGCCCCCCACCACCGCATCGAGCAAGCCGTGCTCACGCGCAGGGCGGTGAGCGCGACCTGGAGGGTCTCGATGTCCCGCCGTGCTCGGCGGTCAGCTCGTCGCGATGCTCGATGCAGGCCTGGGGTAGTTCGTCACGGGCATCCTCGGTGCGGCTGGTGGCATCCGTGGCGGCTTGGCGTGCTCAACCCCACCGGTTATGCCAGCGGCTCAGCGAACACCGCGGCGCGGCGACCGGCTGCCGTTGCGCCAGGCTGGGCGGTGATCGAGCATCCCGACGGCTGTACCACCTGGGTCACCCAGCGGGCACGCCGCCGCTATTCGACCCGGAAATCGGTTCGGACTCGCCCCGTATCCGATTCGGATGCACCGCACCACGTCGTCCAGCGTGCGGGCACCACTACACCGATCCGGACCTGCCGGAAGTTAGATGGGTCGTTGGCGTACCTCGCAGCAATCCGGCGTCGAAGCGGACCTTCCCGGAGACGTGACGGCGCAGTGCCGCTCCAGTCCCTCGGTATTGACGTTCACGACGAGCCCTTGCTCCCTGGCAGCTTCTCCTTGACCGACTCGGTGAACTCGTGCATCTTCTGCTTCACGCCCTTGGTGATGACGCCGACCTCCTCCGGGTCACCCTTGATCATCGATATGGCGGCCTTCTTGCCCAGCTCCCACTTGATGTGCGGCGGGATCGGCGGAATCTCTGGGTCGGTGACGACCTCCAACACGCACGGCCGGTCTGCGGCCAGTGCCTCATCCCACGCATCGCCCAACTGCTTGGGGTCGTCGACCTTGATGCCTTTGAAGCCCAGCAGCTTGGCGAACTCGGCGTAAGGCACGTCCGGGAGCCACTGTGTCCCCATGTACTTCGGGTCGCCGGCTTCGGCGCGCTGCTCCCAGGTGACCTGGTTGAGGTCCTGGTTGTTGAACACGCAGAACACCAGCGTGCGGTTTTGCCACCGTTCCCAGTAGCGCTTGACGGTGATCAGCTCGGCCATCCCGTTCATCTGGAACGCGCCGTCACCGACGAAGGCGATCACCGGGCGGTGCGGGTAGGAGAACTTCGCGCTGATCGCATACGGGGTACCGGGGCCCATCGTGGCCAGCGTGCCCGACAGCGACGCCTGCATGCCCGGGCGCAGCTTCAGGTGCCGGGCCCACCAGTTGGTGCCCGATCCGGAATCAGCGGTCAGGATGGCGTTATCGGGCAGCCGCGGTGACAGCTCGTAGGCGACCAGCTCCGGGTTGATCGGGTCGGCCGGCTCGTGGGCGCGGTCGTCCAGGACCCGCCACCACTCGCGGACCTCGCTTTCGATCTTCTCCCGCCAGGACCGGTCCTCCTTACGCTTGAGCATCGGGATCAGCGCCTGCAGGGTTTCTTTGGAGTCGCCGGTCAGGTTGGCCTGGATGGGATAGCGCACCCCGATCATCCCGCCGTCGATGTCGATCTCGACGGCCTTGCACTGGCCTTCCTCAGGTAGCCACTCGGTGTAGGGGAAGCTGGTGCCGACCATGAACAGGGTGTCGGCGCCCATCATCAGCTCGTAGCTGGCCGTCGAGCCCAGCAGGCCGATCGGCCCAGTCACATACGGTAGGTCGTCAGGCAGCACCTCCCGGCCCAGCAGGGTCTTGGCCACCCCAGCGCCCAGTAGCTCCGCGGCCTTGATCACCTCGCCGGCCGCCTCGGCCGCGCCCTGCCCGACGAGCATGGCGACCTTCTGGCCCTCGTTGAGGATGTCGGCGGCCTTGCGCAGCTCGGCATCCGGGGGGATCACCCGCGGCTTGACGTACCCGACGCTGGTGTACACCGCGCCGTGCATCCGCGGCGGTGAGGGCTGCGCCGGTGACTCCTGCACGTCCTCGGGGAAGATGACGGTGGCCACCCCGCGCCGGGACAGCGCGATCTTGCAGGCGCGATCGATGAGCTGGCGCGCCTGGGCCGGGTGCATGCAGACCTGCACGAACTCCGACACGTCCTCGAATAGCAGGGCCGGGTTGATCTCCTGCTGGTAGCCCGCGCCCAGCGAGATCCGCTTTTGCTGCCCGACGATGGCCAGCACCGGCTGGTGATCCAACTTGGCGTCATACAGGCCGTTGAGCAGGTGGATCGCGCCGCCCCCGGAGGTGGCCATGCAGCAGCCGAGCTGACCGGTGAACTTGGCGTGGGCAGTCGCCATGAACGCGCCCATCTCCTCATGCCGCGGCTGGATGATCTCCGGGTCACCGTTGGCCCGGTCCAGGGCGCCGAGGAAACCGTTGATGCCATCCCCGGGGTAACCGAAGATTCGGTGGATACCCCACTCGGTGAGGCGTTGCAAGACGTAGTCGGCAACCTTAGATGTACCAGCCATACCGGCGCTCCTGTTTCTCGTGAAACATTCCCTATCCACCGACCGCTTACCCACGCGCTCGCCGCGGCACACCTGCCTTGGCGCTGAATGAGGTCATGTCCCTCTACGCTCTGGGAGTGGTCGACCGCATGCTGGGTGCCGCGGCGGGGCCGCATTTGGTGGTGTGTGCGGGGGACAATCAGCTGGCTTACCGGGTGGTCGCGGAGCTGGTCGAGCACTTCGGCGTCGAGGCAACGGTGATCGTTCGGTCCCGTGGGCGCAATCACGGTCCTCGCATCGCTGCACTGCCGCGGGTGCACCTGGTTGAGGCAACCGAGCTGACCACCGACACACTGCGCCGCGCTGGGGTGGACCGGGCCGATGCGCTGGCGCTGGTCGATCAGGACGACGCCGGCAACATTCGCGCCGCGCTGCGCGTCCAGGAGCTCAATCCCGACCTGCAGTTGGTGATCAGGTTTTCCAACATGAGCCTGGGCCACCGGATCCGGTCGATGTTTCCTGGGTGCGTGGTGTTGTCGCGCTCGGCTACCGCCGCCCCGTCCTTTGTGGCGGTGGCGCTGGACGAGGTGGCACCCAGCTACGTTCGGTTACCGGGCCGGCCGAGGCGCACCGTATATATGTCGCGACGGGAGGACGTTCCTGCGCGTCATGTGGTGTGCGGGCTCGCAGATACCACGGCGCCGGATGGTCAGGGCGGCTGCCGCTGGACGACAACCAGGCCGATCTGGTCCTCGCGGTGGCGGAGCGCGGCCGTGAGCCGCAGGCCGAACTGCCCGTAAGCCGGTCCGGTAGCCAGTGACGAGCTGGCTGAACAAGTACAGCGGCACTTCGGGATTACGACATCTCGCAGCGTGTCCTTCCTGGCCGCGCCCGCGTTCGCCGCCGCCATGATGCAACGTCAGGTACTGGCCACCATCCCGGTCGGACGCGAGGTACTGCTCCTGGCCGAAGGTGTCGGTCCGATCCGGCTGCGAACTCGCTGGAATGGCCGCGTTCGGCGGTGCACCTTCCCCGCCAGGCTCGACTGATCGCGCTGCAACGCCACAACAGCGACGATCTCGACCTGCCGGCACGGTCTGAGCATCTGCTGGCCAGCGGTGACCGGCTATTTGTGGTTGCTACCCCGGCTGGCTTGGCGACCACGATAGCCCGCAGTGTCCCGCCGAGCTCTCCCGGTAGCGGTTGATCTGGACCGGGAATCTGGCCGGTGGGAGCTGGGCTGATTGGCGAGCATCCGGCACTCGGCCACCGCGGTGTGCAGCAGCTCGGACAGCCGCGCGTCGCGCTCGGGTTGGGGAAGGTCCCGCATCCGCTCGACGACCAGCTGGAATGCGGTGCTGACCGTCACGTTCGGTGGGTTCAACACTTCCCAGCAGCGCATCCAGGCCCGGACCCACCGGTCACCGCGCTCGAGCCGGCGCAGCCGCACGCGGGTTCGGACCAACCGGCGCGCAGCGGCGCGCGACGGTGCCGGTTGCAGCGCCGCGGCAGTCACCAAGCACCAGGCGACGATGCAGTGCGTGGTAGCGGGGCCTGCTCTGACCTCGATCAGGTCCGGGGCCAGCAGGGCCAGCCTGCTGCGCACGTTGTCGTCGATGATGCGGTCGTTGACCAGCCGGGCCAGCGCCGCCAGTGCCGGGGGTGTGCACCGGGGATGGTCGGTGAATCGCCCACCGGCGAGCACTGAGACGTACTCCATCACGCACGCGCCATCCTGTGGACTGCGGTGCCAACCACGGGTGAGCACCGGGAGCTGGTCGGGCACCCGGGGGGCGGAGGGCATGGCCAGTCCGGGTGCTTTCACCAGGCGCTTCATTGCCAGACCCGCTCGGCTGGCAGGTCGGCCGCGTAGCCGCTTACATCGTCTCCTCGTCGCATCCCTCGCACCTCCTGCTGCGTCGCCGAGATGGCTACCCGGGTCTGCCCCGCTGACCGTTGGCTAAAACCACCTGCGCGATGGTGCGGCGGGATTGTCAACTCGGCGCGGAGGGATGTGCGATACCGGCGGGTCCGGCGCCGAAGGCGGCGAGCAGGTTGCCGGTGATGCGACCGATCAGCTCGGCCGGGCAGGCCCGATCGGCAGGGCAGGGCGTCAGGTCGGGGATCCAGGCGTTGGTGCCGGAATCCCACACGCCAGCACGGCTATACGGATCGGTGTAGTAGGTCATGTCGGAGTAGAACACCCCACCGTGGCGGGTCCGCGCCTGCGCCCGGGAGGCATCCACCGGCGAGTGCGCGAAGACCGTCACATTCGGCGGGTATCCCAGCTGTGGATCGAGGCTGTCCACGTCCGAGCCAATCACCCCCGGGATCTGCTGCCCGTTACGCAGTCCGGTACCGGCGAAGATCCACGCCGCGGCATCGGTGATGCGCAGCGCGCCTCGGGGGGCATCGGGTGCCAGGAAGCCGTTGTAGGACTCGCCGACGAAGGTGTCCTCCGGCCAGCTCGCCGGTGCAGACGCCCAGGTGTTGCCGGTGACCTGCAACGGATCACCGTGCCCGTTGAGGGGGTCCTGCGCCGAGTTGCGGTAGTCCACCTCTTGCCGGTCCGGACCCAGCGGGGAAGCCTGCGTCCGGACGTGGCGCAATATCCCGCTGGCACCGAAGAACGCCAGGTTGACGCCCGCGGCGTGGGCGTATACGGCCGCCCGGCGTTCCTCCAGTGACCAGCATTCGTCGTGGCCCAACGACAGCACCGCTTTGTGATTGACGAGTAGGTCCGGGTGTTGGATCACCGTCAGATCGGTGACGTAGCTGACGTCCAGCCCGTGCTGTTCCATCCAGCGCACCAGCGGCAGCTCCAAGGCCAGGAAGTCTCCGCTGCCGGCGCCGCCGTTGTAGGAAAACTCGTACGGGCGGTCGAAGGACACCACCCGGGCCCGCGAACACAGCGGGTACACGTCCCGTGGGCAGCTGCCCTTGCCTACGTAGTAGTCGTAGCCGCCGTAAGGGTTCCACGCCTGCCAGGTGAGTACGTCGTTTTTGACCAGGTAGGTAGCGTGGCTGTGCGGATCCCACACGGTCAACGGGACATAGCTGGCCTGCCCGCCGCTGCCGATGAGCTTGAACAGGTAGTCACCCGGTACGAACGCCGCCGTGATCGCCAGTTTGACACTGGGTGACCAGCTATCGCAGGACACCATGTTGATGACGGGTGTCACCGGGCACGGTGGCTGCGCGGTACCGGGCAGCTCGTCGGAACGCCACACCAACCGCGCGCCACTGCCCTGGTAGTAACCCATCCGGTAAGCCTCGACCCACAACCGCGGCGCGTCCGTCGACACGAACAGCGACACGGTGTCCCCCGCGGCGGCGTGCGTGCGGTCGGCGAACCCGGCGACCGTCCCCGGCGGCGTGCCGGCGATCTTCCAGGCGTCGGTGCCCGGTCGCTGGTTTTCCCGCACCACCCAGGAGGCCTGCACCCCGTCCGACCCCATGGTCGTGGTATCCGAGACCGCCGGCGCAGCCGGCCCTTGAGGTGCGCGCTCAGGACGTGAGAAGGGATGGCGAGTGCACCCCGTCATCACCACCAGCAACACCGCGCACAGCCCAGCAAACATCACATCACGCACGCGCACGGTCACTATGATCCCGCGCGACCAGCTGCGGATCTTCACCGCCTACCCGCCCGAGCTATGGCGTCAATCTGATCCTTAATTTCTCAAAGCAGTCACCGGATCACGCAGGGTGTTCACCCAAAATGCCCAAGAACGCGATGTATTAATCGAGCCTGCTCATCCCCCTTACCTGTGTCTGCATAGTTCCGCGCTGCGACGCGGAAGGCGCAGCAACTCTTAGTAACAGACGACGGCCCTATGCAAGGTGTTTACTCGACGTGGAAAGGCACTACGATGGCTACCGCTTTGAACCTGACTGCTCCACTGAAGCAGGACGCGGAATCACAGCAGCGCTTGAAGGAACTCGCTGCTGTCTTCGCCGCCCAGGTGCAGCCGAAGATTGACGCCGTGCTGGCGAAATCCGAAATCGTACACTTCGCTCGCATCTTAGTGATTGACAACAAATATATACAGGTTATCACTGAGTTCGACGGCGAGCCGGATGACTACGCAGAGTTTTTCCGCAGGGAGTTGCCGGACGTTTTTGAGGCGATTTTCGCTTTGGTTGAAGGTGCGCCGCCGTGGGCCGAGCTCAACAATCGCAACACGTTTGTCGAGTTCAGCCGGAAACTCGACGTGAAAGCATTGGGAACGTCATCAGACGGCGACGAGGAACGCGGTTACCTGTTCTCGGCTTTCGGGGACACGACCGTGCGGGAAATCAAGAAGCTGCTCAACGGCCAGTCGGCAGCGAGCGCGTGAGTCGTGCACAGTGCAGATCGACTTCAGCGGAGTACAGGCGATAATTATCGACCCGTTTAGATGTTCAACCTCTCGGCATCTTCTTTTCCGCTTTACCGACAGTCAGGGTGCGCGGGCCTTTATCGGGGGCCTGGCACCGCACATCACCATGGCCGACGTGCAAGTCGATGTAGCACCAGATCCACTTCTCAGTGTCGGTATCTCGTTCAGCGGATTGGGTAGCATCGGTGTGAATCCAGCGCTGCTTGCGGAGTTCGATCCAGTTTATAAGTCGGGACCAGACGCGGACGAGTTGGGCGATGTCCCAAGTAGCCGCAGCGGCCCGGCGAACTGGTGGGACAATCGATTTAAAACCGAGGATGTGCACTGTGTCGTGCACATTTACGTCAAGTCAGACAAGGCTGCCCAAGACGCGACACAGATGGTGCGTGACCTGGCGAACAAGTGTGGCGTCCAGGAGCTGCTACCCCGACTCGACGGCACGATCCTCGAGGGGCGTTCGCTCGGCGGCGGCAAGCTGCACTTTGGCTACACCGATGGTATCTCTCATCCTGACGTCTGTTGGAATGATAGTCCCACTTCGCCGAGCCAGGCCAATTTCCGGATGTTTCTGCTGGGCTATTCTACGGACGATTTTCCGTCGGCACCCAACAACGGTCCTGCCGCGGACTTGGTGCGAGGCAGTACATATGGGGCGTTTCGCTGGCTGTATCAGGACGTTGCGGCGTTCAACCTGTTCCTGAGCACGCAAGGGCCGAAATTGTTTCCGAATTTGGCCGCCGCCGATGCCGAAGAGCTGTTGGCGGCCAAGATGATGGGGCGTTGGCGCGACGGCACGCCACTTGTGTTGTCGCCCGAAGGGCCGAACTCAGAATTATCGAGAAGCAACGACTTCGGCTACGCCACCCAGGATCCCAGCGGGAGTCGATGTCCGTTCTCAGCCCATATTCGAGTAGTGAATCCGCGGGACACGCCGCTCGACTCGATCGTCGTCGACGGCGTTCCGGTGGTTCTGCGCCGAGGAATGCCTTACGGGCCACCATTGCAAGGCAACGAGGACGACGGCGTGGATCGCGGCATTCTAGGTCTGTTTCTGTGCGCAGATTTGCGCCGACAATTCTACGTGTTGACCGACTGGGTCAATAAGAACGACTTCAGCCCAGTTTATGACGCTAACCGTCATGCCCAGGACCCGTTGGTCGGCAACCGTGGCGTGCGCCGGGCAAGCACAGATTTTAGAATCCCAGGCAAGGATAGTGACGTAACGGCCAAAAACCTTCCAGACTTCGTACACACAAAGGGTACGGTGTTTCTTCTCTATCCCGGCAAGGCGACAATGGCCGCACTGTCGAAGCAAATTTAGCAATAGGACCGGTCGCGACGCCCATTCTGGTGTACACGGAGGCGACAATGGAGAAGCTCCCAGTGGTCTACGTGCGAGGGTTTGCGGGCCCCACGAGCGGCATCAACAAGCAGGTGGACGACCCGTTCTATGGATTCAATGCCGGTTCGACTCATGTTCGCGTAGGCGGAGATGGGGATCCGATTTTTTACCAGTTCGAAGGGCCCTTGCTACGCTTAATACTCGACGAAGATTATCGGCTTCTGGTGCACGGCGATCAACTGGCGTACCTGCACAGCCGAAAAGACAAGACCGTGCTAGCCAGATCAATATGGGTGCACCGTTTTTACGATGCCGCGGCCACCACGTTCGGAGCCCCAAATCGACAAGGATTTTTCGGCCGAATGTTAGGAGAAGGACAGCACGTGGCCGCGCCCGCTGGTTTCGATATTGAAACTGCCGCGCGCACCTTGTACGACTTCATTATTTTGATCATAAAGAAGACCGGTGCTAAAAAGGTTTACCTTGTGGCACACTCCATGGGCGGACTCGTAGCACGTTGCATGATTCAGAAAATTTCACAGACCGCAGATGGCGACGGGCTGGCACGGACGCCGGCCCGGGATCTTGTGGAAAAGTTCTTCACTTACGCAACACCCCATGGTGGGATCGACTTCGACATCAGCGCACTCGATTGGGCCATGGAGGCTTTCGGGCCGGCAGGAGCAGACATCTTCGCTCCCGATAAAATGTATGGTTATTTGATGAAAGGTGCCGAGTGGGGTGAGCGTGCTCCGCAAAACTGGGACCCGCAAGCAGTCGATGCGGACATGTTCGATCCGAAGAAGATCTTCTGCCTTATCGGCACTGATCCCGGTGACTACGGGCTGCCTCGAGAGGTTGTTGGTCCGAAAAGTGACGGGCTGGTCAAGATTGACAGAGCATACGTCCGTCAGGCCAATCGAGCATTTGTGCACCGCTCACATTCCGGGCGGTACGGAGAGGTCAACTCAGAAGAAGGATACCAGAATTTACGTCGCTTCCTTTTCGGCAAATATGCGGTTGCAGTTGATCTATGTGGCGTGACATTGCCTGACCGCCCGGCAGACGCAGTCTGGCAAGCCGACGTTAGGGTTACCATCCGTGGTCTGCCGATCGTGCTGAATGAGCAGTTGGCGGCCCACTATTGCCCGGTTCAGCTCAACAAAGAGGTCGAGCAGTACGACGACAAGCCAGATACCCCTGTACCGTTGGCTACCGCGTTTTTGCTCGATCCAAGTGATTTCGATCCTGCCGACGACCCTGTCTCGCCACGCTCTCGCTACACCTTGTCGATCAAAGTGTTTCACTTAGTGGAAGAACAGCACCGATTCTTGTGGGCGACCCATTTAGAGCAGGTAGCCGATTGGGAAGACATCCTCGTTGTCGATGTGGGGCCCGACGAAGGGGGCACCCTTCGCGCCTGGATCGCCTGGAATTCAGCCGTTGCTGGCGCGATCGACAGCTTTGACCCGATCACCGACGGGCTGGTAAGCGAGGAGCAGCGGCGAGATACGCCGTTTTTGGTCCAGGGAGATGCGCGGTACTGCGAGGTTCCCTTACCACAGATCAGCCAGCCGCTTCTCGGGAAGGCGGCCAAGCTCCGGATGGCGGTTTCGCAGATATAGCAGAAGATGCTGACTTAACTGTCGTCAAGGGCGAAGTACGACTTTCTGGCAACCGTCCTGCTTCTTCTGGAATATCTCGTAGCCGTGCGGTGCCTGGTCCAGCGGCAGGTGGTGGGTGGCGAAGCTTTCGGTACCCAGCGGGTCGGTGTCGTCGAGCAGCAGCGGCATGATGTCGTTGATCCAGCGTTTGACGTGGCACTGACCCATGCGCAGCTGAATGCCCTTGTCGAACATCTCTAGCATCGGCATGGGGTCGACTGCTCCGCCATAGACGCCGCTCAGTGACACGGTGCCGCCGCGGCGGACCGTCTTAATGGAGTCGATCAGGACGCCCAGCCGGTCGATGCCCAGGTTCTTGATCATGGGTTCGGCGACGGAGTCCGGCAGCATGGTTGCCATCTGCTGGGCGATCTGCGCGGCGTGATCGCCGTGGCTTTCCATTCCCACGGCGTCGATCACCGCATCTGGTCCGCGGCCGTCGGTGGCGTCGTGCAAGTACGCTGGGACGTCCTTGATCTGGCGGGTGTCAATGGCCTCAACGCCGTACTGGCGGGTGGTCGCCAACCGCTCGGGCACCAGGTCGATACCGAAGACCCGCTCCGCACCCAGGTGTCCGGCGATTCGGGTGCACATTTGCCCGATCGGGCCCAGCCCGTACACCGCCACCGAGCCGCCCTTGGGGACGTTGGCGTAGACCACGGCCTGCCAGGCGGTCGGCAGGACGTCAGACAGGTAGACGAACCGGTCGTCCGGTGGCCCTTCCGGGACCTTGATCGGGCCGAACTGGGCCTGCGGCACCCGCAGGTACTCTGCCTGGCCACCCGGCACGCTGCCGTAGAGCTTGGTATAGCCGAACAGGGCCGCTCCCTTGCCGTGCTCGCGTACCTGCGTGGTCTCGCACTGGGCGAACAGCTGGCGTTGACACATCCAGCAGTGCCCGCAGGAGATGTTGAACGGCAGCACGACTCGATCGCCGGGCTGGATGTGCACGGCGGCCTCGGGGCCGACCTCCTCGACGATGCCCATCGGTTCGTGGCCGAGGATGTCCCCGGGCTCCAGGAACGCCCCCAGCACCTCGTACAGGTGCAGGTCGGAACCGCAGATGTTGGTGCTGGTGACGCGCACGATCGCGTCGGTCGGCTGCTGGATCCTGGGATCAGGGACGGTCTCCACCCGCACGTCGCGCTTGCCCTGCCAGGTCAATGCCTTCACGTTGTCCTCCTCCGATCCACCGCCTGACCAGCCACCGGTGGTGCCTACCCGGACACGACACCACCGAAACGCCCCGCTCGCCGGCGTGTCGCGCCCTCGTGCCCGGTGTGTCGCGTCCTGGTGCCCGCATCCAGGCGCCGCGGCGACGGTTCAGTTGGTGTTGGCGGTCGCGTTGGTGGCCTTCCACATGGGGCGGCGCCACGCTGGTTCTAGCGACGAAGCGGTCCTGCGAACAGCACGGCCACCGTTGCACGACAGGTAGCCTCATACCGAGGTGAGCCACCGCCGGCGCAATGGAGGTATGGAGTCTGGTGAGTGCGAGCCCAGACGCGGCGCCGATGGTGGTACCCCGCTTGCCTGCGAGGGACCGAGCGGAGATCAACTACTGGAAGACCCGGGTCGCTTACCTTCGATGCCCCTGAGTCGGCGCCGGCGCATTCCCACTGGGCTGGTGTAGCTGCCGGAGGACAATAACCAGCTGGACCGGGGAAGCCGGTTTCGGTGTGATGTGGATGATGTCGGTGACCCGCAGGTCACCACTGACGCTGGTGGCCAGCACCGCGCTGTATCGACGCCTGGAGGGAGGTCACCACGTGACTGCTGTCCCGACGATGAACGTGGACCCGTTCACTGCTACCGGTTCAGGCCAGCGGCAGGCCGCCTACGCAGCGCTGGCTGCGGCCGGCCCGGTGCACCGGATCACTCTTCCCGGTGGGCAGCCGGCCTGGTTGATCACCGGGCACCAGGAGGTGCGCCAGGCGCTGCATGACCCGCGGATCATCAAAAGGGAAGCCACGGGCGCCATCCTTGGCGGGGGGTTGCTGTCGGCCGAAGTAATCGCTGCGACGTCCAGTCACATGCTCAACTGCAACGGGTCCGACCACATCCGGCTGCGCCGGTTGGTTACCGCCGCGTTTACCCGCCGCCGCATCGAGCAACTCGCGCCGCGCATTCAGCAGATCACCGACGAGCTGTGCGACACGATGGCCGATGCGGCCCAGGTGGACCTGATCGACGCGTTCGCCTACCCGCTGCCGATCACCGTGATCTGCGAGCTACTCGGCGTGCCGGCACAGCGCCGCGCGCACTTCCGTGAGCTGTCTTCCATTACGGCGGGGAGAGGAGTGCTGGGCGATCCAGCCGTGTTCGTCGCAGCGAGCATCGCCATGGTCAGCTTGCTGCGGGAGCTCGTGGCCGCCAAGCGAGTCAACCCCACCGACGACTTGCTCTCCTCGCTGGTGGCCGTCCGTGACGGCGCAGACCAGTTGTCGGAAGACGAGCTCACGTCGATGGCGTGGCTGCTGCTTGTCGCCGGTCATGAGACCACCGTCAACCTGATCGGCAACGGGGTCCTGGCGCTGCTGACCCATCCCGAGCAGCTAGCGCTGCTGCGCGCGCAGCCGGATCGACTCGGCATCGCGATCGAAGAACTGCTGCGCTTCACCGGGCCGCTGCAAGTGGCGACCCCTCGCCGCACCACCGAGCCGGTGGACATCGGTGGGATCACCATCCCAGCAGGTCAGCTCGTGATCCCCGGGCTGCTCGCTGCCAACCGCGACCCGGCGTGCGCCGCGCAGCCCGACAGGTTGGACATCACCCGCACCGACACCCCGCACCTGGCCTTCGGGTACGGAATCCACCACTGCCTCGGGGCGCCGTTGGCCCGGCTAGAAGGCCGCATCGCACTGGGCAGCCTGCTCGCCCGCTTTCCACGGCTGCGGCTAGCGGTGCCGCCCGAACATCTGACCTGGCAACCCGGCGTACTCCCGCACGGGCTTGCCGCACTGCCCGTCGTCCTGGACTGATTGACCGGTAAGCCATATTGCAAGATCAGCCCACTGGGTGCCGTCTCGTCGGCAGTGTGCCTACGAAACCTGCTTTCCTCGGTTCGCCTGTAGGTCAAGCGAAAACCATGCCGGTCCCAGCGGGTAGTCGCCGAACCATGACGCGATACTGCCGCCACGTTCCACCTGGCGGCACTGTTCGGCTGTTATACGAAAGTCGTTGGGTGTCTGCCCGGTAAATCGGCGGCCAAGGCAGGCGTGGTCCAAAAGTGCTTGATGGGTCCCCGGCTAGGTAAGTGGCGCTGTCGATGCACGTGGGCTTCGCTGGGCCGTGGTTGTCGCCGTCGTGGTGGGGATGATCAGTAGTT
>DATELN010000087.1:0-10460 GCA_035276605.1 Pseudonocardiaceae bacterium | reverse complement strand
GCCAACCGCCACCGAGCCGGGACCGGGATCGCCTGAACCAACGGCCAGCCACTGAGCCAGGCACACTGCGGTCGCCAGCGCCACCAGGCCTCCGGCCAGCACACCGGACAGCCCCAGAGTGGTTCGATCGCGCAGTACGGTCACGGCGCGAGCAGCGACCACGGCAGGAGGTCGGGCGCACTGGCGCGCCCCTCGGGGCAGTGCCGGCGGAAATCGCACCATGAGCAGGCCCGCCCAGGCACCGGTGGGAACAGGATTTCCGGATCACCTCCCGTCTCCAGAGTGTCGGTGGCCAGCGCGATCTCTTCAGCCGCCTCCTCAGCACGCCGCAGGTGCCTGGTCAGCGACTGCTCGGTGTGCTCCCAGGCGGCGACGGTGCCGGTAGGCAAGTGGTGCAGCTCCACCCGGCGACAGTCCCGGCGTAGGGTGCGCCGCGCGGCGAAAGCGTACAGCGCCAGCGCCTGCGAGCCGCGTGCGTCGTCGACCGTGAGCTCCTGGCGGCCGGTCTTGTAATCCACCACGACCAGCTCGCCGTCCCGCTCGTCAATTCGGTCCACCCGGCCTTCGGCGACGATCCGCTGGGTCGGCGCGGAGACCCACCGTTCGACGCCTACCGGATCGAGAAAAGGGTCGAGCTCCTCGACGTAGCGCGCCACCCAGTTCTGCGCGCGGCTGCGATAGTCCGCGGCCTGCGCATCGTCGGCAAAGCCCTCCCCGGACCAGTGTGCGGCCACCAGCGCAGCCGCCGCATGCGGGCGCCGCCGCCCCGGTGCGAGATCGAACAACGCACGCAGTGCACTATGCACCACCGCCCCCAGCGTGTTGTGCGCCCAGGCACCACCACGTGCTGGAGTGGGCCGGTCAAGGTACGCCATCCGGTAGCGACGCGGGCAGCCGATCCAGGTGCTGAGCTTGGCAGGGGTGACCCGCACCAGCGGCCGGGGCAGACCACCAAGATCCAACTCACCCTGAGCTTGCCGTGGCATTGCGCCTACCGTACCCATCCGTAGTGACGATGTTGCCCGTGGCGAGGTGCTCGATCCGCTCAAGTGATTGAGGGTCGGTCGTCTCCTGTCCGAGTGACACCGTCTTGTTAGTGCCGTGATAGTCGCTCGAGCCGGTGATCACCAGATCCAGGTCGATCGCGAGGTCGCGCAAGGCGGCGCGATCCGCAGCGGCGTGATCGGGGTGGTCGACTTCCACTCCGGCTAGCCCCTGCTCAGCGAGCTCAGCGATGACAGTGTGTTCGATCACCGGCCCGCGGCGACGCGCCGCAGCGTGCGCCAGCACCGCAACCCCGCCCGCGTCGCGCACCATCCGGATGGCCGTGGTCACATCGGTGTCGGCCCTATCGAGGTAATACCGAGCGCCAACGCTCAGGAACCGATGGAAAGCCTCATCGACGCTGTCCACCACACCAGCTGACACCAGTGCACGCGCCAGATGCGGACGGCCGGCTGGAACTTCCCTCGGGAGGTCGCCGAGCAGTGCGTCCGGGTCTATTGGGAACCCGTCCGCGGCCATCCGCGCCGCCATGGTGTGCAACCGGGTGCGTCGCTCCTCCTGCAGCCTGACCTGTTCGGCGATGATCGCACTCGCATCGGGATCGAACAGGTAGCCGAGTAGGTGAACCGAAGCCTGACCGCCCCGACCGTCCGGTGCGACGCAGGAGAACTCCGCACCTTGCACCAACCGCAGGCCAGCCGGAAGGGACTCGACGGCCTCGGCCCACCCGGTGGTGGTGTCGTGGTCAGTCAATGCCACCACGGCGAGACCAGCCGCGGCGGCGGCGGCCATGAGTTGGGCGGGACTGTCCGTTCCATCGGACGCGGTGGAGTGGGCGTGCAAGTCGATACGCACCAGCGCCAGTCTCTCCCAACTACACCGGACTACGGCAAGCCTCGATTAGGGTCAGACCAGCCTATGCGGGGCCGGCGCCGGCGACGGGAAACGGGTGGGCGTTCAAGGTTGTGTGTCCGGGGTTGCTTCTTGTCACCGAAGATCAACTCGGAGATCGCTTGGAAGACCTCCTCAGGGCGGGGTAGGAACCTGATGTACTCCAAATCCTGCTTTTGACCGGCCGACTCGATCCGCAGGGTGCCGTAACCGAGCACCTGCCCGAGAAGCGGACGCATAAAGCTCATGTCCGTCACCTTGGTGATCGGCATCATCGAGTTCTTCGTCTCGATGATGCCGCTGGTGACCATGAACCGCTTGTCGGTGACGATGATAATTTCAACCCACCACTCCAGCACCATCCAGGCGTAGCGGATCAACGCTGCGACGGCTATGTACCAGAGCAAGGACTGCAGCAACCACATGTCGATGGCGACCTGGCTGAGCAGCTTGGACAGCACGAACGCCACGATCAAGACGGCGATGGTTTGCACCAGCGGCTTGATCAGGACTGCCCAGTGCCGCCGCACCCGGATCACCCGCCGCTCCACGGCGGGGTTGAGCAGGACGTTGGACTGCCGACCGATCATGTCAGCGCTGCCTGCAGCGTCTTTGCACTCACCGTGACCTACCTGTCCCGCCACCGTAGACAGCCGATCCCGTCATTGTGGCGCATCTGCACCGTCGATCAAGCGGCGACACCAGCAAGCCTACTACCGTGATCGCTGATGACAGACCTAGCCGAGCGGCGAATTCGGTGCGTCGGGGCGGTTATCTTCGATGACGCGGGCCGGCTGCTGCTGGTACGACGGGCACACGAGCCGGGCCGCGGACGGTGGTCGGTGCCCGGCGGTCGGGTGGAGGCGGGCGAGACCGATGCTCAGGCGGTGATCCGCGAGGTGGCCGAGGAGACCGGTCTGGTAGTTGAGATTGTCCAGCTACTGGGGCAGGTGCAACGGCATGCCCCAGACGGAGGGATCTTCGACATCTATGACTACGGCTGCCGGCCGGCCGGCGGCACACTTCGTCCGGGCGACGACGCTGACGACGCGCGCTGGTGCGACGCCCACACCCTGGCAACCTTGCCCATCGTCACCGGCCTCGTGGAAGCTCTCATCAGCTGGCACTGCCTGCCCGCCGCCCCGTCGGCGAGACCCGGTGACATATATATGTCATGAGGATATGCCTTGATGGTGCGTACCACCTTGCGGGTCGATGATGAGCTGCTGCGGCGGGCGAAGAGCTACGCGGCGCGCAAAGATCGCAGCTTGACTTCGGTTTTCGAGGAGGCCCTTCGCCGGCTGTTGTCTGAGGCTGAACGGCTCGACAAGCGGGAGCGAGTCGAGCTTCCAGTGTCTGTCGCGAGGGGAGGTGTCCTGCCTGGCGTGGACCTGGATGACAGTGCGGCCCTACAGGAGGTGATGGAGGGCCGTGTTCCTTCCTGATGTCAACGTCCTGGTATACGCATTCCGCCGAGATGCGATCAACCACGAGCACTATCGGGAGTGGTTGGAAAGTACCGTCAATGGCGACTCAAGCTACGCGAGCTCCGACCTCGTACTCAGCGGTTTCGTGCGAGTCGTCACCCATCCCCGGATCTTTCGCGAACCAAGCTCACTGCCCGAGGCGTTGGCCTTCGCCCGGGCAGTTCGCGACCAGCCAGCCTGCCAACCGGTATCTCCTGGTGCGCAGCATTGGTCGATTTTTGTTCGGCTGTGCGGCCAAGCCGGTACAAAGGGCGACCTCGTGCCGGACGCCTTCCTGGCGGCGCTGGCGATCGAGTCAGGGTGCGAATGGGTAACCAGCGACCGGGACTACGCAAGATTTCCCGGTTTGCGCTGGCGGCACCCGCTTGACGGGTAAAGGCCTACCACCGTCCACCCACCCGACATGGAGACATATCTGGATTCGGGCAGCTCATCAGGCGGGGGCCGGGCCGGGGCCCATGGCGAGTTTGGCGAGCATGTCGCGGGCTTGCTCGGCGTGCCGCGGCTGGCAGAGAACGTCGTAACGGCCGGCCACCAGCTGACTCGACGAGGCGAAGTCCCGGCGGCCACGGGTGGCGGCATAACCGGCTGCTGCGAACACGGTGCCGAATACCGCACCGGTGGCCAAGCCCACCAGGATCGGGATGATCCCGGTCCCGGCTTGGGACGCGAACAGACTCAGCAGCACCCCGACGAACAGACCGAACCAGGCACCCGACGCCGCTCCCTGGCTGAGGACGCGACCCCAGGTCAACCGGCGCAATACCCGCTCCACCAGCATGAGGTCCACCCCGACAATCGTGACCTCGGCGACCGGGAACTGGTTGTCAGCGAGGTGGTCCACCGCGCGCTGCGCCTCGGCATAGGTGCTGTAAGAGCCGATGGGCCAGCCGGTAGGCGGAGTGGGCAGGCCGGGCATCTGGCCCTGAGCTTTGAACGGACTGGTCATCACGCATCACCTCGTCGACGAGGTACCCCGTCGTACCAACACTGGGATCATCCTCGCGCAGCGTACTCTCGTAGCAATCCCTTGCTGATGATCGTCTTTTGGATCTCGCTGGTGCCTTCGCCGATGAGCAGGAACGGCGCTTCACGCATCAGCCGCTCGATCTCATATTCCTTGGAGTAGCCGTACCCGCCGTGGATGCGGAAGGCGTCCTCGGTGACCTCCTTGCAGTATTCGCTGGCCAGCAGCTTGGCCATGCCGGTCTGTACGTCGTTGCGCTCGCCGGAATCCTTGAGCCGGGCGGCGTTGACCATCATCAGGTGCGCGGCTTCGACCTTGGTGGCCATCTCGGCTAGCTTGAAGGCGATTGCCTGGTGCTGCGCGATCGGCTTGCCGAAGGTCTTGCGCTGCTGGGCGTAGTCGACCGCAAGTTCGAAGGCGCGGATGGCGATGCCACAGGCCCGGGCGGCGACATTGACCCGTCCCACCTCCACGCCATCCATCATCTGGGCGAAGCCCTTGCCGGGCGCGGCGCCGAGGACCTTGTCCGCGCCGATTCGGTAGCCGTCGAACACCAACTCGGTGGTGTCGACGCCCTTGTATCCCATCTTGTCTATCTTGCCGGGAACGCTGAGCCCGGGAGCAACCTCTCCATAACCAGTGGGCTTGTCCACCAGCAGCGTGGTGAGGTTGTGGTGCGCCTTCGCCGCCCCCTCTTCGGTCTTGACCAGCGTCGCCACCAGGGTCGAGGTCCCGCCGTTGGTCAGCCACATCTTTGCGCCGTCGACGATGTAGCCGTCCCCGTCGCGCCGGGCCCTGGTCTTGATCGCCGCGACGTCGGACCCCAGCTCCGGTTCCGACATGGAAAAGGCACCGCGAATGCGACCTTCGGCCATACCCGGCAGGTAATACTGCTTCTGCTCCTCGGTGCCGTGCTGGTTGATCATGTACGCCACGATGAAGTGCGTGTTGATCACGCCGGACACGCTCATCCAGCCTCGGGCGATCTGCTCCGCGACTAGCGCGTAGGTCAGCAGAGACTCGCCTAGGCCGCCGTATTCCTCGGGGATGGTGAGCCCGAACAGGCCCATCTGCTTCATGCCCTCGACGATCTCGTGCGGGTAGGTGTCGGTGTGTTCCAGCTCCTGGGCGACCGGGATGATCTCCTTGTCCACGAAGGTCTTCACCGTTGCCAGGATCTCCTGCTGGATCTCGGTGAGACCGTCGGTCTGAGCGAGTCGGGCCATGAGGGAACCTTTCGTTACCGGCGGCGGACCAAGTCAGCGTGGTGCGGGATTACTCGCCAGTATGACGGCTGCGTGCAGAGATCGCTGATAGTGACCGGGCGACGGCAGCTGTCCCAGCGGTACCACTCATTTTCACCGGTCCTTCTGGGCGAAATACTCGATATACTGCCGCGGTGCGGCATCCGGGATGCTTCGACGTGCCGTCTTTGGCTAACGCGTGGCTGTTCATGCGGCGATACCTCGATTTCCGTCGGTTGGCCAGCGCTATGTGTCGCGTTTGGTGACCACTAACCGATCACTTACGCGATTTCGCCCCAACCTCAGGAGAATGTGATGAACGCACCGGCGCCAGCGTCCCCCGACCCGACTTTCTACCGCAGCCCCGCCGAGGCGGCTGCCGCACCGGCTGAAAAGCTCGCCTACGTCGTGGCCTTCGATCGCGCGGCCCAGCGGCCCGACGCACTCACCGTCGTCGACGTCAACCCAGGCTCATCGACGTTCGGCCAGGTAGTGGGCTGGGCGGACCTGCCAAGCGCGGGCAACGAGCTGCACCATTTCGGCTGGAACGCCTGCAGCAGCGCGCTAGCCCATGAGGGTCATGCCACCGACGACCTGCGGCGCCGGTACCTGCTGCTGCCCGGGCTCCGGAGCTCGGAGGTGCATGTCTATGACACCCACCCGGATCCGGCCAATCCCACTCTGGTCAAGACGATCAGCGCTAACGAACTGGCCGACAAGGCCGGCTATTCCCGGCCGCACACCCTGCACTGTGGCCCGGAGGGTATCTTCCTGTCCTGCCTGGGCGGCGCCCACGGCAACGAAGGGCCGGGCGGGATCGCGCTGCTCGACCATGCCACGTTCGACGTGCTAGGGCCGTGGGAACGCGACCGCGGCCCGCAGTACCTGTCGTATGACGCCTGGTGGCACCTCAAACAGAACACGCTGATCACCAGCGAATGGGGCACGCCGTCCATGGTGGAAGACGGGGTCAACCCCGAGCTGCTGCTGGCCAACAAGTACGGCCACGCGCTGCACTTCTGGGACCTCACCGCCGGTAAGCACCTCCAGCAAGTCGACCTGGGAGCACACCACCAGATGGTCCTCGAGCTACGCCCGGCGCACGACCCCGAGGCTAGCTGGGGATTCGTCGGTGTCGTGGTCTCCACCCAGGACCTGTCCGCCTCGGTGTGGCGCTGGCAGCGCGAAAACGGCAGCTGGGCGGTGGACAAGGTGATCACCATCCCAGCCGAACCCGCTGAACCTGACTTGCTACCTCCGGCGCTGAAACCCTTCGGAGCCGTACCACCCCTGATCACCGACATCAACCTGTCAGTCGATGATCGGCAACTGTACGTGTCGTGTTGGGGTACCGGTGAGCTCAAGCAGTACGACGTGTCGGATCCAGCGAACCCACAGGAAACCGGCTCGATCAGGCTGGGAGGGATTGTCGAGCGCGCAGCTCATCCAGCCGAACCCGATCAGCCGTTGGCCGGCGGCCCGCAAATGGTCGAGGTGAGCCGGGACGGGCAGCGGATCTACCTCACCAACTCGCTATACGGCTCCTGGGATGATCAGTTCTTCCCCGAAGGTGTTGGCGCCTGGATGGCCAAGATCGACGCCGACCCCACCGGCGGACTGACCATCGACCGCGGATTCTTCCCGCACGGTGACGACTTCCGGGGCCTGCGCGTACACCAGGTTCGGCTACAAGGCGGTGACGCTTCCTCAGATTCCTACTGCTACCGCTGAGCCGCCCCTGGGCGGCACCGTCAGATACCGGTTCGACTCCGAACAGCGCAACCGCGGACGCTAGCCTCGTACCGTGGCCACGGCGAGCAGGGTTTTTGCTGCGCGGGTAGCTGGCCTGCCCGTATTCGGGCCCGACGGCGAGCAGATCGGTAGGGTCCGCGACCTGGTCACCGCGCTGCGCATCGGTCCCCGGCCGCCGCGTGTGCTCGGACTGGTCATCGAGCTCCACATCCGGCAACGGATCTTCGTACCGATGCTGCGGGTCACCTCGATCGAGCCAGGTGCGGTGGTGCTGTCGACCGGCACGGTGAGCCTGCGCAAGTTCACCCTGCGGCCCAACGAGACACTGGTGATCGGGGAGATCCTGGACACCCGGGTTCACGTGGCCGCGACCGGCGCTGTCGCATACGTGGTGGACGCCGGAATCGAACAGACCCGCACCAGAGACTGGGTGATCTCCAAGCTGGCGGTCCGCGAGCGCACCGGCCGACTCGGCCGGCGCGGTCCGGTTGAGGTGCTCGGGTGGGATGAGGTTGCGGGCTTGACGCTGGCCGAGGTGTCCTCCCGCGGGCAGGGCGCCGAGCAGCTGCTCGCCATGTTCGAAGGAATGCGTGCGGTTGAGGTCGCCAACACGTTGCGTGAGCTGCCCGGCAAACGCCGCGACGAGGTGGTTGACGCGCTCGATGACGAGCGGCTCGCGGACGTGCTCCAGGAGCTGTCCGAGGAGGAGCAGGCCGCAGTGCTCGGCCGGTTGGGCGATGAGCGCGCCGCCGACGTGCTGGAGGCCATGAACCCCGACGACGCCGCTGACCTGCTTGGTGAGCTTGCCCAGACCGAGCGAGAACGCTTGCTGCGGTTGATGGCTCCCGAGGAGTCGGCGCCGGTCCGCCGCCTGCTGGCCTACTCCTCGGACACCGCCGGCGGCCTAATGACCCCGGAGCCGGTGGTGCTCACCCCGGACGCCACCGTCGCCGAGGCACTGGCCCGGGTGCGCAATCCCGAGCTGACCCCCGCCTTGGCGAGCATGGTGTTCGTGTGCCGGCCGCCAACCGCCACTCCGACAGGGCGCTATCTGGGCTGCGCCCACTTGCAGCGATTGCTCCGCGAGCCCCCGTCCGACCTGGTAGCCGGGGTGCTGGACACCGAGTTGGCCAGGCTCGGGCCGAACGCGACACTAGCCGAGGTCACTCGCTATTTCGCCGCCTATGACCTGGTCTGCGCGCCGGTGGTGGATCCCGAGGACCATCTGCTCGGTGCGGTGAGTGTGGATGATCTCCTGGACGCCGCGTTGCCCGACGACTGGCGGCAGCAGGAGGCCTGGCTCACCCCTGACTGGTCTGGTGAGGTGACCGGTGGCTGAGTCACGTTGGCACTATTCGGCAAGCCGGCTGGACCTACCACGTGGGCCCCGGCGGCTGACACCCCGCGTGGATCCGGATGCCTTCGCCCGGTTCTCCGAGCGGATCGCCCGTTTCTTGGGCACCGGCCGATTCCTGGCCGTACAGACAGTGGTGGTCGTGGTATGGATCACGCTGAACCTGGCGGCGGTCTCACTGCGTTGGGATCCTTACCCGTTTATCCTGCTCAACCTGGCCTTTTCCACGCAGGCGGCCTACGCGGCGCCGCTCATCCTGCTCGCACAGAACCGGCAGGACGACCGCGACCGGGTAGCGCTAGAGGAGGATCGAGCCCGCGCCGAGCGCACCAAAGCTGACACCGAGTACCTGGCCAGGGAACTGGCGGCGCTGCGCCTGGCGGTTGGCGAGGTGGTTACCCGCGATTTCCTGCGTTCGGAACTGGGGCGGCTGACCGAGCAGCGGGATCAGAACCCGCCGGAATCCGCGGCGGCGGATCGGTCGGCCCCGGAGCGGTCCGCCGCCTACCGGCGCAGTAAACGCGGCTGAGCAGGCCGCATAGGCACGTGGTTGGGCGCCGCCCGATGAGCAGCCAGCAGCGAAACGCCTAGCATGGAATTAAAGACCCACTCTCAACCGGAAGGTTGGTGCCACCCGTGGCCTCCATCCAGACCGCCCCGTCGGTCGACGCGGTCCGAGCCGCGCTGGACGGGGTACACGACCCCGAAATCAACCGGCCGATCACCGAGCTAGGCATGGTCAAGGACGTAACCGTGACGCCCGAGGGGACAGTAACGGTGGCGGTGTGGCTAACGATCGCCGGCTGCCCGATGCGCGACACCATCACCTCTCGGGTCAGCAATGCGGTCCGCGCCGTGCCGGGCGCTCAAGACGTGCACGTGCAGTTGGACGTGATGAGCGACGCCCAGCGCACCGCGTTACGCCGCCAACTGCGCGGCACCGCCGAGGAGCCCCGTATTCCGTTCGCCGAGCCAGCGTCGCTGACCCGGGTGTACTGCGTCGCCTCCGGTAAGGGCGGGGTCGGTAAGTCCTCGGTGACGGTGAACCTGGCGGCCGCGATGGCCGATCGGGGCCTGTCGGTCGGGGTGGTCGACGCTGACATCTACGGCCACTCAGTGCCGGGCATGCTGGGCACCACCGCGCGGCCCACCCAGGTCGAGAAAATGATCATGCCGCCGGTCGCGCATGGCGTGAAGGTGATTTCGATCGGCATGTTCACCAAGGACAACACGCCGGTGGTGTGGCGGGGACCGATGCTGCACCGGGCGCTGCAGCAGTTCCTCGCCGACGTGTTCTGGGGCGATCTCGACGTGCTGCTGCTCGACCTGCCACCGGGTACCGGCGACATCGCCATCTCGGTGGCGCAGCTGATTCCCACCGCCGAGCTGCTCGTCGTCACCACCCCGCAGCGAGCCGCCGCGGACGTGGCGCAGCGGGCCGGGTCGATCGCCCTGCAGACCCGGCAGCGGCTGATCGGCGTGGTGGAGAACATGTCCTGGCTGGAGATGCCCGACGGGTCGCGCAACCATCTGTTCGGCTCCGGTGGTGGCCAGGCGGTCGCCGACGCGCTGACCCGCTCGCTGGGCAGCGAGGTTCCGCTGCTGGGTCAGGTGCCGCTCGATGCGCGGCTGCGCGAGACCGGAGATGCTGGCACTCCGCTGGTGCTGGCGGAGCCCAGCTCCCCGGCTGCGGTTGTGCTTCGTGAGGTAGCCGACCGGCTCGCGACCCGGTCACGGGGGCTGGCCGGCAAGCTGCTCTC
>DATELN010000086.1:0-3019 GCA_035276605.1 Pseudonocardiaceae bacterium | reverse complement strand
GATGCCGGTGGTGAACGCGGACCATGCTGCGGTGGTGAATCTCAGCGTGGGCCCGGTGGGATTCTTGCTGTCCCGTACGGCGTGGTGACCGCCTAGGTTGGCCTGTGGGTGCCGAACTGGTCATCCATGGCCGTGACCTGCAGCGTTTCGGGCGGTGACTGTCGGGCATGATCGCAGGCTGTGGCGGTTCGACTGCTTTATCTCGTCTTCCGGCAGGTGATGGCTTGGTTTTGGCTGCTGGCTCGTAGCTCGCGATCGAAGAATGCGGAGATTCTGGTGCTGCGGCATGAGGTTGCCGTGTTGCGTCGCCAGGTCCACCGGCCCCGTCTGTCGTGGGCGGACCGAGCAGTGTTCGCGGCGCTGACCCGGTTGCTCAACCAGGCTGGCCACCTGCAGCGGATCGTCACCCCTGCCACGATCGTGCGGTGGCACCGGGACCTGGTCACCCGACGCTGGACCCAGCCGCGACGCCGCCGTACCGGCGGCCGTTGCACGGCTCCCGAGCTGCGCCGGCTAGTGCTGCGGCTAGCGTCAGAGAATTCAACCTGGGGATACCGCCGGATCCACGGCGAACTTGCCGGGCTGGGTTACTGGCTTGCGCCCAGCACGGTGTGGTCGATCCTCAAGCGAGCCGGCGTCGACCCCGCGCCTCGCTGCGAAGGGCCGAGCTGGCCAGAATTCCTGCGTACCCAAGCACACGGCATTCTTGCCACGGACTTCTTTTGCGTTGACACGGTGCTGCTACAGCGGCTCTACGTCCTGTTCGTCATCGAGCATGCCACCCGCCGCGTGCACCTGCTGGGCATCACCGCGAACCCGACCGGAGCCTGGGTCGCCCAGCAGGCACGCAACCTGCTGATGGATCTCGGCGACCGCGCGACTCAGTTCAGGTTCTTAATCCGCGATCGCGACAGCAAGTTCACCGCCGTCTTCGACACCGTGTTCGCCACCGAGACCATTCGCATCCTGCGTACTCCGGTGCGGGCACCTCGAGCGAACGGCATCGCTGAGCGATGGATCGGCACCGTCCGCCGCGAGTTGCTGGATCGGATGCTGATCCTCAACCGGCGCCAGCTTGGGACGGTGCTGGCCGAGTACGTGGCGCACTTCAACACCCACCGGCCTCACCGAACGCTGGACCAGGCAGCGCCGCTGCAACCGCTTCCACCCCCTGCGTTGCCTTCCCAGCTTCGCGTCCGACGCCGCGACCGGCTCGGCGGCCTGATCCACGAATACTCCCAGGTCGCATGAGGTGGATGACCAATTCGGCACCCACAGGCGGCGCTGGTGGTGTCTTGGGGGGTGTCGATGTCCAGTTGCGCGCAGCGACGAATCAGCTGCGGGTTGCGTAGTCCAGACGGCACAGTTGCATTAAGCGATCAGCTAACCGGAACTGGTCCAGCGGGAGGCGTAAAGACCGCGCTACGGACCCTTAGATGCCCGGTTTGTCACGGTTTTCGGTCGTCCCCGAGGGGTATTGTTCCTCGCTTCGGGCATGGTGAGGGCCCACTTTGCCGTAAATGCAACAATGTCTGTCGGAACGCGGTCGGCGACCGCTGGTGGGTGGACGACAACACAACGTATCGTGGCCATGTGGGTATGGGCGGACTGAGTGCCGTTGCTGGTGTAGGCGGTTCGGGTTCGGCGGCGGGTGCGTGCAGGCCGACCCGCCCCTCCAGCCTCAAGGGTCGCTGACGCGATCGCCACGGCGACGCCCTCCGGCCGCCCTTGACCCCGGAGACCTCTACGGCCCCTGGCAGACCCACACCGCGGACAGGCCCAAGGGCCTGCCCCACCGGCGCGCGGCGCAGAACACCAACCCAATTGCAAGATCACCATAAACCGAGTCTCTACGGTTTCAGGGGATTGCCAGTTGATCTCACCGTCCCAGCCAAGCTGTGGCTGCGCCTGGGTGGGCTGTCGATCCAACCCGGTGAGTTCGCCAAAATTTTGATCATTGTGTTCATACCCGACCCACGGTCCCCTTAGCCTCCGACAGCACCGAACTCATGATCACCGTAGTAAGGGGTGAGCTGGCGTGACAGCGATTCCGTAGTAGTTCGGTAGTGGATCCGTAGTAGCCGCGCCCCGCGGAGCGTTCCCGCAGACCCCGCGAACGGCTACCTGATCCGAGTTCGCCACGGCGGCGCCGAGGCAGACCGGGATATCCCCTCCAGGCGGCTGAAACGGGCTGTTTCCGGCGTGGTAGCCCATGGTCTGCCCCGCCGGGTTGTCTGCCTCGTCGCAGGTCAGAACCGGCGGCGGACCGGACGCGGGCCTGAGCATGTGCCCTAATGCGGAACTGGTGCCTTCGTGCCTGCCTCACTATCGTCCGCAGCGATCATGACGCGGACACCATGGTGGACAACCGGCGCAGGAGCGATGTACGGGGGTCTACTCCCTGTTACCGTGCTGGTCAGAGGCCGCTACCCGGAGGTCTACCGGCCCGCTACCGCCGCGCCGTCCCCGCACCTAGGGACGATCGGACATCACCCAATAGGTGTGTCTCAAGCGAAGGGTCGTGTTGCCACTGCCAGTTCCTCCCACGACGAGGAAGGCCAGCCGCGCGGCCACGATGGCCCGCAGCAGAGCTGCTGCCTCGGCTGACACGCTGCCGGTGTCCTGCAAGGTAGCCAGCCCGTGGCTGGCCGGTCGCAGCACTCGCAGCGAGATGTAGGTGCAACCGATAGCGATCGGCGGCAACACGGCATGCAGCCGGATACCGCCGGGCAGCGCAGCGTCCACGAAGGGCGACGCGTCGTCTAACCGCCGCCCGGCGACCAGCGCCAGCCGCTGGGCCAGGCGGCGCACCGACTCGGGATCCGCGAAGCGCACCGCGGTGCGGCGTAGCTCGCCACCTTGCTCGACCCACACCTGGTCAGGTGCGCTGACCAGGACATCGGTGGTATCCGGATCGGCCAGCAGGGGTTCGAGGGGGCCGGCGCCGACCAGTTCCTGCTGGAGCTCCCGCAGCGCCGCCAGGACCTGCAGATCGGCCAGCACACCATCGGACTCGGCC
>DATELN010000085.1:0-27065 GCA_035276605.1 Pseudonocardiaceae bacterium | reverse complement strand
CACGTCGGTGTTGAAGACCGCGGGGGCCACCAGGCGCCCATACGCCTCCGCCGCAGATCCTAGGACCTGCACGCCCACGCCCAGCCACCGACCGCAGTCTGGATCCAGACTGCGGTTTTCAGGCCCTGATTTACCGCCCTCTGCATCCAGACGAGGGCAACGCCCACGCCGACGGGCCCGGTCGCTTGGGTGAGCGACCGGGCCCGGTGATGCGCGACTAGGTTAGCTGACGCCTAGTTTCTCGGCGGCCATCCTCGTTCCTTCGACCCGGTTCTTGATCTTCTGGAACGCAATGTCGCGGGCGTAATCGGGTGAACCGTGATTCGGCTTCTCATCGATGCTAAATGGTGAGAAACCGCAGTCGTCGGTGGATCCGATCCGCTGCTTGTCAATGAAGTTTGCCGCCCTGACCAGCTGATCGCAGATCTCTTGAGGGCTTTCCGGCCGGGGACTCTGCCCCACGCACACCCCGATGTAGGCCATCTGGGCGACGCCGTCGGCGTCATCTTGCAGGTTTTCTGCGATGGACTGGTACACGGGGTCGCGGTCGCGCTCGCTGGCCAACTGGATGAGGAAGTAGCCAGCATTAATCTTGAACATGCTCGGAAGCAGGTTGTTGTAGGGCACATCCGCGCTGTGCACCGAGTCCCGGTCGCCACCTGGGCAGGTGTGGATGCCGATCTTCTGGCGTTCTTCTGCGGTGAAGTTGGCCATCACCCGGTTGTTCAACTCGATGAAGTGGGGAAGTAGCCCGGCGCCGGTCCATGGGTTGCGCGGGTCTTCCCTGGTGGCCAGCCGACCCTCGGTGAAGTCGACGGAAACGCGCGCGGCGCCGGCAGCGAATGCTTCGCGAATGTCTTTCACGCATTCGTTGACGATGTCTTCTTCGAATTCTTCCCGAGAGTAGCCGGGCACCTCATCTTTGAGCGGGTACAGCAGGGCGATCATCGAAGGAGCAATCACGGCCTGCTTCATGGGCACGTGGGCGTATTGGATAGATTTCTTCAGGAAGTCGGCGGCGTGGTACTTGTATCGGAAGGGCTTACCGGTAAGGCGGGGTAGTTGCCGTCCGTGGCCGTCGGCGAAGATGGCGAAGAACTGACCGCCTGGGCCGAGGTTGTCGGCCAGCCCGGTGCCGTTAAGGGTGTCGGTAAGGGGGTAGGTGGCGAAGCTGGACACACGCTGCTCGCCGTCGGAGATGATGGGTGATCCGGTGGCCTCAAATCGCTCGATCGAATCCTTTACGGCTTCTTCTTGTTCGGCTTGCAGCGCCGCTAGATCGATTTTTCCTTCGTCGTGGGCGGCGTAGGCGGCCTGCAACTTGGCTGGACGAGGCAGGGAGCCGACAGGCTCGGTTGGGATTCCGGTGGCCGTTCTCGGATCGTAATCGGTCATGATTGTCCTCTCTAATGAATGAGTAGGATCTTAGTGAATGAGTAGGCGGACCGGTGATTGGTTGTTCGCGGACTCCTTCCTGTCGCAAGAGATCGCCTCGCGAATGGCGCCCGCCGGCCATCTCGGTATACGAAAGAAGGCAGGCACAGACAGGTCTGTCTAACTGTGAGCTGGATCATAGTCAGGTAACGATAAGTCGGTCAACGGCCACCCGTGAGCGTTACCGGAGTTCACCTTTTTGCCAATATTGGTTGCTTAGAGTTTTGCATCCCGCCGCCGGACGTGCGAACGCCACCACACCACTAGCCCTACTGCGACCAGGGCGGCAAGGATGATGTTGCTAGCCATGCCCAACTGCTCCTGCACCACAGACAGGCTCGCGCCGGCCAGGTAACCGAGGGCGGCCACAACCGTCGCCCAGATCACTCCACCGAGGACGTTATAGGGCAAAAATCGCTGCCAGCTCAGCCCGCTCATGCCCGCCAGGCTGGGGACCAATGCTCGCAACAATGCCGTCGCGCGTCCGATCAGCACGACAATCGGTCCGCGCCGGCGGATCAATTCATTCGTCGCGCGTACTGCTTCCGGCTTGACCAGACGCTCCGGTAAGCGCGCGAGCAACCGTGCGCCGTAGCGGCGCCCGAGACCGAACCCGACCGCATCGCCGATGATCGCGCCCGCCACACCGGTGGGAATCACTGCCCACAGCGGGAGGGTTCCGAGTTGCGCGGCGGCGCCCGCCACCAAGATCGCGATCTCGCCCGGAAAGACCACGCCGAGCATGGTGGATGCCTCCAGCGCCGGGCAGACGAAGGCCAGGATCAGCATCGGGGTCGGCGGAAGTGCCCGCAGTGCGTCGAGCACCATGCTCCGATCTTGACGCATCGACCGGGTGCCTGCCAACCCACACGTGATTTTGCCTGCTTCTAACTCAAGGTAACCAGGGCGGTAACCACAGCGTCGTTACCCTTGATTTCATGAGCACAGCTGATCTGCATCTTCACCACCATCCGGGTTTGGGTGTGCGTCCGGGCGAGTCCGACCCGGCGGTAATGCTGTGCCGCGTGCTGGTGCTGGTGGCGGTTGTCACGGTGCTGGCCGCGCTCGGGCTGGTGGTCTGGCTGGCATGAGACGGTTGTCAGGTGGCCGCCTGCCCCCAGCCGCCGCCACCGGGAGTTTCGATGCGGATCCGGTCGCCGCGGTGGACCTGCCAGGTGCCTTTGCTGGGCAGCTGCTGTTCGGTCCCGTCAGTCCGACGCAGGATGTTGTGCCCCACCGCACCAGGTTGCCCGCCGGCTAGTCCCCACGGCGGATTTTCTCGGCGCTCGGACTGGATGGTCAGCGTGCAGTCGGCCAGCACCTCAACCTCCCGGACCAAGCCGTCCCCACCGGGATGCACGCCGGCGCCACCCGAAGACGAGCGCAGCTCGTAGCGCCACACTCGTAACGGGTAGTCCAGTTCCATCGCCTCCGCGGGTGTGTTCTGAGTGTTGGTCATCCCGGTGTGCACCCCGGACATGCCGGGACGGTCGGGAGTGCCGCCCTCGCCACCACCGAGCGTCTCGTAGTAGCTGAACGGCTGGCAGTCACCATCGGCATTGTTGGCGCCGGCGCCGATGAGCAAGTTGTTCATGGTGCCCTGGCTGGCCGCCGGTACCCGCTCGGGAATCGCTTGGGCGAACGCGCCGAGCAGGACATCGACGATCCGCTGGCTGGTCTCGACGTTGCCGGCGGCGGTCGGCGCGGGAAACGTCGCGTGCACCACCGAGCCTTCCGGGGCGCGCACATGCAGCGACCGGTAGCAGCCGGCGTTGGGTGGTGCGGCGGGATCGGTCAGCATCCGGAAGACGAACATCGCCGAGGACAGTGTCACCGCGAACACCGCGTTGCAGTTCACCGGGATCTGGGGGTCGGTGCCGGCGAAGTCGATGGTCACCTCGTCGCTGGCGACGGTCACCGCGGCGCGGATCGTGACGCCGTTATCTACCTCTAGAACATCGGAGTAGCGGTAGCAGCCATCGGGGATCTGCTGCACCGCGGCCCGGACCCGCCGATCGGAGTAGTCGCAGACGGCCGCCATGGCCTGCCACAGCCGCGCCGGTCCCATCCGGCCGGCGAGCTCGCGCAGCCGCCGGGCCCCGACGTGGTTGGCCGCAAACTGCGCTCGCAGGTCACCCCGCCGCTCCCGGGGGGTGCGGGAGTTCGCAGCGATCAGCCGCAGCACGTCCTCGCGCTCCCCACCGGCGTCGGCGACCAGGATCGGTGGGATCCGGATGCCCTCCATGGCTATCTCGGTGGCGCTGGCGGGCATCGATCCTGGTGCTGCGCCACCCACATCGGCGTGGTGCGCGCGGTTGGCGACATACCCGAGCAACTCGCCGGAATCGGCGCACACTGCGGCGACGATGGTCAGATCGGGCAGGTGCGTGCCACCCAGGTAGGGGTCGTTCACGCAGACCTGCTGGCCCGGTCTCAGCTCACCGTAGGTGTCGAGCACAGCGCGGACGCTGGCCGGCATAGCGCCTAAGTGGACCGGGATGTGCTCGGCTTGGGCGACCATCTCCCCGTCGCGGTCGAACACCGCCGCCGAGCAGTCGGCTCTTTCTTTGATGTTCGGCGAGTACGCCGCACGTCGCAGCGCCACCCCCATCTCCTCAGCGACGCCGGCCAGCGCGTGCCGGAATACCTCCAGCTCAACGGCGGAAAGCTCAGTCATTGGAACCTCACTGTGCACGTTTACCGGGCGGCCGCTAGCGCAGCACTGGTAGCGGAGAATGTGTCGAGCGGCCGGTCGCAGCCTCAATGAACTCGACGGCAGGGGCAAGTTCGGCCAGTACCTGCACGGTGTCCTTGAGCGCCAGCGGTGGCACGACCGGTGGTTGGCCTAAAGCGCGCTGCACGTCAAGAAGGTGCACGGTGGCTTCTAGCACCACAATCCGCAGTGCCTCCCTGAGGGTGATCACCACATCGGACTCCGGCCAGGGCACAACCAGAGTGGGCTTGGCTTGGCGTAGTCGCCGCAGCGCCTGCGGTCCGTGCACGGTGAACCGCTCGATCAGCTCCGTTCTGGTGTGCGCTGCGGCTTCCGAGACCCCCTGGGCTGCCACCGTCTCGGCGACCGTGTGTGCCAGCCCATCCGAGGCGTTGAACCGCCGGAGGACTTCCCCGGCCGTCATGGGTTGCCCCTGCGCATCCCACGGCGGCAGCGGAACGCTCAGATCGCGGGGAAACAGGGAGTGATGCGCGTAGAGCGCAGCCACATCCCAGCCAGGGCACCGGGTTGCGGTAGACCACTGATCCGCGGTCAGACCGGCACCGAGCTGCGCCCACAGCTGCCAGCTCTGCTCGAGAGCATCCACCCGGCTGCCGTAAAGATCACCCATGAGCTGACTGTGCCACAGTCGCAACAGCGGGCACGAGGGCGCGACACGCCGGAGGGGTCAGGGATCGAGGTGCACTACCAGGTTCCCGACGTCATCCAGTACGGCCACCTCGCCGCTGGCCAGCAGGGTGGTGGTGTCCGATTGTTCGATCAGCGCTGGGCCGGTGACCTTATCCCCGGACGTCAGCCCAGCCCGAGAGACCACCCGGGCCATGCCGAGATCACCCAGCTCCCGGCGTCGCTGTGCGGCAGGCTGGCCCTGGTCCCACTCGCTCGGCGGCTCGGACAGGATCGGTTCGCCCCGGGCCACCACCCGCAGGGTGACGATCGTGACGGGTTCGTCGGGCAGGGCATATCCGTAGGCTTGCTGGTGCGCGTGGTGCAGCAACTGCGCCAGGTCCGCGCCGGCCTCGACGGTGATCCGCAGTTCATGCGACTGTCCGGCGTAGCGGGCATCGGCCAGCCGGCTCAGCGTGATACCGCCGGTCACCCCCTGACGTTCCAACTCCTCGCGGGCCTGCGCCTCCAGCGCCTGCCACGCGCCGGTGAGATCATCTACTGCCGGTGCCACCACCGTCCGGGACGCCTCATAGCGGGCCGGCGCGAGCAGCAGCCCTAACGCGCTGAGCACTCCGGGCGCAGGCGGCACCACCACGGCGCGGCAGCCCAGATCGCGGGCCAGGGCGGTGGCGTGCAGTGGGCCGGCGCCACCGTAGGCGACCAGGACCAGCTCCGCCGGGTCGACACCGCGCTCGGTGCTGACCTTGCGCAACGCTCGCGCCATCGTGGCCCGCACTACCGTGAGGATGCCCGCTGCCCCGCCGGCGGCGTCCGGCAGCGCATCGATGGCGCGCGCGGCAGCGGCGGTATCCAGGCGCAACCCGCCACCCAGCTCTCGGTCCGGGTCGAGATGGCGCAGCACGCAGTGCGCATCGGTCACCGTTGGTTCGGTGCCGCCCAGCCCGTAGCAGGCTGGGCCCGGGTCGGCGCCCGCCGACGCGGGGCCGACCCGTAGCGCGCCGCCGGTGTCGACCCAGGCGATCGACCCCCCGCCGGCCCCCACTGTGTGGATGCCGACCGCCGGGGTGCGAAACGGCAGCCCGGCGATCTGGGCTGAGGTGGACACCTCCGGCTGGCCATTGCGGATCAGGCACACATCGGTGGACGTGCCGCCCATGTCAAAGGCAATCGCATCAGCGAAGCCGGCGGACTGGGCCACGGCGCCGGCCGCGACGACGCCCGCCGCCGGTCCGGACAGCAACGTGTGCACCGGTGCCGTGGCCGCAAAGTCGATACCTGCGGTGCCACCCCCAGAGGTCATCACGGTGATCGTCGGGTCGGGCAACCGCGTGCGCAGGTTGGATAGGTAGCGGCGCATCACGGGCTCGACTGCGGCGTTGAGCACGCACGTCGAGGCCCGCTCGAACTCGCGGAATTCCGGCAGCAGCGCGCTGGACCGGGTGATCGGCACGTCCAGTGTGCGCGCCAGCGCGTCGCACAGCCGCCGCTCGTGGACGTCGCCGGCATAGCTGAACAGCAAGCTGACCGCCACCGATTCGGGTTCGAGCCGCTGGACTCGGCGCACCACCCGCTCGATCTCCTCGTCGGTCAGCTCGATCACCGCTTCACCATCCGGGCCGGTCCGTTCGACGACGGTGACCACCCGGTCGTGCGGCACCAGCGGGTCGGGGCGGGTGACGGTCAGGTCGTAGAGCGCGGGCCGGTCCTGCCGGGCAATCTGCAGCACGTCGGCGAACCCGTCGGTGGTCACCAGGACCGTCCGAGCGATCTTGCGCTCGAGTACCGCATTGGTGGCCGTGGTGGTGCCGTGCGGCAGCAACCGCGGCGTTGCGTCGGGCAGCGCTTGCGCGACGCCCCGCTGTACGCCGACAGCCTGGTTTTCCGGTGTGGTGGGTACTTTCACCGCCCTAGGCCGCTGCCCCGCGGCATGCACCACCACATCGGTGAAGGTCCCTCCGACATCAACTCCCGCGCACCCCACCCCCGCAGTCTCCCCGACAACCTTCCCGACATGGAGACATATCGGGGTGTCGGACGTGGATACATAGGGTTAATGGCGTTACGGAGAGTTACACTGAGGGGTGATGAATCCGGTTGGCCGCACGCTTTCGGTCGGCACCGCCGCGCTGGTTGGTGCCGGCCTGATCAGCGCTGGCGTGGCCACTGCAGGGTCACCCTGCACCTACACGATCGGCAACCTGGAGCAGGCCCGTTCCGCGATCACTGCGGCCGCGCCGGGAGACATGCTGTGCTTCGCCGGGGTAAACCTTGCCGACATCGATCTAACCATGGTCCGCTCCGGTACCGCCGCCGCGCCGATCACCCTCGTCTCGGACGGGCAGACGACCATCCACCAGCTGCACATCATCGCCGACCACATCACCCTTCAGGGTTTCACCATCGTCGGGGGTGGCGAGCTGCTCCTGGAGGGAACCGGGATCGTGGCCCAGAAGAACACGGTTCAAAACACGGGACGGGGCGGGATCATCTGCGCGTCGTGCACCGACTCCACGATCGAGTCCAACACCGTGACGCATGCCTCCACGGCCGGCATTTCCATCAGCGGGCAGCGGATCACCGTGCGGGAGAACCTGGTGAGAGCCACGATGCCGGCCGACGATGGGGACGCCGACGGCGTGCGCTTTTTCGGCAACGGTCACCGCATCCTCAGCAACGTGATCCAGAACATCCATGCCACCGGCTCGGCCCACCCAGACTGCTTCCAGACCTTCGACACCGGCCACCCGGCCACCTTCGACGTCGAAATCCTCGGCAACGCCTGCCAGCACGTCGCGGAGAACTGTCTGCGCGCCACGGGCGACGAGCGCGGCAATGCAGACGCTCCGCTGGGTGCCCGCTCGATCAGCTTCATCGGCAACACCTGCGCCACCGACGGTGACCAAGGTGTGTACTTGCGCCGATGGCCAGACGTCGAGATCCGCAAGAACGTCTTTTCCGGTCCAAATCTCAAACGCGGCATCCTGATTTCGGCGGCGTCCACCGGTTGCACCGCCAAAGACAACACCGTCACTGGCGACGTCCCTGCCGTGCAGGTCGATGACTCCTCCAGGGCAGGCTTCAACAGCCCGTTTTGACCCCCGGTACGTTGGCCCCCGACCGTTGCGATGAGATCTGGGAGCCGCGACCTCACGATGACGCTGGATGAAAGCCTGCAGCGGCTGGCTGCCCGCCAGAGCCCGCTGCGCCTGATCGTCACCGGTGGCGGCACCGGGGGACACACCTACCCGGCGATCACCACCATCCGAGCCACCCGGGAACTGCTGCACGGTGCCGGGGTGGTACTTGAGGTGCTCTACGTCGGGTCGGCCGGGGGACTGGAGGCCCGGGTTGCCGAGCAGGAGCAGCTGCACTTCCAGGCGGTGTCCACCGGCAAGCTGCGCCGCTCCGCCAATCCGCTACGGATGATCTCCGGTCAGAACCTGCGCGATGCGGGACGGCTGACCCGCGGGCTGGTGGAGGCCCGGCGGGTAGTGCGCGCGTTCCGACCCGACGTGGTGCTGTCCACCGGTGGGTATGTGGCAGTTCCGGTCGGGCTTGCTGCGGCGACGGTCGATGCTCCGCTGCTGGTGCACGAGCAGACCACGAGGCTGGGTCTGGCGAACCGGATCTTGCTGCGTCGCGCTACCGCGATCGCGTTGTCCTCGCCCACCTCGGTGGACCTGCTGCCAGCCGCGGTGCGGCCGCGAGCCGTGGTGACCGGTAACCCGATCCGGGTCGAGCTGCTGGACGGTGACGCCGACCGCGGGATCAAGGCGCTGGGTTGGACGGGTTGGGACGCCGCGCTTCCCACCGTCTACGTCACCGGTGGTGCCCAGGGCAGCGTACAGATCAACCATCTCGTCGAGGGGATGCTCGACTGGTTGTTGCAACGGGCCAACGTGGTGCACCAGTGCGGCGCCACCTCGCTGGCGCAACTGCAGCGTCGCGCCGAGCAACTGCCCGCCGAGCTGGCCGGCCGCTACCGGGTCATCGAGTTCGTCGGCGCGGAGCTGCCCGACGTGCAGGCGCTCGCCGACGTGGTGGTGTCCCGCTCAGGTGCCGGCACGCTAGCCGAGCTGACCGCGTTGGGCAAGCCGTCGGTGCTCATCCCGCTGGTCCCCACGGGTGGTAACGAGCAGCATCACAACGCGCGATACCTGCAACAAGCCGGTGCGGCCCGCGCCTTGCTCGGCAGCTCACCCACTCCTACGGACCTCGCCGATGCCCTCGACGGGTTGCTCGCTGATCCCGCGTTGCGAGCGGACATGGCTGCTCGGGCGGCGCAGGTTGGCCGCCCGCACGCTGCCCACGACCTGGCCACCGTGCTGCTCACGCTCGCAGCGGGGGTCTGAGGGCGTCTTAGTTGTGCACCGCCGGCTTTGCACCCCAGTCGTTAGTGCGGACGACCAGGGTGCCGGGGTGGCTGGTTAGCGGAAGTCGCCGGCGCGGATCGCCGCGGTGAACGCGGCCCACGCGGATGGGGTAAACGTCAGGATCGGGCCGGTCGCGTCCTTGCTGTCCCGGACGGCGCGGTGCCCGCTGGGCAGATAGGCGACCTCCACGCAGTTACCGGCGGCGGTGCTGCGGGAAGACTTGCGGTAGGTCGCGCCGGCCAGAGCCGCCCGCGGCGCGACGCCCTTGTTGGTCATGGTCACAACTCCTTTATCACTGTGTCGATCATGTCGAGGGACTCCCTCGGTGGGAGCGCCTGAGCCTGTACGGAAGCGAACGCGTGCACATACTGGCGGACGATGCCGTCGCGCTCGTAGACGGTGAAACTGGTTTCCCCGTCGACGTAGACGGCCTCGGCATCGTACTCGTCAGGCCACTGGATGATGACGAAGGAAGCCCCGAGCGCGGCGTGTGCGTCAGCGGTGAAGGGCACCACCTGGACGATCACGTCACACTCCCGGGTGGCCCTGGTGATATGACGCAGCTGGTCGCGCAGCACCTCCGGACCGCCGACCTGCTGGCGGATCGCCGCCTCGGACAGGATGGCGGTGAAGCGCATCCCGTCGGTGAGCCGCGTCTGGCGGCGCATCCGCAGCTCGAGGTAGCGGTCGATATCGGCCACCCGGATGTGCATGGAGCCGGCAGTCATGATCCGCTCGGCGTAGTCACGGGTCTGCAGCAGGCCGGGAATGACGTGCCCCTCGTAGCTGCGGATCCAGGACGCCTCGACCTCAAGTTCGATGAGCATCTCCACCGGTTCGCTGAGGATGTCACCGTAGTTTTGCCACCACCCAGGCTCGGCGCTGCTCCGGCGCAGTTCGTCGAGCGTGCGTGCCTCAGTTTCGGGGATATCCAGGACGTCAACCAGCCGGGCCAGCGTGGCAGAAGTGATCTTTGTCCGGCCGGTTTCGATCCGGGACAGTTGTGGCTGGCCGATGCCGAGCTGCGCGGCAAGCGCGGTGCCGGACAGGCCGCGTTGGCTGCGATAGTGGCTCAGTCGCGCGCCGAGTCGCCGGCTCCGCACGGTCGGGCGCATGACCGCCTCCTTCACTCCGGTAGGGACGGTCGGTGTCCGCGAATCGCGGTCACCCAATGAGCGGACTTCATGTCACGCATTATGCATGGCAGTATTCGTTTGCACGCAGTATTGATCCGCCACTAACTGTAACGCCGAGTCGGAGTATCGGGGTCGACGCGCCTTGATGCTCCAGCTGCACCAAAGACTGACGGCGGCCTTTGGTCGTGTTCACCTACTATCCGGCCAGGCCGCCGTCCCCATGCCGGCGCGCAGTGCGCCAGTAATCAAGACCTCACGCCAACGCGAGGGCTGTCGCGGGGCGACGAGCGACAGTGCGACGCCGACCGCGACTACGGCAACGCCGCCGAGTTAGGCGCAGCGCAGTTCTTCGTGGCCACCTGGTGCTATCGAGGAGTCGAATCGGACGGCTCGCCAAGGGCAGCCCCACTCGCCCAGCCATACTGTCGCCGAGTTCGACATGAAAAGGTTATTGATCAAGCCAGCACAGTGGTGTTGTCGAGCTCGGCGACAGCAGGGTCGTCGCGCAGTCGATTAGCTGGTGCCGGGTTGCTGGACTGGCGCGCTCGACTGGTCAGTTTTGCCGGCCTGCACGGGGATGCGCTGGCGGGTGCTGGGCGAGACCTTGGGCAACCGTAAGCGCAGCACGCCGTGTTCGAGGTTGGCTGTGCAGGACTCGTTTTTCACCTCGCCGGGCAAGGTGAGCCGGTAGTCGAACCGGCCGGTCCGGCGGCGTAGTTGTTGCTCACCTTGCTCGCCACCGCCCTCAGAGCTGCCGTACTCCCCGCCGATGCGGAGTTCCTTGCCCTCCAGGTCGATCGTGACGTCCTCCGGGCGCACGCCGGGCACGTCCGCCTCGACGAGGTAGGCATCCTCGGTCTCCTGAATGTCTACCGGTGGGGACCAGGAGTTGACGCTGATCCTGGCGACATCGGGAAAGGCGTTGGTCAGTATCCGGCTCATCTGGTCGAAAAGATCATCAAATGGGATAATCCCGGCAAAAGGGTCCCACCGGCGGGAGCCGTAGCGAGTCCGGCGCACAGGCATAGTCATCACGGTCCTCCTTCAAAAATCGGCTGGTTGGGTGCGGGATTGGGGGATGCTGTAGGGGTACCCGGCCGGTGTGCGCCAAACGCCGGTCGGCGCCGTTTGTCGGAATGTGTGGCACGCCACGGTTCGGCGGAGTTGCCGAGGTTACTCGTCGGTAATAGTGTTGTTACTGGCGAGTAGCTGCTGGCGGCGTCACCGCGCCCCCTGGTTCGGAGCGAGGACATGGGCCATTACAAGAGCAATCTCCGTGACCTGGAGTTCACCTTGTTCGAGGTGCTTCGGGTGCAGGATCGCATGGGCGTCGGCCCATTCGCCGAGATGGACTCCGACACCGCGCATTACGTGCTGGCCGAAGTCGACCGGCTGGCCCGAGGGCCGCTGTCGGACTCCTTCGCCGAGACCGACCGGCACCCGCCGATCTTCGATCCCGAGACGCACTCGGTCGCCGTGCCCGAGTCGTTCAAGCAGTCGTACCGGGCGCTGTGGGACGGTGAGTGGTACCGCCTCGACCTGCCGTCTGAGCTGGGCGGTTATGGAGCGCCGCACACCCTCCGGTGGGCCGCGTCGGAGCTGATGCTGGGGGCCAACCCAGCGGTGTTCATGTACATGAGCGGGCCGAGCATGGCCGTCCCAGTGCACCGCAACGGCACGCCTGAGCAGCAGCGCTGGGCCCGGCTGATGATCGACAAGGGTTGGTGCGCCACGATGGTGCTCACCGAGCCCGACGCCGGATCCGACGTGGGAGCCGGCCGCACGAAGGCGATCCAGCAACCCGACGGATCGTGGCACATCGAGGGTGTGAAGCGTTTCATCACCTCGGCCGAACACGATGTGACCGACAACATCTTGCACCTGGTCCTGGCCAGGCCTGAGGGCCCTGGCATCACGCCGGCCCCCGGGACCAAGGGCCTGTCGCTGTTTTTGGTCCCGAAGTATCACTTCGACACCGAAACCGGTGAGCTGGGCGAGCGTAACGGCGTGTTCGCGACCGGTGTCGAGCACAAGATGGGCCTAAAGGCCTCTGCGACGTGCGAGCTTACCTTCGGTGCGCACGGTAAGCCGGCGGTCGGCTGGCTGCTGGGTGATGTGCACAACGGCATCGCGCAGATGTTTCAGGTGATCTGCTACGCCCGGATGATGGTGGGCACCAAGGCGATCGCGACGCTGTCCAGCGGTTACCTCAACGCGCTGGAATACGCCAAGCAGCGGGTGCAGGGCGCCGACATCACGCAGATGCGCGACAAGACCGCTCCGCGGGTGACGATCATCCACCACCCGGACGTGCGGCGGATGCTCATGTTGCAGAAGTGCTACGCCGAGGGTCTGCGCGCGCTGTACCTCTACACCGCCAACTACCAGGACACCGTCGAGCTGGGTGGTCCGGAAGCGGCGGTGGCCGCGCGGGTCAATGACCTGCTGCTGCCGGTGGTCAAGGGGGTGGGCTCGGAACGGGCCTACGAGATGCTCACCCTGTCGCTACAGACCCTGGGCGGGTCGGGCTTCCTGCAGGACTACCCCATCGAGCAGTACATCCGCGACGCCAAGATCGACAGTCTGTACGAGGGCACCACGGCCATCCAGTCTCAGGACTTCTTCTTCCGCAAGATTGCTCGGGACGGTGGTGCGGCGATCGGCCACCTGAACACCGAGATCCAGGCTTTCCTGGACGCCGGTAGTGCCAGCGGTGAGCTCAAAGAGGAGCGGGCGTTGCTGGCCACCGCCCTGGGTGATCTGCAGGCGATGCTCGGCGCCATGATCGGTTTTCTCGCTTCCGCCCAGCAGGATCCGCGCAACACCTACAAGGTCGCTCAGCACACCGTGCGCCTGCTGATGAGCACCGGTGACCTGCTGATCGGCTGGCTGTTGTTGCGCCAGGCCGAGGTGGCGTTGACCGCCCTGACCAGTGAGGTCTCCGCCAAAAACCGGCCGTTCTACCAGGGCAAGATCGCTGCCGCAGCCTTTTTCGCCCGCAACGTCCTGCCCGAACTCACCGCGCGCCGCCACATCGTGGAAGCAACCGACACCACCCTGATGGATGTCCCGGAAGAGGCCTTCTGACCGCGGTGTGGGCTCAGGGTTCGCAGATGACGTGGGGTATGGGGTCGTACTTCACGGTGCGGGTGTGGCGGGACAGTTCGGCGTGGGTTGCGGAGTCGCGGATCACCCGGGTGTCGGTGGTGGTGAAGCCGCGGGCGCCGGGTGTGGCACTGCACGGCTGGCCGTGGATCGTCTCGGTCTGCGGGTCGGTGTAGTCGGTGCGCGGGCCGGGAATCGACTCCACATCGACATGTTTGGTGCCCCACAGCGTCACCGTGATTGATGACGGGGTCCACGCCGTCTGGATGAAGATGCCGGTGGGGGAGTCGTTGCGGAACTTGACGTCGATGGCGCCCTCAAAGACGGTGGCCTCCCGGGCCGCAGGGTAGCGGCTGATGTAGTAGCTGTGTTCCTTGTGCTCGACGTCGGTCATGCCCGCGAAGTAGGTGGCGTTGTACAGGGTGGTGGCGAACTGGGAGATGCCACCGCCGATGCCCCGGCTGGGCCGGCCGTGGTCGATGATGCCGGCGTCGACGTATCCGGTGGCGGCGGTGCGTGGGCCGGTGTAACCGTTGAGGCTGAATGTCTCTTTTGGCCCCACGATCGACCCGTTGACCTGCTCGGCGACCCGACGGATGTTCTCGCCGGAGTCGGCAGAGAACCCACCGGTGGTGAAGGTGCTGATTTGCGTGGTGATATGCAGCGCGTTGGCCTGCTCAGTGGTCAACGTCGCGGGCAGCGTGACGTAGCTGGCGGCCAGCGAGCGTTGCGCCGCGGAGTGGTGGAGCACGTCCAGTAGCGGCAGCAGGCTGGCAGCCCAGTCGATGCCTCGTCCGTCAACGGAGGGCAGCACCACCGGCGCGTCACCCTGAACCAGGATCTGGGCGTTCTTGGCGGGGTGTTGCGTCGATTCGAGCTGGGGATTCAGCGCGGCGATCACCGTGGGATTGTCGATCGTGGTGGTCAGACCACCTCGGCTGTCTGGGGCGAAGCGCAGCGCCGCGGCGATAATGTCGGGCTGCAACACCGCATCGCGACCTTCACCGGTGACCGTGACCGGACCGGCCACCGCGGGTTCGACGACGTCGTGCAGCGCGGCCTGAATTCCTTCGGCCGTGGTCCGCATTGGTTGGGTGGTCACCGGGACGCGCACTGTGCCGCCGTCGAGCCAGCGCGCATGGATCAGTTCGGTGGCGGCGGGAACGTCCAGGTGTTGCCCGATGCGTGGCTCGACCGCTACCGGCCGGGTGCCCTCGAAGCGGATGGTGCCCTCCACCGGTTCCCGGTCGGTCTGGGCGCGTAGCGCCTGGACGGCCGTCGTCAAGGCAGCGGGGTCTTCCGCAGTGACCACGCCAACTTCGCGGGTCCGCCACAGCGACTGCAGCCGGGTCCAGGGGTTGAGGGACTGCTTTCCGGCCTGGTCGAGGGTGGCGGGCCAGTCGAGGATGAGGCCGGCTCGGTGCGGGTCGAAGGTGACGTCGACATCGCCGGCTTGCACGGTGATCGGGCGGCCCAGCCGTGGTTCGAACTGCTCGCGCAGCCGCTGTTCGGCCGCGGTCCGCGACATCCCACCGACAGGTACGCCCTGGACGGTGACGCCGCGAGGTACGTGACGGGCGGACCGCACGACGTCAAAACCGTAAATCAGCGCCAGCAGTCCGAGCGTGGTAGCCGCGATGATCAGCGTCCGGCGCAACGCTCGAGTGTCCCGGCGCCAGGTGTCGACCGCATGGTCAGAGTCGTCTCGAGTCAGCTCTTCAATGAGCGACCACGGCTCGGGTGGTGCCGACTTGTCAGGTGGCGTCACAAATACAGGCCCGTTCCATGTTCGGTGCGCTCGCTGGCCACCGCCTGCAAGTCGCGTTCCCGCATAACCAGGTACGCCTGCCCGCGCACCTCGACCTCGTACTGGTCTTCGGGGTTGAACAGCACCCGGTCGCCGACCTGAACAGTGCGGACGTGATTACCGACGCCGTACACCTCACCCCAGCACAACCGCTTGGCTACCTGGGCCGTTGCCGGGATCAGAATCCCCCCGCTGCTGCGCCGTTCGCCGTCGTCACCCACTAGACGCACGATGACGCGGTCGTGGAGCATCTGAATCTCGAGCTTGCTTTCAGCCACGGCGAAAGCGTACGTGCTGCCGCTGACGCTCTCGGTACGGCCCGTGCCTCCACTGAATGCTCGCATGAGAAGGCCCCGTGAGGCTGCCGGGTCGGGGGTCCAACAGCATCACGGGGCTATCAGTGTCATCGCTGTGTGCCACGGCCCCGTTACACGCTTCTGCCGACCCGCCGCCGATTCACTCCTTTGGGGTAAACCAGCTGGTTCAGCTCGCCAGCCTGCCCAGCAGGAAGCGCCCGAAATGTGGGACGGTGAACGCGATCTGCCCGCGTTCCCCGGAATAGACCAGGCCTTTCTTGAGCAAGCTGTCCCGCGCAGGTGACAGCGACGAGGCGCGGCGTCCGAGCTGGTCGGCGATCTGCGTGGTGCCGACCGGCTCGTCCCGGCCACCGGTGAGCTCAGCCATCGACTGTAGGTACTCCCGCTCGGCTGGCGTGGCCCGCTCGAACCGTGAACCGAAGAACCCGACGGCGAGCTCGCTTTCGGCCTCCGGAGCGGCCACCTGGACGTCGAGTATCCCGATCGGCGACGCTGGGGCGGCGTCCCAGGCGGCTTTGCCGTAGGCCTGCACGAAGTAGGGGTAGCCGCCGGAGGTCTCGAACAGCGCGTCCAGCGCTTCTGGGGTGATCGCGGCGTTCTCCCGCTCGATCGGCGCGACCACTGCATGGTCGGCGTCGGCGCGGTCGAGCCGGTCGATGCGCACGTACCGGAACAGCCGCTCCGAGTAGGACTTCGACGCGCTGAGTACCGCCGGAAGGTGTGGTAGCCCGGCGCCGACCACCACCAGCGGCGCACCGGACTGGGATAGCTCGTGGCAGGCGGCGCACAGCGCGGACACGTCGTCGGGCGCCACGTCTTGCATCTCGTCGATCAGCAGCGCTACCCCGGTGCCGACGTCGGCCGCCAGGTCGGCAACCTCGGTGAACAGCTCCACGAGGTCGATTTCGATGTCGCCGGAATCGGCCCGGCCCGCGATAGCTGGCACGTCGATGCCCGGCTGCCAGCGATCCCTCAACTTGGCGTCTTGTGGCGTCACCCGCAGCGCGAAGGCTTTGAGGACGCCTAGCACCTCCTCGACCCGTTCCGGGGCACGGTGGCGCAGCGCCAGGTCACGCACCGCCCGGTGCAGCGCCGCCGACAGCGGTCGACGCAACCCGCCGTCGGGCCGGGCCTCGACCTTGCCGGCGCCCCAGCCGCGGCGCATCGCCATCGCCCGCAGCTCGCCGAGCAGCACCGTCTTGCCCACTCCACGCAGGCCGGTCAGCACCAAGGACCGCTCTGGGCGGCCTCGCGCCACCCGTTCCAGCACCACCTCGAACGCGCCCAGCTCACGGTCCCGGCCGGCCAGCTCCGGTGGCCGCTGCCCGGCTCCCGGGGCGAACGGATTACGCACCGGATCCACATCTTGGACAGTATCTGCCTATCTAGCGCATACAGCAGATTCGCCTATAAACCACGATCGGCGTGTCGCGCCCCCATGTCCCGTGGTCGCGCCCCGGTGCCCAGTGTGTTGGCCACGGCGGCGTCAGCGGTCAGCGGGCGCTCATGAGGTGCGTATCGCGTAACACCGTAGGTTGCGGATGTCGTAGGTGAAGATGTCTAGGTCAGTGAAGCCGCAGCGAGACACCAGCGCGCGCAGCGATTCGGCGTCGAACATCGTGTGGTGGGCGTTCCAAATCCATCGGGGAATACCGCGCGAGTCGACCCCCCGATGCGCGGCCCGGTCAGAGTGACCGCCGAGGATCCAGTAGTTCGCCTCGGCGGTGTCGATCTCGCCGCGCACCCACTGCGCGGCGACGAACCGGGCATCGGGCACTCCGATGTCGAGCCGGCCGCCGGGTCGCATTACCCGGGCCCACTCCCGAAGGGTGGGCTCAACAAGCTCGTAGCTCTGGTGTTCGAGCACGTGATTGGCGCGCAGGGCCTCTATCGAAGCGGTGGCGAACGGCAGCCGGTCGATCCAGCTGATCACCTCGATATCGGGCAACGGGAGGATGTCGACGTGCACGTCGTAGTCCGGATGCGGCTTCTCACCTGCGCCGATCTCGACCTTCACTGGTGGTCGATCTTCTTGATGACCTTCGCAGGACGTCCCGCGACGACCGTGTAGGGCGCCACCTCATCCAGCACCAAAGAGCCGGCGGCGACGACCGCATGCTTCCCGATACGTACCGGGCCGAGCACCATCGAGTGGCTGGCCACCCACACGCCCTCCTCGATCACCACATCGCGGCCGGATCGCGGAAAGGCGGTCTGCCGTTGACGCCCAAATTTGGTGATGTCATGCGTGCCGGTAAGCACCGCCACCTCGTGGCCGAAAAAGGCGTACTCGCCGATGGTGATGTCCCCGCCGGACACGTTGAACAGGGCGTTATTCACGATTGCGGTGGGGTCGATGTGCAGCCGTTCCAGCCGACCGTGCACCCGGTACCGGTAGAGCGGATCCTCGCTTTCGCCGTAGGTGAACCGGTTTCGTTCCTCAGCCAGCAGCCGCTGTACGGGACCGCGCAGGACCCTGACCAGCAAGTCGTCGAGTATCGACATGATCGAAGACCTTAGCGAGGGTGCGGAGGTGCCAGTCCAGCACGGGTCAGCGTGCCGGACAGCCCCCTGGCCAGGGCTTCGGGACCGAAGTGACGCCAGGCCAGCGCCCGGTTACGGATTAGCATTGCCGGATCGGGATCGGTGAACCAGGTGGCGAGCGGGGCAGGGTCGTCAACGGGAAACCAGGTGAAGCCCAGGCTGGCCACCTCCCTGGCCACCGGATAGTCGTTGACCGCCAGCGGCCGGCCAGCCAGCGCGGATTCGATCAATGGCAGGCCGAAGCCTTCCCAGGTAGAGGGCAGCACGACCGCATCCGCGGCGGCGTAGGCGTCGGCCATCCGCAGCCCGCCGGGCAGACCCCGGCGTACCGGACACCGGGACCGGGTGAGCAGCTCGTCAAGCTGCGGGCCGTAACCGTCCTCGGCCGCCCCGGTCAGCCAGTACACCGCGCCGAGAGCCTGGGCCAGCGCAATCCCAGCGGCGATGTTCTTGCGCGGGATCGCCCGGGTGGGCTGGAGCAGCAGCCGCTGCCGCGGCCCGACGCGCAGCGCGGCCCGGCCGGCGGCCCGATCGCCGCGCCGGGGGATGCGGGCATAACCGTGGTAGACAGTGGTCGCGGCAATGCCGCGACTGGCCAGCTGCGTGGCGCTGTGCCGGCTGATCGCGACGTGCTGCCAGCTGGGGTCATCGGGGGGCCAGCCGTGCAGATGCGCGTAATGATCACGCTCCCAGGGCAGGTCGTGGTGGCGCAGCACAGCGCGACGCCCCCGCAAGACCCGTGCGACCATCTCGGTCACCGGCGGGTTCATCGGCAACGAGCACACGTTTTCCACTACGACCAGGTCGGCACCGTGCAGCGCCGTCGCCAGCTCGTCTGAGTACGCCGGGCGGCGGGAGTCCAGCGCAAGCCCAGGGACAAGATGATCCACTGTGCCGGCTCCCGCGATGGTGCGCACCCGGCAGCCCAGCTGGCGTAGCGCCACAACCCACTGCGCGGCCGCCACCGACACCCCATCTGCCACGCCGAGCCGGAACGACAGGATGGCGACATTCGTCACTCGTGAGTGTGTATCAGTGCTATAACACCGTTTGCCACTCACGAGGTACCGTCAGCTACCAATGGATCCGAGGAAGCTGTCCGTCGACGAGTTTGTGGCTCTCCTAGAGCCCGCCCACCATGACATGGATCCGCAGGTGTTCGCTCGGCTCATCAAGTACGCCTCAGACGAGCAGCTCAGCGCGGTGCTCGATGAACCGCGGCGACGTGCCACGCTGCTCGATACGATCTTCAGGCGGATGGCGGGACAGTTCCGTCCGGAGAATGCACCAAAGCGCGACTCCGCGGTCCACTGGCGGATTACCGGTGGCCCGAACGGCGAAGACGTTTATGAGACCTGGATCACCGGGACGCAAAGTAACTCCGCGCCGCAGTGCTCGACCAGCGCGCAGCCGTCACACGAGCCGCGCCTCACCTTGACGATGTCTGGTGACCAGTTTCTTGCGCTGGTTTCCGGAAATAGCTCTCCCACGATGATGTTCTTGACTGGCAAAGTCACGTTGGACGGTGACATCGTCTTCGCTGCCACGCTGGCCGATATCTTCGATATACCACACGCCTAGACGCATTCTTGCCTAGGACTCTAGCGGTGCACGCACGACGTCCTGCGCGGATCGAGGTTCGGGGATACGTGCGTAACGCTCTCGCAGGCGGGCGTGATGCCATCGTCGGGCTGATGTCACATGGCGACGCAACCGTCTTAGCACGGGGATCTGGGTGGCCAGATGCAGATGGTAGCGCCACAATGGTTGCCTGGTACGGAAACGCTTTGACAGGTCATAGGCGAACTGGACGCTATCCTGATCGATGCAGTGTTCCACATTTTCCAGCCACCGCATGCTCGTCACCGCGTTGCGCTGTATCGCGGTCACTTCGGGAAGCCGCTCGTCTTCGTAAGCTTGGAGCGCGGAGTGAAGGTCTTCATGTTCGGCCAGTTTTGTCGCTAAAGCGATCGCATCGCCGACGGCGAGCTTGGTGCCCGAGCCGATTGAGAAGTGTGTAGTATGCGCTGCGTCACCGATGAGCACGATGTTGTTGTGGAACCAGTTTTTGTTGCGGACGATCCTAAAGTTGAACCATGGCAGCTTATCGCCGCCGCGTAACTGGTTGATCAATGGCTGGCCGTGAAGGTGACGGGCAAAGATTTGCTCAAGGAGCCGCATGCTCTGGTCTGCGCCCAGTGTGTCGAAACCCAACCCTTCCCAAGTCTCGGGCGGGCACTCGACGATACAGGTGCTGCGGTCGGCGTCAAGGTAGTAGGCATGCAGCCATATCCAGCCGGCGGGGGTGCGCTCGAATGCGTAAGTGAACGCATCGAACGCCTTATACGCGCCAAGCCAGAGATACTTGTTTCGGCCCAATTCGATATCTGTTTGGAAATCGTTCGCGTAGAGTTGCCGGGTTCGGCTGTTCAAGCCGTCGGAAGCAACGATCAAATCGGCATCGGCGAGTTTCGACAGATCTGTGACCTCTTGCCGGAACCGGACATCGACACCGACATCGCTGGCGCGTTCAGCCAAAATATCGAGCAGGCGTTGGCGGCCCATGCTCAACCCATACCCGCCGAGGTAGGCTTTCTGGTCACTGCCGACGTGCACTTCTACGCCGTCCCACACCCCGGTGGATTGCTGTATCTTACGAGCGCTAACGGGATCATTGCAGTAGAGACTATCCAGCACGTCGTCCCAGTAGCCGACTCCCCAGCCATAGGTCACGCCGGCCGGATTTCGTTCGACCACGGTGATGTCATGCCCCGGTTGGCGTAATTTCGAAGAGATCGCGAAGTACAGGCCGGCGGGTCCGCCGCCGACACACGCGATACGTAAGTTCCGGGTCACTCGGTCACTCGCTTCGGGTCAGTACCAGGCTCGGTGGCATTGTGTTACATCCTGTTCACTAAATGCGCACCGATCCGGTGGGGAGGTCAGGGTCAGAGTATTCCGGTGGCGAGCTATCGGCCAGCTTCATCCGGTGCTGGGCGCGCAGCCCGTTGCGCAGCGCACTGAGTTGTCGGCGCAATCTACGCAGTGGCGTAAGTTGAGTCGCCAGGTGCAGCTGGTAACGCCACCATGGATGACGACCGCGGCGCTTCCAGAGTGAGTAAGCAAACTGGGTGATCGGTTGATCGATGTAGCTCGGTACGTTCTCAAACCATTCAGTGCTACTCACGGCCGCATTCTGGAGGCCCATGATGTCGGCCCACCGCTGCTGCTCGTATTGCGCCAGCGCCGTGTGGAGATCATCATGGGCTTCGAGGCTGTCGGCGAGCCCCACCGCATCCTGCATCGCAAGCGTGGTTCCCGATCCGATGGAGAAGTGCGTGGTGTGTGCCGCATCACCCATAAGCACGACCTTGCCGTGGTGCCACGACCTATTGGTGATACGAATGAAATTGAGCCATGGGATCTTGCCGAGATCGCGCATCGAGTTCATCAGTGACTGACCATCGAGGTGATGCGCGAATATCTCCTCCAGCTTCTTCAGGCTCTCATCGGAACCCATGATGTCGAACCCGAGTCCCGTCCACGTTTCCGGGGAGCACTCGACGATAAAAGTGGTGGTGTCGGTGTTGTAGGGATATGAGTAAAACCATATCCAGCCAGCCGGTGTCTCTTCGAAGGCGAACATGAAGGATTCGAAGATCTTGTGGGTGCCCAGCCACAGGTACTTGTTCCGGCACACCACTGCATCAGTCCCGAAGTGTTGGCCATGCAGGCGGCGAACACGGCTGTTCATGCCATCGCAGGCAACGATCAGATCGGCGTCAGCGAACTCGGACAGGTCCTTGACCTCGCGCTCGAATTGGATATCGACGCCGAGTTCCATGGCTCGATCGACCAGGATGTCGAGAAGATGCTTACGGCCGATGGCGAACCCGTATCCGCCAAGATGGGCCCGTTTCGTGTCACCGACGCATACTTCCTGGTTGTGCCATGATGCGGGATTGTCGAGTATTCGGCGCGCGCTCACCGGGTCGTTGCGATAGAGGGTGTCGAGCAGCGGATCGGAGAAGGTAACCCCCCACCCGTAGGTCACCCCGGCTCGGTTGCGTTCGATGACCGTGATGTCGTGGCCTGGATTTCGCAGCTTTGCAGAAATGGCGAAGTACAGACCCGCAGGCCCGCCACCGACGCATACGATTTTCATACCCACTGCCGCCTCCCTGATCGACGGTGAGCGAATGGACGTGGCATGACGTGAAGCGACGACAGCGGTTAGTCGGAGGATACGCCGGAATTGGTGGCAGGCGACGCCGCGCGAACGCGCCTCCGAGAACCCCGCAGCAGGCTTTGCGCCTCGCGGAATAGCCGGCGGCCGGTGGCCGAACGCCAGGCGAGGTCATAAGCGATCCGCAGCGCCGCAGGTCTGATCATCTCCACCGCAGGGGGATAGCGGAAAGCGGTACCCCCGAAGGTGACCTTCGGTTGGTCCGCGGCCGGCAACTCGTCGGAATTGCGCTCGGCTCCGTCCAACAAAGCTGCCAAGGTCTCGGGGCGCAGGCCGCCGAAGTCGAACCAGCGGTATCCCTGCGCCTTGGCCCACTTGATCAGCTCCCACCGGATGGCCGCCGGCACGGACAGCCGCATCGCCTCGCCGGAGCGGTCGAATCCCGACAACCGGCCGCGGACCATCTCACCGCATCCGGTCATCAGATCCACCGCCACCGGCACATCCTCCACCTCGCCGACGAACATCACGACATGGCCGGTCGCCGCCAGCTCCCGGTACAGCGCGGTCATGTAGTCCAGTGGCAACGGCGTGTAGCCCTGGTGCTGCGCCGAACTGGCCATCAGCTGGGCGAGCAGCGCAACATCGGCCTCGGTCCCGGGCCGGACGGTGACCCCACGCGACTCCCACCGGTTGGTCCACGACTTGAGCCGCTTGCCGAACCTGCTGCGGATCACCGCGAGGTCCTCGGTCAAGTCGATGCGGATCGAGCCCTGCGGGGCAATGCCAGCCGACGACGGCCGGAAACCGCGACGGAGTAGCTCGTCGCTGGTGGCCTCGGCGCCCTCGGGAGGTTGAATGAACAGAATCCGCAGCCGTCGCCGGCTCAGCACCACCAGAGCGTCGACGAGCGCCTGACGGATGTCATCGGCAGCCCCGGCATCTTGTGCTACCGCGTCGGGCGACACCAGGGGCCCGTACGGCAGGTAGCCCACCGAGCCCAGGACGGGGAACCGGCGAGTCAAGATCTGAGCCCCACCGACTAGCTCACCGGCCTGGTAGGCCAGCAGGTACAGCGGAGTAAAACCCACCCGGCTGCGTAGCTCGCCCCAAACGGAGAACTGGGTGACGTCGGTGCCCGATGTGCGATCCACCAGCAGGTCCCACGCGTGCAGGGCCTCCTGGCCGGGTTCTTCCCGGGCGACCACCTGGACCGTCCGGCCGCCACCGACCTCCCGGCTGCTGTCCATCGCGGCTCGATCCTGTGCTGTCACGCCTGCCGTCGCGCTCCTTCCGCCTACTCGCATCATGATGCCGAGTCCAGCCCGCCAGCCGAGTCCCGTCACGTTCACTCACCCCCGAATCGCCAAGCAGCATCCCCTCGTGATGTTGCTTCGGCTCTGCGCCCGATCCTTCTGACGCCCCGCCCTGAGCGCACACGAACCTCGATTACCCTCAGCTAAGGTGTCGTCAACGCACGGTCGGTCGTTACTGTTGCCCCCTCACACCGGTGGCAGCCCTCAGACGGTATAGACGGATGGTGCGCGAAGTGACAGGCCTGCTGTTGCGCGCCCCGGATGCCCAGCGCCGGCCGCTGGTGTTGATGCAGCACTGCGGGGATCGCTGGAGCATTCCCGACGAATCAGCTGGTCAGGCTGCTGTGGACGCCGGTCGGGTGCGCGTCCGCGGCACGCTGGTGCACCGCTTCGGTGACGATGCCGGGTCGTGCACCACGGTGGTCGCCGACGTTGCTGAGCCGTTGCCGGTACGCCGCACTCCTGCCGAGCTGGCCTGGGTTCCGGAAGGCGATGTCACCGGGTTGAACCTGCATCCCGCAGTCGCGGCTGGTTGGCCCGAGCTGCAGGCGACCCAAATAACACTCGTGGTGGACGCTGCCAACGTCGTCGGCTCACGTCCCGACGGCTGGTGGAAAGACCGCGCTGGCGCTGCGGAACGCTTGCAGCGCGAGGTCGCCGCGGCGGGGCCGGGAGTGCTCCCGCTCCCCCAGGGTGGATTCGGTTGGGTGGACAGCCCGGTGCTGGTGTTGGAAGGGGCCGCCTCCCGCGCCCCGAACGTACCCGGCGTCGAGGTAGTCCGGGCTCGCGGCGCCGCTGACGACACCATTATCGACATCGTCACCGCCCCCGGAGACTGGCTGGTCGTCACCGCCGACCGCCCTCTGCGCGCCCGCCTGCCTCCCAACGTCCACCCCCTCTCCCCGTCCGCCTTCCTTTCTTGGGTCGCCACATAACGGCAGTCTGGATGCAGACTGCCGTTTCTGGGACCCGGAAAACGGCAGTCTGCATCCAGACTGCCGCCGGGGGAGCGAGGGAGAAGTCAAAAGGTGAGAGCGAGGGCGGGGTCGGACAGCAGGGCGCCGATGTCGGTGAGAAATTGGGAACCTTGCGCGCCGTCGACGACCCGATGATCGACGGATAGGGCGAGTTGGCAGATCTGGCGAGGCACCACGGCGCCGTCGACCACCCACGGCCGCTCTCGAATCGCGCCGAGGGCCAGGATCGCCGACTCGCCGGGATTGAGGATCGGGGTGCCGGTGTCAATCCCGAAGACCCCGATGTTGGTGATGGTGATCGTGCCGCCGAGCATGTCCGCGGGTGCGGTGTGGCCCTCCCGGGCGGCGACCGCCAGCTCGTCGAGCGCGACGGCAAGCTCGCGCAGCGACATCCGCTCCGCGTTGCGGATCTTGGGTACCACCAGCCCCCGAGGCGTGGCGGCGGCGATCCCAAGGTGCACGTAGTCGAAGTAGACAATCTCACTGGTCGACTCGTCCCAGCTGGCGTTGACCTCTGGCGTCCGGCGCACAGCCAGGCACAGGGCTCGTGCCGCGAACGTCAGCGGGGTCAGCTTCACTTCCCGGAACGCAGGCTGACCCACCAGCCGGGTTCGAAGCTGCATCATCGCCGTGACGTCAACGGTGAGGAACATCGTGACGTGCGGTGCGGTGAATGCTGAGGACACGACAGCGGCGGCGGTAGCCTTGCGCACGCCACGCACAGGTACCCGCCGCTGTCCTGCTATCCCAGGCACAGTAGGCGCCACGCGCACACCCGATCCAGCACCATTGCCGGCGGGCACCGCTGCCGCGGCGCGCTGTACATCCTCCCGCGTGATCACTCCACCGGTTCCCGAGCCGAGCACCATGCTCAGGTCGATCCCCAACTCCTTGGCCAGCTTGCGCACCGGTGGCTTGGCCAGCGGCACCGATCCCCGATCTCCGGTGGCAGGGGCAGCTACGGGCTTGCGGGGACGGCGAGTCATCGTCGTGGTCCGCGGACCGTAGCCGACCAGGGTCGTGATCCGCCCTCCCGGTCCCTCTTCGCCGATCGAGCTTGCAACGTCAGGCTCTACCGCGGCGTCACCGGTGTCGATCTGGATCAGCGGTGTTCCCACCGCGACGGTAACGCCGGGTTCGACAAGCAGCTCGTTGACCACTCCTTCATACGGGCTGGGCAACTCGACGGCCGCCTTTGCCGTCTCGATCTCCACGATGATCTGGTTGAGCGTGACCGTGTCGCCGGGTTCGACGTGCCAGCGCAGAATCTCCGCCTCGGTGAGTCCCTCCCCGACGTCGGGTAGCGCGAAGATGCGGGCCATCGTCTTCCTCAGTAGGCGAGTACGCGGTCGACGGCGTCGAGGATGCGGTCCAGGTCGGGCAGGTAGTCTTCCTCGCACTTCGCCGGGGGGTAGGGGGTGTCGAACCCGGTCACCCGCAGTACCGGGGCTTCTAGCGAATAAAAGCACTCCTGCGAGACCCGGGCTGCTAGGTCGCCGACCAGCGAGGCTTCTCCGGGCGCCTCCGATACGCAGATCAACCGGCCGGTGCGGCGCACCGACTCGAACACCGGCGCCAGATCCAACGGGGACAACGTGCGCAGATCGATGACCTCCAGCTGCTGGCCGTCCTGCTCGGCGACAGTGGCGGCCTCGAGCACGGTGCGGACCATCGGCCCGTAGGCCACCATGGTCACGGTCGTGCCGCCGCGCACCAGCCGCGAGCTGAACAGCGGCGGAGGAGCCATCTCAACGTCTAGTAACGCCTTCTCCCAGTACCGTCGCTTGGGCTCCAGGAAGATCACCGGATCGTCGCAGGAAATCGCCTGCTGGATCATCCAGTAGGCATCGACGGCGTTGGCGCACGACACCACCTTGAGCCCCGGGGCATGGGCGAAATACGACTCCGGGGACTCCGAGTGGTGCTCGACGGCACCGATGCCGCCGCCGTATGGCACGCGCACCACCACCGGCATCCGCAGTTTGCCCTGCGAGCGGTAATGAAATCGGGCGAGTTGGGTGACCATCTGGTCGAAGGCAGGGTAGACGAACCCGTCGAACTGGATCTCGCAGACCGGCCGGTAACCACGCAGCGCCAGCCCGACCGCAGTGCCGATTATCCCGGCCTCGCCCAGCGGCGTGTCCAGCACGCGCTGCTCACCGAAGTCCTTCTGCAGGCCGTCGGTGATCCGGAACACCCCACCGAGCTTGCCGATGTCCTCACCCATCACGATGACCTTCGGGTCGGCCTCCATCGCCGCTCGCAGTCCCTGGTTGAGGCCCTTGGCGAGGGTGATCGTCTGAGGTCCGCTGGTGCCGGTCATCAGCGCTCACTTCCCGGATCGGCTTCGGCGAACGATGCGTGGTAGGCCAGGTGGTCCGCACGTGCCGCCGCCAGCGACGGCGACGGTTCGGCGTAGATCTTCGAGAAGATCCGCTCCGGGCCGGGGACGGGCATCGACGTGCAGTAATCGCGCAGCCGGCTGGCCAGCTCGTCGGCTGCTGCG
>DATELN010000084.1:0-9896 GCA_035276605.1 Pseudonocardiaceae bacterium | reverse complement strand
TCGGCCGAGGACGGCGCCGGCTGGCTGGCCTTTTGGCGCGGCCTGGTCGCCCGCGGCCTGTCACGCGCCCGAGACGAACTACTAGCCTTCGCCGCCTACCACTGCGAGCTTTGGCGCCAGATCCGGTCTTAGCCCTTACAGCCGCAGTTTCACCGTGCATGAGCACCGGCGCTGGTTGTTGGATGACGGTGGACGCTATCGCTGATTCGTCGGGCTCGGCGGGCGAGTGAGTACCGCTATCCACCGGCTGCGTAGTCGCCGTTTGGCGATTGCTTGCTGGTGATCGTTATCGGCAGGCACTGGCACCGGAGAACGGCACGGCGGCGACCAGGAGCGCAAAGACGCCGGTTACGTGAGAACTGCGGCTGTAGGGCGCGCCTAGACATCCTCGGCAAATCGACGCGCTAGCCCTTCGGGTATGCGGACTGTCTCATGCAACGAGTCGGCAGCAAGACCACGAGCATGAATGACGCTCATCTCCATTGCTTTCTTGTCGCGGTCAACGAGATGGTCACCGAGGCTGGCCAACGTGTGGCCCGCTCGCGTCATGGCCGTCGCGGGATCAAAGCCGACTCGATGTGAGCACACTGGCAGATGGTGCTTACCGCAGACGACCGCATTTCGACTCGCCAGTCGCTTCCCTTCCGGTTAGAGCGCGTACTGATCTCGGTGGGCTTAGTCAAGTCGGGAGATCAGCGATTATTCGCATGCGACACGGAGGGGTGGACGCATTGCGCCCACCCCTCCTCCGTGCCGACGACCACGCTTCCGCCGAAAAGATCGCGGAGCGGTGCTGCACGACTAGGTGTGTAGTCGGCTGCCCCAGCACCGCCCTCAGCGTTGCGCCGGCCATGCGGTGTCGCTCCCTAGCAAACGACACCATATACAATCACCGCTCAACTAAGCGGCCATTGGGTACCAAATCTTGCCATTAGTGGCAGGCACCACCATTAGCGCTGCCACCCGCGCCGCCGTAGGCGTTCGCAGCGTCGTTGTGCTGGGTGTGCTGCAGGATGATGTTCAGTGCGTTGACTCCGATGCCGCCCGTGGCATTGCCGCCGTTTCCACCGGTGCCGCCAGTTCCGCCACACACGCCGCCGCCGCCGGTCTTGGCAATGCCGGTCAAGGACAGGACGGTACGGACGGGAAGCAACTCAACGTGCTGACTATCAATCTCAGTAAAGCTCAATGCGTCAGACATCCAAATCCTCCTCGGAGTGGCCTATAAGCGCCTCGTCGGATCGCATTTCCGATTCAGCTAATGCATAGCATGGCAAGGGGAAAGTAGTATCGCAACATCCATTGACCCCTAACTATACGGCGCGCCACGTAGCCGTTATCCGGCCTTCTTGATTGCCGAATCCGCATCGATCAGTTACCTAAGATCCGGCAAACCTGTACCTATGCATCGCTTCACGGAGGCGCGACCTTACCCAGCTTTATCCCTCGTTGGGCCCGCGCTGCAGACAAACTAGGTGGTAGCTGGCAGCTCGCGCTGTGGCGAAGACGGCCTTTGGGCCAAACCCGTGGCGATGCTCGTATGCGCAGGAGTAGACGTAGGTGCGGCGCAGCGTTACCTAGGCTCGCCTGGATTCACGTAACGTGGAGACATTGCCTTGAAGGAGGCAGGGGCGATGCCGGAGTCACGACAGAAGTTCGATCAAGATTTTAGGAGGACGCAGTCCGACTGGTTCGGGACACTGGACGACCGATCGCGCAAATTGCGAAGGACTTGGGAAATCAACGCGGGCACCTTGAGTACTGGGTGGCCTTCGATTGTCGGGCAAGGACGACACTGGGCGGCTGGATGTGGACGAGCGCCTGGAGCTGGCCCGGCTGCGGCGGGAGAACGCCGAGCTGGCCATGGAGTGTGATGTGCTCAAGCGCTCGGTCGTCCTCTGGGTCAACGACGCGACCCGTCTGCGGTAGCCATGGCCGGGTTCATCGCGGCTTAGAGGACCGAATACGGGGTGCCGTACGCGGTGGCGTGTCGGGGACTGGGGGTCTCCCAGGCGTGGTTCTGCAGCGCATCAATCCCTTCCTTATGAAGTGGGCGACGCGGAAATACAAACGGTTGGGTCGGGCTAAAGGAAAAACCCACCGGAAGCTAGCCGAGATAGCATCGACATTTCCGGCGATGTCTGCTCACTGGCGGCACGGCGCTATGCCCACTGGTTCGACGGTGGGAGCCGTCTGAAGGGCGACTGTCCGGCACGGTTCTGCGAGCGGCGGCGAGTGGGATCCGCGTCGCCGACTCACCCACAGGGCGATAGTTCGCTGGCGGACCTCGGCGGGGATGCTCGGTGCCGAAGCCGACTGTCGGGGCCAGCGCCTAACATGATCGCGGGCCGTCACGTTCGACCACGGTCGAGGCATTTTCCTTGCGTGCGTGTTTCCCTTCGAGCAGCCAGCTGGCGATCGGCTCATGCAGTGCAGAACCATCCGGCGCCGCGCCCAGGCGGCTGCGCACCAGATGCAGCTCAGTTGCCACCCATGGCGGGCCTTGCCAGCAAGCCAGCCGCTCGACCAAGGGCCGCAAATCCGCGCCTCCGGATGCACGAGCCAAGGTGAGGTGCGGCCGGTACGGGCGGTCCTCCACCGGCAGCCGGCTACGACGAGCGGCGGCCGCTGCCGAGCTGGCTAACCTGCGCAGCCCGTCGCGGTCGCCGTGCAGCCCGGTCCACAACACCCGGTGGCCGAACCGACCGCCGCCGCCGAGGAATAGGGACAGCGGCGGGTGCCGGACGGCGGCCCGGTGCAGCCGGCGGGTCAGCTCGTCGAGCGCGTCATCGCCGACCTCACCGAGGAAGACCAGCGTCAGGTGCCACTGCTGTGGGCGGGCCCACCGCAACTGGGGCGCCAGCTCGCGCAGCGCTGCCGTGGTGGTTCGCAGTGCTTCGATGACCTCGTCCGGAGGGGCCAGCGCGACGAACAACCGCACGGCGCGATCGTCGCACTGTCGCCTGCGCTTCCGGTAGCACCTCCACCGCGGCGGCCCCGGTACGCCGCAGGTAGCGCAGCGCGTCGATGGTGTAGGCCACCTGCGACTCGATCATGTAGAGCATCGAGGTATGGCGCCCGCGCCGATGACGATCACCTGCTAGTGGGTCTGCGTGCCCACAGCCGCTCCCATCTCGATATGGGTGAGCCGGCCGTAACATCACTGGTCGCTGGCCACCCTGACTAGCTCAGCCATCCGGCGTACCCGCTCACCGCTGGTCGCTGCGGCCTTGCTATCGACGGACCGAACCCGTCCGACCAGTCGGCGCAGGGGGAGCGCCGCCGGACGCCGCAGCCGCCGCGCCTACGCCACGGAACCGTTAGCTGCTGGTAGTCCTTATTCCAGCGCCGCTGCTTTGCTCTGCACGATGCGCAATCCGCAGGTAGAACGAGGGGAGATCGACCCCGGTGGCACCTGAATCGCTCGTCGAGGCCCGCGGGACCGCGTTCGGTCCTCAGGTCTGGGCTCCTGAGACCGTCGAGGTCCTGTCCGCGCCTGATCACCTTGCCCGGGCCGCTGCCAGCGCGCTGGGCTGGGACGGGGTCGTACTTCCCCCGATGGTGTTGCTCGGGCGCCGGGTGGTGGTCGTCGCCAACCTCCTCGGTGATGTGCACGAGCGCCGAGTCAGGTCAGGGTGGCGTCCAGTGACCGACCGGGTGTCGGTATCCACCTGGGACTGGCCGGAGATGCAGCAGTTTGTGCCGCCACCTGCGGTGCGGCTGGGTGGCATTATCGCGCCCGCCCGGCACTGGCGCACCGGCCTCACCAGTGCCGCGCCGTTCGCCGGGCTGTGCCCAACCGCGCTGCTGCTGCCCGCGCACATCGCTCGGAACGTGGAGTGTCTCACCCACGCCGAGTACTACGGGCCCACCGTGGTGGCCGCTGCCGGCCCGCATGACGTCGACCCTGACGCGGTCGACGTGGTGCACGTCGGGCGCACTCGCGCGGTCGTGCCTACCTGCCTGACCACTACCACCAGGTGGGTGTACGAGATGATCTACGACCGCCTACTCGCTGCTCTCTAGCCGTAAATCCCGCTGCCGTTCAGCGGCCTTCCGGTCGCCGAGTTCGACACCACGGCTGTTGGGTTGGCGTCGAGCCACCTTGTCGTCGCTTATGGCGACCGCCGCGTGCAACCGATCGGCCGTTCCCAGACCGGGCAACTCGGTTTCCGGCGCAGCTTGCAGGTGTTGCGGTGGCACGCTGAGCAGGTGGTGCGTCGTAGCAGGTGTAGGCGATAACGGCGGTATCGGTGAAAGCGAGCACGCCGATCAGCTCGGTGGGAGCAGCTTGTCAACGCGATCACCCGAGCAGCGCCTCCAGTGTGCTCGAAGTCCTACCGTCGGTGTCATGACCGCCGAACGGCCGCCGCTGCCGGTGGGATCGGTGCGATGTCTCGACCTGCGCCCGGATCTGCCTGCCGAGCTGGTAACCAGTGAGGTCGCGCAGATCACCGGTGTAGGTCGCAACACCAACGGCCGGTGGGTTTATCGACCGGCTGCGCTGACCTGTGAGTGGCGATGAGCGCTATAGGTCGTATCGCCACTCACAAGCCGAGGCACCGTCGCTGAGCGGCATTGAGAAAAGGAGACGTTGATGAAGTGGGGGCGTATTGGACTCGGGTGCATGGGCATGAGTTGGGCTTACGGGCCAAGCGATCGTGCCGAGTCGATCGCAACGATTCACCGGGCGCTCGAGCTGGGGGTGACCTTTCTGGACACCGCCGAGATTTACGGTCAGGGCGAGAACGAGAAACTGGTCGGCGAGGCGATTGCCGGTCGCCGTGACGAAGTGGTCCTGGCCACCAAATTCGGCATCCGGTGGGATCCGAACACGGGCCGGCCAGCGGGGGTGGATGGCTCTCCCGACAACGTCCGTGCTGCCATCGACGGCTCGCTGGCCCGCTTAGGCGTTGACCATGTCGACCTCTATTACCAGCATCGCCCCGACCCGGATGTGCCGGTGGAGGAGACCGTCGGTGCCATGGCCGAACTCGTCACCGCAGGCAAAGTGCGTTACTTGGGCTTATCGGAACCCTCTGCAGATAGCATTCGCCGCGCGGCAGCAGTGCATACGATCACCGCGGTGCAATCCGAATGGTCGTTGCTCAGCCGAGATATCGAAACGGCCGTGGTGCCGACTTGCCGCGAATTGGGTATCACGCTGGTGCCGTACAGCCCATTGGGCCGCGGCCTGCTCACCGGTGCGCTGAGCTCGATCGATGACCTAGCCGCCGACGACTTCCGGCGCGGCCACCCGCGATGGCAGGACGGCAACCTGGCGGCGAACCTGGCCCTGGTCGACGAGATCCGGTCAGTCGCCACCCGATACGACGCGACGCCTGCTCAGGTGGCACTGGCTTGGGTGCTGGCCCGTGGCGACGACGTCGTGCCGATCCCGGGTACCAAGCGCCGCCGATACCTTGAGGAGAATGTGGCCGCCGTCAACCTCACGGTGAATCCCGAAGACTTTGATCGCCTGTCCCATCTGCGCCCGGTCGGCGACCGCTATCCGGACATGTCGTCGGTCGGACGCGATACCGTCCCGCTGACCAGGTGAGATGTGAACCACTCAGGAGTCAAAAAACTGTTGGGGCGGGGCCGTTCCTCTCGAACAGCCCCGCCCCATTGAGGGTGCCTGCGCTTCACGTGTCCGGCGCCGGACGGGGGATCTCCCGGGGCCTGCGATGCGCTGGTAAGAAGTCTCACCAGGCACCGGGCGGTGGGATCCGGCAGTCATCGGAGCAACGTTGAACGGTGACAGTCGGTCAGGCAACGACGGTGCACCGGCGCGGCACTCCACTCGATGAAGATCAGGTATGGAATTATGGTGGCGCTCCCACCGGCGGCGCGCGGGGCGTGCAACGCCGCCGGCAGGAGAGTGTGGTTGTGGCCGGTAACCCTTCGACATCTCGGTCGGGGGCACGGACGTTCGCCGGATCACCGGCCACTTGGCGGCTGCTCAGCCTTCGTGGGTGGGGGGGAGCCCCACGAAACAGTGGCGAGACCGCCAGCTCTATGGAGTTGTGGTACTGGGCGGCGTCAGGGTGCGACAGCCGCAGCCGCAGGGAACATGGCTGCCGGCTGGCTCACCTGCCAGCCGCTTCGACTGGCCTTGAGCCTGGAAAAAACCGACCTGGAGGCCGTGGATTCCGCGGAGACGGCCTGCGAAGGCACGCTCTCCGCGGAAATGAGGTACTCATGTGCGGCTTGCCACACGCTGCACGACGCCGCACGAGATCGCCAGTGGCCCGAACACTCCGGACAGCGGCCCCGAGAATCTGGCGCATGGGTGGCGAGCAGCGCCCGCCACCCATGCGCCAGTCGAGGCAGCTCACTGCGCGCTACCGACAGCAGCGAGCCATTGTCGGCGTTGTTTGCCAGCTCGTCGAGCATGTCGAGCCGCTCCCACACAGCCTGCCGGAGGATCTGGCCCAGAATCTGGTCCACCTCGCAACTCCACCTTTCCGCACTCGGTTTGCCTGCCCTTACAGCGGCGGCATCCCGAGAACTTCAGTCCCGTAAAAGTCGCCACCCCACTCTCGTTGTTTGACGATCCGAGGTGGCGCCCGAACACGGTAGGCAGAGCATGGGGATGGATTAAACCGGTCACGGGGTGTCCTGCGCTGATCGGCCGTGCTATGACGGTGAACGGCGCATACTGATAGGCGGCGCCGATCAGCTTGGCCGAAGTGCTCTTCACCAGCGACGACGAGCATGCCTACTCTGCACACGTCGCCCGTCGGACGGCAAGGGGGCGAGATGAACACGACCGGTCAGCACGACAACCGGCTATCTCTGGAGCGTTGGAACGATCCGGAGATGAAGCGCGCGCTGGCAGATCGGGACATCAGCTCGGTTTACCGCCTGTTGAGGCGGGTAGGAATCTCGCAACGGCACATCGCAGCTTTGACCGGGCAATCCCAGTCTGAGGTTTCAGAGATCCTCAAGGGGCGCCAGGTTATGGCCTACGACGTGTTGGCGCGGATCTCCGACGGCCTCGGTATCCCCCGCGGGTACATGGGCCTGGCCTACGACCCGGCGACGGCAACGAGCATGGTCGGACTCCCCGAGAATGCAGGGGCTGAGGAGGATGAGTCGGTGAAGCGCCGGAAGCTCCTGGCGCACGGAGCTGCCGTGATGTTCGGCACCGCAGTGCTGGGGGCAGACCGCGGGCAATGGCTGCCCAGCCCAGCCCAGACACCGGCGCCAAGCAACATCGGTATGACGGATGTCAAACAAGTGGAGGCGGCCACCAGAGCGATGCGCGCTCTGGATTACCAGTTCGGCGGCGGGGCGTGCCGAGATGCGGTCGTCGCACAGCTGTCCTGGGCGCAGCGACTGTTGGGCGCGTCGGGGGGCGAAGAGGTACGCCTGCGGTTGTTCCGGGCGCTGGGCGATCTGCAGAACCTGGCCGGCTGGACGAGTTTCGACGTCGGGTTGCTGGACTCGTCACGCAGCCATTTCGCGACCGCTCTGGAGTTCGCCAAGCAGTCCGGCGACTCAAGCCTGATGTCCAACATCATGTACCGGATCGGCCGGGTTTACCTGCACCATGGTGAGCCCAACGACGCGCTCAAGTGGTTCCAGCTGGGTCAGATCGCCGCGCAGGACTCCGGGTCCGAGTTGGCCGTTGCCGTGCTGTGCGGCAACGAGGCCTGGGCGTACGCGATGATGGGCGACGATGTGCAGGCCAAGAAGCTGCTCGGTCGCTCCCGCGACGAGCTGGCCAGGGCGAACCTGAACGAGGCGCCGGACTGGGCGAGGTTCTACAACGACACCGACATGTACGCCATGATCGGCACCGTGCACAACGAGCTGGCCGCTTTCGACCCGCGCCATGCTGCCGTCGCGATTCCTGCCTTCGGTCAGGCGCTGGCCCGCTACGACGACTTGATGGGCCGTAGCGCGGCATTCACCCTCACCATGCTGGCCACTGCGCACATGCGCCAGGGCGACGTCGATCATGGCGTGCAGGTCGGGCGCAAGGCTCTGGTGGCAGCGTCGGCGGTGAAGTCCCAGCGGGTCACCGACCGGCTCAAGCCACTGGAGATTGAAGCGGCACGGCGATCCACCAACCCCGATTCCCGCGAGCTTTCCTATCTCATCCGGAAACAGCGAAGCGTCTAACGAAACGGAGGGCCGTGGCCGCGCTGTCCCTAGGCTGTGAAGAGCGGCTCATCACCGGGCTGCGGGCGGTGTGCGCCGACCTCGGCCTGGACCCAGCTGGGGCGCGGTTGCTCCGTAACGTCAACAACGCGGTCTTCCGGCTACGCCGGGATCCGGTGGTGGTCCGGTTGGTCACGCTGCCCTCCTACATTCCGCGCGCCAAGCTGGTGGTGGCCGCGGCAACGGTGTTCGCCGAGCACGACGTGCCGGCGATCCGGTTACTGCCCGGAGTACCCCAGCCCGTGCGAGTGGGGGAGCACGTGGCCACCGTCTGGCAGGCCGTCCGGCCGACCGGTCCCCGACCGGGCGGTGTGGATCTGGCCAATTTGTTGCGTGCGGTGCACGCGGTGCCGTTGCCGTGCCGGGCCTTGCCCCAGTGGGATCCGCTGACCGATTTCGACAACCGGGTGCGGCATACCCTGACGATGTCCGCTGCCGACCGGAGTTTTCTGCTGCGCCGCAGCGCGGAGCTGGCCGCTGCGGTGGCCACCCTGAAGTTCCCCTTGCCGACGGCTGTGCTGCACGGTGATGCGCATCTGGGCAACGTCATACCTGGACCCGAGCGCCCAGTGCTGTGCGACTTCGACTCGTGCGCCGTCGGGCCACCGGAATGGGACCTGACCCCGGTGGTGGTGGGCAACGTGCGGCTCGGCAAACCTGCCGCCCATCAGCGGGACTTCATCGAGACTTACGGCTTCGACATTCGGGACTGGGACGGCTTCGAGGTGCTGCACGGTATCCGCGATCTCAAGCTCATCGCCGGGGTATTTCCCCGAGCTGGGTCGCCGCCGGCCGTGCAGGCCGAGTTCGACCGCCGGATGGCCAGCCTGCGGGCGGGTAGGCGATTCGAGCGCTGGCGCACCATCCGGCGCTGAACTAGTGCGCTGGTCGATTCGGACGTCTACTGTCGGACTTTGTGTCGCCGGCCCGCCCATCGGTGGCGGGAGCGCTCGTCCCGCCGGTCAGTGAGCAAGCGCCCCTTCCTAGTCCACAGCTGATCGCCAGTCCGGCGCTGTCTATCTCGCATGCTCGATCGCTGCGCGCGCTGCCGCTACATCTGTTGCGCACCTCGAGCTGGGCGGACCAGTGGCCGGTCCGGTTGGACTCCCAAGAATTCGGGACCCTGCTCAGTGCGTTGCGGGCCAACTCAGCGGCCGCGTCGGCGCGACTCGTCGACAACGCTTTGGCACATATCGCTGCCTCGACGGGTCACCGGCCACCGCTGCGACCACCTGACGTGGTGGCGGCACTGCACCGGATCTTGACCCGATCCCGGTTTCTCAAGGGTTCCCGGTCGTGCTTTCCGCTGGAGACTGCGCTGGCGCAGATGCTGCCCTTCGTCGAGGGCCAGCAGCCGATCACGATCCTAACAATCGGTTTTCCGTTCAAACAACACGACAACGGGCTCAAGGCTGATGGTCCGTGGCCGGACCTGGCCGAGCTGGGGGCGCTGCTGCGGCTCAAAGAGCTCGAGACTGCCTTCACCGCGCTGTACCCGCCGGGCCTGCGCCTGGTGGTGCTCAACGACGGTGGCTACTCACGGCCGCGTGGTTGGGCGGAGATGCGCCGTTACCGGCGACAGCTCAGGCGCTATGCCCAGTTGGTGGGCCTAGGCGGCGCAGTGCGGTTTTGTGATCAGTCCCGTTTTGTCGCGCGGGTGCTGGGCCCGCGCGAGTGGAATATGCGGGAAAGACACCGCCACATCTACCAGGCACTGATCTCGATGG
>DATELN010000083.1:0-9669 GCA_035276605.1 Pseudonocardiaceae bacterium | reverse complement strand
AGGGCCGGACATGTCGATCAGGCCCTCCTGGTTGCGGGGCAGGTATCCGGCGGCCAGCACCGCCGCCCCGCGCAGCACGTGGGTGTCCCCGCCGCGCGGCCGGTTCACCGGCGCCATCCAGCCGGGAAACACTCCCCCGCCGGGTCCCTTGCTGCGCGGCTCCACGACGTCGAGCGGCGCGATGATCCGGACCGAGTCCCCCGGCGCGGCGACGTGCACCCGTACCGAAGACAGAGCCGGATCCGCGAACAGTGCCTGCGCCTGGTCCCGGCCCACCACGAGCTTGTGCTGCTCGTATCCGGTCGCGGGGCCGATCTTGATGGTGTGGACGTCGTGCACTATGCGCCGCAGTGCCGGCACGGCGGTCTCCCCTCAACAGCGTCGATACCTGCATCGTAACTGTGACGGGAGAATTCGCAGGACAGTTCAGTTTCGTCGACTGCTCGGGTGGGTCGCGTCGTCACCATACGGCCGCTATTGCTCGGCCACGTCTGAACCTCATGATGGTGGGCACGCGAGAGGAACCCCACGATGCGAGCCCAGGTCACATTGGCCCAGGTAGTAGCGGTGCTGATCACCGGGATGACCCTGGCCGTACCCGCCGCCGGCGCAACCGAGGCCAGGGCAGCGCCGGAGACCTTTCTGGTGCTGGGCGTCGCGGGTACTGGACACGAGCAGTTCGTCACACTTTCCTGCGACCCGGCCAGTGGTACCCATCCACATGCCGAAGGTGCCTGCGCCGCATTGCTTACCGCTGCCGGTGACATCAATAAGGTCGTCGGGCAACCTGACACGCTATGCCCGGAGATTTACGACCCGGTGACCGCAACCGCCTCCGGCCACTATCAAGGCACGCAGCTGATCTTTAGGCGCACCTACGCGAACCACTGCGAACTCGATACCAAGACCGCCCCCCTCTTCCAGTTTTGACGGCTGGCACGGGCAGCTGCGGATAAGGTGCGGGGGGTGTTGAGCCCCGGTAACGATTCCTACCTGCGCTATCCCACCCTGCACGGCGATGTGGTGGGTTTCGTCGCCCAGGACGACGTGTGGCTCGCCCCCGTGGGGGGTGGGCGGGCGTGGCAGCTGACTGCGGATCACGCGCCGGCTCGGGACCTGCGTTTCTCCCCTGACGGCGAGCGCTTGGCCTACCTCAGCCAGCGCGACGGTGCACCCGAGTTGCATGTCGTCGCCACCGCGGGTGGCCCGTCGGTGCGCACCACCTGGTGGGGTGACCCACACCTTCGCGTGCTGGGGTGGGCTGACGCCCAGCGTGTACAGGTGGCCTCGGCCGTGCGTGAGCCGCTGCGCGACCGCACCTGGGCTCGTGCCGTGCCCCTGGACGGTGGGCCCACACAGCGGCTGCCTTACGGCCCGGTCACCGCACTGGACATCGCAACGGGAGGCGGTGTGGTGCTCGGCACCGGCTTCGGCGGTCGACGCCGCGACCCGGCGATGTGGAAGCGTTACCGCGGTGGCACCGCTGGGCGGCTGTGGATCGATGCGGAGGGCTCGGGGGTGTTCGTCCGGTTGCTGCCGGAATTGGACGGTCAGCTCACTGCCCCCATGTGGGTTGGCGGGCGGGTGGCGTTCCTGTCCGACCACGAGGGCGTGGGCAACGTGTATTCCGCGCTGTCAGACGGCTGCGATCTGCGCCGGCACACCGATCATGCCGACTATTACGCCAGGCACGCCAGCACCGACGGTGCGCGCGTCGTGTATGCCGTCGCTGGCGAGCTGTGGCTGCTTGACGACCTAGCCGCGGACGTCCAGCCACGCCGGCTGGAATTGCGCACCGGGGGACCCCGAGCAGCGCGCATTCCGGCCCCGGTGCCTGCCGGCAAGCACTTGGGCGATGTCGCCGTCGACCGCACCGGCCAGGCGAGTGCGGCGGAGGTGCGGGGCAGCGTGCAGTGGGTGACGCACGCAGACGGTCCGGTGCGCGCGCTGGCCGCTGATCCGGGTGTGCGCGCCCGGCTGCCCCGGCTGCTTGGCGAGGAGGTCGCCTGGGTCAGCGACGCCGAGGGGGAGGACGCGGTGGTCGTATCCGCTCAGGACGGCACTGATGCGCGCACCCTTGCGGCCGGTCGAATAGGGCGGGTGATGGAACTCGCGGCCGCCCCGGACGGTAGCTGGCTCGCGGTAGCCACCCACGATGGTCGGCTGCTGCTAGTCGATCCCGCCACTGGCGCGGACACCGAGCTGGCCCGCAGCGACAACGGTGCCATGCAGGATCTCGGCTTCTCCCCCGACTCGCAGTGGCTGGCGTGGACCCACCCCGGCCCGTACCCGCTGCGCCAGATCAAGTTGGCTCGGGTCGCCGACGCCACCGTGACCGACGCCACCACGCTGCGCTTCGCGGACTTCGCGCCCACCTTCACCCTGGACGGCCGGCACCTGGCGTTCCTGTCCAACCGCACCTTCGATCCGATGTATGACGCGCAGGTTTTCGACCTGTCCTTCGCCGCCGGCACCCGCCCGCAACTGCTGCCGCTGGCGGCCGACACGCCGTCACCGTTCGCCCCGACCGTTCAGGGCTGGGCCAACACATCCATCAAGGACGACCCGGACGATGGCGAGGTAACGGTCAGGGTGGATCTCGATGGCCTGACCGAGCGTGCCGTCCCCGTGCCGGTGCCGGCGGCACGGTACTCGTCGCTGCTCGCGGCGAAGGGAGGCCTGGTATGGCTGCGCAAGCCGCTGCACGGTGTGCTCGGCGACGACCTCGCCACCCCCGATGACGAAGCGCCGCGTCCGGTATTGGAACGCCTGAACCTGGCCACCGGCACGTTGGCAGTGCTCGAGGAGGGTGTCGATGAGGTGGGGGTCAGCGGAGACGGCACCCGCCTGGTGATCCGTGACAAGGAGGAACTGCGGAGTCTGCCCAGCGACAAACCGGCCGACAAGGACGCCGAGCGCGGAGACCCCTTGGCGGTCGTCGAGATCGACCTGTCGCGGGTGCGGGTGCAGGTGACGCCCGTCGCGGAGTGGCGCCAGATGTTCGAGGAGACCGGGCGGGTGATGCGAGACAAGTTCTGGGTAGCCGACATGGCCGGTAATGACTGGGCTGCCCTGCTGGCGCGCTACCGCCCGTTGTTGGATCGGATCGCTACCCGCGACGACCTGTCTGACCTGCTCTGGGAGGTACAAGCCGAACTGGGCACCTCACACGCCTATGAGATACCAGCCGAGCAACCGGCGCGGGACGAGCAAAAGTTGGGCCACCTCGGCGTTGACCTCGAACGGGCCGAGGATGGGTTCTGGCGGATCACCCGCGTGCTCCCGGGCGAAAGCTCCGCGGGAGCCGGCCGGTCCCCGTTGCGCGCACCGGGAGCCGCGGTGCGACCCGGCGAGGCGCTGGTCGCGGTCGACGGCCGGCGGGTTGACGCGGTGACCGGGCCCTGGCCGCTGCTGGTGGGTACCGCGGCAAAGCCCGTCGAGCTGCGGCTGCGCGCCGTGGACTCCGACGCCGAGCGCATCATCGTGGTGATCCCCGTGGCCGATGAGATGCCGCTGCGCTACCACGACTGGGTGACCGATCGCCGCGCCGCGGTGCACCGCGCTACTGACAGCAGAGTGGGCTACTTGCATGTGCCGGACATGATGGCGCAGGGGTGGGCGCAACTGCACCGTGACCTGCACATCGAGGTCTCGCGGGAGGCGTTGGTGCTTGACGTACGCAGCAACGGTGGCGGGCATACCTCGCAGCTTGTGGTCGAGAAGCTGGCCCGCGAACTCACCGGGTGGGTCGTGCCCCGGGGCAAGCAGCCTTTCACCTATCCCAGGGACGTGCGGCGGGGGCCGCTGATCACCATCACTGACGAGAACGCGGGCTCCGACGGCGACATCGTCACCGCGATGATCCAGGAACGTGGCCTCGGCCCGGTCGTGGGCATGCGCAGCTGGGGCGGCGTCGTTGGCATCGAGCCTGGCACCAAGCTGGTGGACGGCTCCACAGTGACTCAGCCGCACTACGCCATGTGGATCGTGAACCGGCGCTGGTCGGTGGAAAACTACGGCGTGGACCCCGACGTTGAGGTGCCCGTGCCACCGCAGGCGTGGGCTCAGGGACTGGACCCGCAGCTAGACACCGCGGTGGAGCTGGCGCTGACCGCCTTGGCGCAAACACCCGCAGCCACCGCACCGACCACTCAGGATCGTCCGTCCACCGCAGCGCCGCCGTTGCCGCCCCGGTAGCAGCGGTCAACTCCGAGCAGCAGCTCCAGAGATTGGTATCAGGCCGAGCTCGGCAAGCAGGCCAAATTGGTCAAAGTACAGATGCGAGGTCCGGAAATGGTCGTGACGGATCGTGTGGACCTGCGCAACAGGTACGCACACCCGGCGGCCGGTGGCTGGAATCTCGCCATCTGCGATAAACAACGTCCCGGTGTGGGTGCCCTCGAAAACCACTTCGGCGCATGCGTGATCACCAGAGGCGAAAATAGTGCTGATAGTGCCATGGTTATCTGGTAAAGCGCGTTGCCAGACGTCCCACAGCTTCTCGACGCCCTCCAGACCGTGCAGCTCCAACCCTCCTGGACCAGTGATCAGCGAGTGTTCGGTAAAGAGGGCGACAAACGCCTTTTTGTCCTTGGCGTTCCAATCGTCCACGCTCTTTTGCACGAGTTCATTGATGTCCATGACACTCCTCTCCGGGCGCGATGACCGCTTACCTCGCAGGCTGTGACTAACCCCTTACTCATCAGAGCCGCGAGAGCCTACGGTTGATACCCGCCAGCCAAAATTTTCGCCCGGCCGCAGTGGACACCGTTGCCCCTGGTCATCCGCATCCGGCACCGGCACCGCGAGGGCGCCGATTCCCACTTGCGAAATCTAGGTCTATGATATATATGGCTTGCAGACGATACCCCTGGCGGTCATAATAGTTCGACCGCGGCCCCGCCTACTGGCGACCTGATCAGGCGTTATCGGTTACATAATTGCCAAGTGAGGCTCAATCATGCATTATCGCGCGATGCGTCGCTACGCGGGACCGATCCTTGCCGCCTGCGTAGCCCTGACATCTCTTGCCGCGTGTGGTAACGATCAATCAAACAAGAGCGGCACGTTCTACGGCGCGCCACAGAGCATTGGAAACGGCGCCGTCAAGACCTATACAACGCTCGACAATGCCGGAAATCCGACGGAGGTCGGTCTTCGGATCTCAGCGGCATCGCTGGACGGGCTTCCGAAGGAAGACACCGTTCCACCCCGGATGTTCATGCTTGACTTCCCGAAGCAGGCCTCGGCGACTCCCTTTGACTACGTTATGCTCAATTGGAACAGTCACGGACATGAGCCGGCGGCGCTGTTCGGTAAGCCGCACTTTGACATGCACTTCTATATGGTCGACCCGCGGGCGGCGCAGCAGATCAATCCCACCAATGCAGACTTCGCCACACGGGCCGCGCACCTGCCCGATCCAAAGTATGTTCCGCGGGACTATGTGACACCTCCCGGCTCTCTGGCTGAAAATACGGTGCCCGCCATGGGTCTGCACTGGCTCGACTCCGCTGAGGGATTCGTGCCTGGCAAATACGACTTCAAACAAACACTCGTCAACGGGTCCTGGGATGGCACGTATACTTTTATCGAACCGATGATGACGCGTGAGTGGATGTTGACAAAGCCGGCCATGCATGCGGAAATCAAGCAGCCGCAGGCCTACCAGAAGAATGCGTACTACCCGACGACTTACAGCGTCCACTATGACGACCGGGCGAAGGAGTACGCGGTCTCGCTGGGCGGGCTGACCATGCGCCACGCATCGTGAGCGTGGCTTACCTAGCTCCCCCACCAGCTACCTAGTCGAGGATGGGGCGCATAGCTAGGTAATGGCGCTCATATTTTTAGGGACCAGCGCCTGTTGTCAGCCCGCTTCATGACCGCCATGGTATGGAGTTGACCGGACGTGGTCCGCAGGCCTCTACGAGGGGCCGGCATAAGGGGGATCGGCATGCGTGACGCATTGAGCTTTGCGGAAATGGATGGGCTATCGGTGGAGCTACTGCCCGCCCGTACCGTCTTGTCCCTGTTTAACGCCGGTACTCACGGTGGCGACAACGCCGGCAACGGTGGTGTCAGCAACCCCTTGTTCAACATGATGTCCGACGCGTTGGGCCACCAGATCGACAGCGCTGGCACCGGCGTCGGGGGCGCCGGTGGCAGTGCTGACGCCGGCCGTAGCGGATGACACGCACCTGACCCAGGCCCGTCAACGCCGGTATCCATGCGGGAATGCCCCTGCCCGATGAGGCAGGGGCTTCTCACGCCATTGCACACACCAGTGCCGCCGGCAATGGCATTCGCGAGCATTCCGCGGTCAGCCGCCTTGTCGCCAAGTTCGACAGCATGGCTAACTCGCATGAACCCAGGGTCAGTTGGGTAACCATGGTGTCAAACTGCGCAACAGGACAGCAGCTGTTCGAGGGGTACCGCCAGCCGTCACCCGAGACAAGTGAATCTCCAGTGGGCTTCGCTCTGCGGTAACTTCCTCGACCGGAGGGGTCTGCCATGGACAACGCAATCAAGATCGCTATTGCCGGCATTGGTTATGGAAGGAAGGTGGCCCTGCCCGTCTACGCCGAGCTGCCGGAGTTCGAGCCGGTGGCCGTGTGGTCGAGGCGGCCGGAGCGGGCCCAGGAGCTGGCCAAGAAGGCCGGCGTGGAATTCAGTACCGCCGATTTCGATGAGCTGCTGTCAATCCCGGGGCTGGAGGCGGTGCATGTTGCTACTCCTGTGGCGACACATGCGCAGTTTGCCATCGCCGCCGCTGAACGTGGGCTCCATGTGATATGCGAAAAACCCCTGGCCGATAATCTCGACGATGCTCGCCGCATCGAGGCGGCCGTCCGGTCGGCCGGGGTGGTCGGCCTGGTCAACTACGGGCGACGGATGCAACAGACCCGCCTGCGGGTCATCGAGCGTGCGCGTGAGGTCGTGGGACGTCCCCGTATGGTGTCGATCTCGCTGGTCCAGTCTGACCACGCCGACCCTGACTCACGTCCCTACACCTGGGTGCACGACGCCCAACTCGGTGGCGGGCGACTCCAGGGCTACGGGGTGCATGACCTCGACCTTGTGCTGGAGATATTCCCCGACATTGACGCCGTAGCCGCCGCGTCCGAAGTCGGCGTGCCGGTGCGCAGAACGGAGGACGGCGAGCTCCGGCGCGTGACCTCCGAAGACGCCTATGCGCTGCTGCTGCGGTTCCGCGGCGGGGGGCTTGGGGTAGTGACCCTGGTTTCCACCGCGCGACACAAGCGCGGCGACGTCATCGAAATCCACGGCGACGAGGGAACGGTGCGGCTCGACGATGATCAGCGGGTCTGGTGGGGGCGCGCCGGTGAGCAGCTCCAGGCCGAAGGTCCGCTCGACTCCAGCTCGTCTGAGGCTTTCAAGCGGGTGGCCCGCAACTTGTGGGCGGCGATCCGCAACGGCGCCGCGCCCGAGCCATCGCTGGAGGAAGGGCTGCGTGTACAGGCGATCTTCGATGCCCTTCGTACCGCCGACGTCGAGCGCCGCTGGGTACAACCTGAGCCAGTCATATTGCCCTGACTCTGATGTCAGGCAACGGCCGTGAACTACCTGCTCGCCAACTGGAAGATGCACACCACCGTCGAGCAGGCGGTGGACCTGGTCCAGGCGATACAGCAAGGTTTGCGAGAGCGAGCGTCTCGACGGCAGCAGCTGCCCAGCGTGATCGTCTGTCCTCCGTTCGTCTCCCTGGTGCCGCTGCGGGCCGTGGTCGACGATCGGCTGGTGGACCTCGGTGCACAGAATTGCCATTGGGAGATGGAGGGTCCACATACCGGCGAGATCTCACCGATGATGCTGACCGGCCTGGCACAGTATGTGCTGGTCGGGCACAGCGAGCGACGCGCCGCCGGCGAGTCCGATAAGCAGATCGCCAGAAAGGTGGCGGCGGCCGCGGAGGCGGGTCTTGTACCTATCCTGTTCGTCGGCGAAGACCAGCCGGGAGCAGGGGCGCGCGGGCAGACCGAGCACCGGTTAAGACGTGGGCTTTCTCGCATCGACGTCGGCCACCATGCCGTGCTGGTGGTGTACGAGCCCGCCTGGGCCGTCGGCGCGGAGGTTGCAGCCGACGCCGAGTACGTCGGTGACATGGTCGCCCACCTCAAGGACCTGCTGCGCCAGCTCGGAGCCGACGGCCCACAGATTCTCTACGGCGGCACGGTGAGAAAGGAGAACATCGAGCAGTTCGCCGCCCTCGACGTGCTCGACGGCGTGGGCGCGACCCGCGCCAGCCTCGATGCGCAAGGTTTCTTGGCGATGATCGACCGGATCGCTCGCGCGCGCTAATCCGAGAAGTGTTGCGCTTACACCCGGGCATCCATAAGACCCCTCAAGCGGGGGACGAGCGGGAGGCCGCTTCCATGCATTCCACGCCGTCTGGTCCAACCGTTGCCGCGTGCCGGGTGCCAGCCGGAATGTCAACACGCTGACCAGGACGAAGCAGGACGTCACCGTCTTTCATGTGGAATGTCACTTCACCTTGCACGCAGTACAACACCTTGTCGTAGTCATGCGAATGTGCCTCATAGAAATAGTTGGCACTGTTGCTCCACGAGTGGGGTGACAAGCCCTCGTCCGCGAATGCCTTGTTTATCTCCTCACGTGTCATCAGACCAGCGTATAGATCGGCGGACCGCCTGCCATAGTGTGGCCAGGTGATGCACCGGCTCACCCGCCAACCGCAGACAATGGCCACTCGCTGGGGCCCGGTTCGGTGAGTGCCAGCACCTGGGCGGGAGCACTCCGGCGACCGGTGGCCTCGCCGTTCGACGTACGGGCGTTAAGCCGGACGCATTTGCCGTTAGTTGGCAGACCACACGACCGGATGTGACTCGTACAGCCAGACCAGTCCCCGGGAGCGTTGCTGGAGCAGCAGCATCTGCATCTCAACGAACATGTCGATGCCGTAGCTGGTTTCATTGTCCATGCTGAGGTCGGACGGATGCCCAACGACAGCGCCTTGCGGATCGGCTCGCGCCTGAGGCCCGTGCTCGGCGTCAGCAGTCCGGCCGCGTGCAGCTCACTCAGGTTCCCGCCATGGCTGCCCATCTCGGTCGAGACCCAGAAACCCTCATTCTTGGCGAACTGCCACACATCCGGTACGGGAAACGCATCAAACAGGCGCAAGGGACAAGTTGGTCACCCGACCTGACCCACTCGTTGCGAAGTCGCAGGATGTCCCTGGGCCACTGCTGGTTCCCCCTTTTCAGATCGGCGTAGGACCCGGCGGTGCGCTGACCTGAGTCCCTTGCGCTCCGCGGTAGCTTGCCAGCTCCGCGGGTCGTTCTCGGTGACCGAACGTTACATCGGCTTGACTCATGTCACTAACCCAGCGCCCCGTGGTGACCGAACGTTAAAGCACTTAACGTAAAGTCACTAACGTACCCGGCGAGGTAACGGAACGTTAGATTAGGTTGACGTAGCGTCGCTAACGTTCGGATAGCTTCTGTAAAGCCGCGTGTTGTGATGGTGGCCGTCGGCAATGGGCAGATCGTTAGCGAGGCCCCGTCGTCCGTCTTCGTGGAGGAGAAGTTCATCGAAACAATCATGGAGAGGTGGGCATGAAGATCGCGGATGTTTTCCGGTCTGGCCAGGCTGGTTACAGGCGGGGTGGATCGGGTAACGGTGGGGGCG
>DATELN010000082.1:0-8434 GCA_035276605.1 Pseudonocardiaceae bacterium | reverse complement strand
TCGTGAGTGGCATTCGGTGCTATAGCACCGAATGCCACTCACGAGCACCTCAGTGCATCATCCGCGGATCGTCGTAGTGCTTGAACTCCAGCAGGTTGTTCGACGGATCGCGCAGGACGAACGCATGGTGGCTCTCGGGCCGGCCGTCGAACCGGCGAAATGGCTGGGCGAAAAACGGCAGCTCGTGAGCGCGGGCCTGATTGAGCAGGTGTTCCCAGCATCGCCGCTGCCGGAAGGTGATGCCGAAGTGTCTCGGGTACAACGTTGGAGCGGTGTCGATGCTGCCGGAGAGATGGCAGACAACTTGATCGCCAAAAAAGTTCAGGGTAATGCGGTCGGAGTAGCGCCGCGCCAGCGTACAGCCGAGACCATCGACATAGAACCGTTGCGTATCGTCTAAATTTAGAGCTGGGATCGCCAGATGGAACACGTCCGCCGGGCCGCGCATCACAGCCCGACCAGCAGGGTGTCCGACCGCAGTCCCCGCCGCAGGGTTTCGAGCGCGATCACGTCCTCGGCTCGGATATTGCCCAGGTTGACCGACGGCCCCATCCGGCGCAGGAAGTACGTTTGCAGCTCCTTGTTCGGAGCTTCGAACAACAGCCGGTCAATGTCTATCCCGGCGCTGACGATCTGGTCAATCAACTCGTGGCGCGGTTCGCCATCAGCCCGGCAGATCCCGCCGCGACCATTTTCCCGCGCTTCCGCGGTGACGAAATGCGCTCCAGCGGCGAGATCTTGCCCGATGAGCGAGATCCAGCGGGCCGGTATCAGCGCGTCGCAACGGTGAATATCCTTGAAGCCGACCTCGCTGATGACGACGAACTCGCCGGCGAGGCGGGCCACCCACCGGACCTTTTCCGTGTTGTCGATGGGAATCGTGCCGTTGGACACTTCGACATGGGTGACGCCCAACTCGCGGCACAACGCCAGCCATTCTGAAACCAGCCCGTCCAGCGCATAGCGTTCGAACAGGGTGCCGCCGAAATAGAAATCAATGCCTGCGCCGCGCAGGATGTCAATTTTCCGTTTAATGTCTTTGGTGACCAGGCAGGTACCCCAGCCGAACTTCACGAGGTCGACAAATTCACCGACGCTGTCTATCGCGTCTTCAAATTGGGCGGTGAACATTCCGGGGTCGATGACGATGGTCAATCCACGTCGCCGCGGTTTCGACTCGCGGTGCGGTAGGCGTAGTTGAGTGTCAATCACGGGTGCCTCCTCATATCCGCTCCGCGCTTAGCCGGATCGGCTCGGCTAACACGGAAGGCTCGGCTCTACCGGAATGGACAGATGCATTGTCCCGCGAGCGGCGCTTTCCGGTGAGCATCAAACTGAGCGGGCTGCGCCGTAAGAGCTCGACTACAAGCAGCGACCCGGAGGTGACGGCGATGATGGCGAAAATCGTCGACCAGAGCGCAGGTATTCGGGTGGACAGCCATCCGGCAGGACCCAGCATCCACGCCAACAGCAGCATCGGATGCACCAGAAATACCCCGAAGGACCGGTCAGAGCCGATCTTGATGACCTGGGAGCCCGGGCCAATTCCTCGCCGGTCCGCCCACGCCACGCCCAAGGCGAACAACGCTGTAATTGCGGCCAGGCACCAGGGCACCATCACGGCCTGGAACACGTCGGAGGCGGCCATGAGGGGGACGCCGTGGCGAACTGACCTCAGGTACCAGTCCTCCGCCGCGGCGCCGGTGAATAGCAGCACCACGACCACCGTCACCGGATGGGCCCGCACCCAGCCGTGCGCTCGGTCGGCGTGCAATGCGGCTACCCCGCCGAGTAGCAGGTAGAGGACATAGCTGCCGACGAACGAGCCGTCGTAATGCCACAGTTGCTCCGCGAGCCCGTTCGGATGTGCGGCGTGCAAGCCGGCGTTGATGGCGACTTGCAAAACTGCGCCGCCGGCCAGCAGCCAGTGGTACCGACCACGGGTCAGCAATAGCAGCCGCCGGAACGCGGGAAACAGCAAGTAAAACTGCATTGTCACGATTAGGAAATACAGGTGGTAACACGCTGCGCCGGTGAGCAGGTTGCGCCCAAGCTGGATAAGCGCCTCGCTGGGAGCAAGCGGTGTCGTGATCTGCGCCAGCCCGCTGTAGATGACAGTCCAGGCCACATACGGTGCGCCGATCAACCAGAACCGGCGCCGCCAGAACGATCGAACGGGCAACCGGCCGTGGTAGCGATACATCAATACGAATGCGGTGAGAGCGAAAAACGCTTCCCGGGTGAAGTGCAACAACATCTCGGCACCACCGGCTGGCACACTGTCGGCCGGATTGACGGTGGACACGGTGTGCACCGCGATGACACAGGCAAACGTCAAGACCCGCACCAGGTCTACCGCGTGAATGTGCCCGGGACTTGCCACCCCGCCGGCGGATTCGTTCAGCCGGGTCACCAGGGGGACGCCTCGACAGGCCTGGAGTCGGGAATGAGCGATTTCGGCAACTGGCGGCGCAGCACCTTCCCGGTTGCGGTGCGTGGCAGGCCTGCCACGAACCGGAACTCCACCGGCCGTTTAACCCGGCTGAGCTGCTCCTCGCACCGCAACCGCAGCCGACCGACGAGATCGTCTCGCTGTTGGCCATCCAGCGCCGCGATCGGTCGGATCCAGGCCACCGGCACGGCGCCGAGCACGTCATGCGGGCACCCGGCGACCGCGGCCTCTGCCACCGCCGCCTCGCCGAGCAGGACCTCCTCCACCTCCCCGGGATGCACCATTTCGCCGCCGCAGTTCACCACGTCGTCGCGGCGCCCAGCCAGGAACAGGTACCCGTCGACGTCCAGCCGCCCGAGGTCACCGGTGTCCAGCCAGCCCGCAGCGTCGAACCGCTCGGCGGCCATTTCGCCGGAGTAGGCGCTGATCACGCTTTCACCGCGAATGCGGACCCGGCCGACGACGTCCGGGGCGCATCGCCGGCCATTCGGATCGACCACCTCCAGTTCCACTCCCACCGGCCGTCCGACCGATCCGAGCGGATGACCCCCGCCTAGCGGGGTGGCGGTGATCTGGCTGGCCGCCTCGGTCATGCCGTAGCTCTCCACCACAGCGACCCCGGTCTGCGTGGCCACCTGCGCACGGACGGCTGCCGGCAACGGCGCCGACGCGGAGCGGATGAACCGCAAGCCCGGGGGGAGGGCAGGTATGTGGTCCGTCGCCAGGATGGACAGGATGCCGGGCACCGCGTTGACCCAGGTGATCCCGCGCTCCACCAGCAGCCGCCAGAATCCGGTGCGGTGGAACCGTCGGTCTAGCACCAGCGTGCCGCCGGCGACCAGGGTGGCCAGCAGCGCGACGACTTCGGCGTTGATGTGGAACAACGGCAACGGGTTGAAACCTCTGTCCGTACCGGTGAGCTGGTGGTGATCGACGACGCACCGTGCGGCATGCAGCAGCTGGCGTTCGGTAAGCACCACCGTCTTAGGCGTACCGGTCGAGCCCGAAGTGAGCAGCGCCACTGAGCCCGATCGCGGCGCGCGTGTGTTGGCTGCCTGGCATTGCGTTGACTGGGCGGCAGGCAGGCCGGTGGCCGGATTCACCAGCCAACCCGGTACGGCCGTCCGGTCGCTGACCACCAGCTCGGGCCGCAGGGCGCGCCGGATGCGTTCGACCTCAGTGGGGGGTGCCGCCGGGTCGATCGGTGCCGAACACCGACCGGCGGCGATTACGGCGAGATGCACGACGCATAGCGCGAGTGGGTCCTCGATGTCGACGAGCACCCGGGCACCCGGCGGTACCCCCGTGGCGTCGAATTTGTGGTACCACGCCTGTGCGGCGGCGCGCAGTGCGGCGAAGTCGACTGAACGCTCGCTGCGTGCGTCGGCCAGAAAGCACCGGCGCGGCGCCTTCGCGGCTCGGTCAGTAACGAGGTCCTGCACAACGCTCATGGGCCGCATCCTGACCTGGCTACCTGAATGCCAGCTGGGTACGAACTGGGAATAATGTCCACTCGTGCGACCAAACAGCCACTGGGTGGTTTTAAGCCTGGTGTTGCTGTTGGGGACCGTGCTGGCAGGGGGGCTGACCGCAAAGCTGGCGGACCAGGTTGTCGCCGTGTCCCACCGGCCGGCGTCCCATCACCCGGCGTTGCCGCCGCTGCCGCAGGTAGCCAGCCGGCCTGGACCAGTCTCTGAGATGCACACTGTGACTGTCGACGGCGTCGCCCGGACCTACCGCTCCATTGTCACGGCTCAACCAACCGGCAAGCTCCCCCTACTGGTCGTGTTGCATGGACGGGGACAGTCCGACCCAAGCGTGCTCAGCATGACCGGGTTTTTCGCTCTGGCCCAACAGCAGCAGCTGGTGCTGGTAGTACCCCATGGGGAACAGCGGTCATGGAACGCCGGAGGTGGCTGTTGCGGTTTCGCCGGCGCCCACCAGGCCCCGGACGTAGCATTCGTGGCTTCGACTGTGGCCGACGCGCTGCGCCGGTGGCCGATCGATCCTGAGCGGGTGTACCTGGTCGGGTACAGCAACGGGGGCAAGCTTGCCTACAGCGAGGTGTGTGCGCACCCCACACTCTTCTCGGCAGTCGCCACCTACGGCGCGGTGCCACTGTCACCGTGTGCACCTGGCGCGCCGGCGGTGTCGGTGATGCTCGCCGCCGGCACTGCGGACCAGGTGCTGCCCTTACACGGAAAGCCAGGCGGGCATCCCCCATTGCCGTCCGTGGCGCAGGCGGTGTCGTGGTTGCGGACTCAGGACGGTTGCCCCGCCAAGGCGCAGACCAGCCAAAACAGCTCGGTGATGGTCCAGCGATGGGCAGGTTGCGCCGGCGGTACCGACGTCGAGTCGGTGATTTATTCGGGCCGGGGACATGCCTGGCCCACCGGCGGATCGCCCACGACCGCCTCGCTGATGTGGACGTTCCTCAGCCAGCACGAGGGCCGCGGCTCAGCCCGTCCGGGGTAAGCTGGCCGACGAACGCAGCCGACCCAGCAACATGCCCGGCACCACTCGACCAGAAATGGCCGCTGCGCCTCGAAAACCTCGTCATCGACCCCCAGACCACTTCCTGGAATTGACCCTCAGCATCCAGGTCGAGGACCAACAGATCGGGAATGTCGGGGTCGAGCACCCAGTAGCTCGGCGTGCCTAACCGTTGGTAGTGCGCACGCTTGAGGTCGAGGTCAATCAGCCGGCCGCTGGGTGACAGCACTTCAACGGCCAGGATGGGTGCAGCGGGAAGGTGCTTGTCCGTGAGCTCGTCGAACCGGGCAGCGAGGACGTCTGGTTGCACATCTGCCAAACCGTGCCATGAGGGTCTGACAGTCCCTACCCCTAGAATCGGCGCCCGTGGCGGGACGGATCCGGGATGCGGACATCGCGGAGGTCCGGCAGCGCAACCGGATTGACGAGGTAGTCGGCGAGTACGTCGCGCTGCGCCGGGCCGGTGCGGATTCGCTCAAGGGACTGTGCCCGTTCCACGACGAAAAGACGCCCTCACTCAACGTGCGTCCGGGGCACGGGACGTTCCACTGCTTCGGTTGTGGTCAAGGCGGCTCGGTCGTCGACTTCATCATGAAGATCGAGCACCTCGGTTTCGTCGAGGCGGTGCAGCGGCTGGCAGACCGGGTCGGGATCCGGCTGACCTACACCGGCGGCGGCTCCACGGTGCACCGGGATCGGGGAACCCGAGCCCGGCTAGTCGAGGTGAACCGGCTGGCGCAGGAGTTCTATGCCGATCAGTTGAGTTCGGCTGAGGCGCGGCCAGCGCGAGAATTTCTCATGCAGCGTGGGTTCAGCCAGGACGCGGCGGCCACCTTCGGCTGCGGCTTCGCCCCGTCAGGCTGGGACCAGCTCACCAAGCACCTGCTGGGTCGTGGGTTCGCCGTCGAAGAACTGGTCACGGCGGGGGTGTCCCGCGACGGTCAGCGGGGGCCGATCGATCGGTTCCACCGCAGGCTGCTGTGGCCGATCCGGGATCTCGGCGGTGACGTGGTGGGTTTCGGAGCGCGGCGGTTGTTCGACGATGACCGCGTCGAGGCCAAGTACCTCAACACCGCGGAGACACCGCTGTATCGCAAATCTCACGCGCTGTTCGGGCTGGACCTGGCCAAAAGGGAGATCGCCCGGCGCCGGCAGGTCGTCGTGGTCGAGGGCTACACCGACGTGATGGCGATGCACCTGGCCGGAGTGCCCACCTCCGTGGCGTCGTGTGGCACCGCGTTTGGCGCCGACCACATCTCCATCCTGCGCAGGTTGTTGATGGACGACGATGCCCTGCGCGGTGAGGTGATCTTTACCTTTGATGGCGATGAGGCGGGTAAGAAGGCAGCGCTCAAGGCTTTCGACGGCGACCAGAGTTTCGCGGCGCAGACATTCATCGCGATCGCCCCGGACCGGATGGACCCGTGTGAGCTGCGCCAGGCCAAAGGCGACGCCGCGTTGTGCGACCTGGTGGCTCGCCGTCAGCCGCTGTTCACCTTCGCGGTGCAGACCCTGCTCGCCGAGTATGACCTGGACACCCCGGAAGGCCAGGTTGAAGCGCTCCGAAGGGCTGTGCCCCTGGTCGCGCGGATCAAAGACGTGGCGCTGAGAGACCGGTATGCGACGCAGCTGGCCTACTGGAGTGGTTGGGGCGACGAGGCGACGGTGGTCCGCCGGGTTCGGGAAGCCGCTGGGGAGGAGCCGCGACGGCGCGGGGGGCGCACGCGGAAGGTGCCAGCGGCGGACAATGGCACGCAGCTTCCGGCGCCGGACGATGTCCGGTTGCAGGCCCAACGCGAAGTGCTCAAGGCGGTGTTGCAGGAGCCCGCGTTGACCGGTCCGGTATATGACACGCTGCCTGCTGAGGCATTCACCCATCCCTGCTACGCGCAGCTGCATGCGGCCGTGCTGACCGCCGGGGGCACCGCTGCTGGACTGTCGGGTCCGGAGTGGATCGAGGCCGTCGCCGCGCACTGTCCTACCCGGTCACTGGTGACCGAGCTGGCTGTGGAGACGCTGCGCGCCACCGGAAGTGCCGAGGACGCCCGCTACATCGGGAGCCTGCTCGCTCACCTGCAAGCCACAGTGGTAGGGCGGCAGGTCGCCGAGATCAAGTCCCGGCTGCAACGGATATCACCAGCCGACGACGCGGACTCCTACCATCACCTTTTCGGCGACCTGGTAGCGCTTGAACAGTACTACCGGGCACTTCGCGAGCAGGCCATGGGAGCCCAGGAGTAAGGGTCTGAGTCCGCGCCGGCGTGCTTGTCGTGGTCAGCGCCGTCGGGCTAGGTTTCCCGTTGCGGAGGGGAGGAGGTCGTCGCGGTCGTGTGGGACCCGGAAACGTACCTCGCTTTCGGTGACCACCGGGCCCGGCCCTTCCACGACTTGCTAGCCCGGGTCGGCGCCCGCGATCCGGGCCTGATCGTGGATCTGGGCTGCGGCCCGGGCACTCTCACGCGGTTGTTGACCAAGCGGTGGCCGACCGCGAGCGTGATCGCGCTGGACAGCTCACCGGAGATGGTGCAGGCCGCGCGGGAACGAGGCATCCATTCTGAGCTATGCGACGTCCGCGGCTGGTTGCCGCCTCCCGGCACCGGGTTGGTCGTCTGTAACGCCGTGTTGCAGTGGGTGCCTGAGCACGCGCAGCTGCTACGCCAGTGGATGCGGCACCTGGCGCCGGGGGCATGGCTGGCGTTGCAGGTGCCGGGAAACTACAGCGCCCCGTCGCATGCCGAGACAGTCCAGCTCGCGGCCCAGCCACGCTGGCGTGACCTGCTCGACTTGCGGGCGATGCCGCCGGTGCTCGAACCTGCTGGATATGCCGCGGTGTTGGCGCCGGCCGCGGCGGAGTTGGACGTGTGGGAAACCACCTACCTGCATCAACTGACCGGGCCAGACCCGGTGCTCGAATGGATCACCGGGACCGCCCTGCGGCCAGTCCGGGCGGTCCTGTCGGCGCAAGACTGGGCGGCGTTCCGGGAGGACCTCGCCCCGCGGTTGCGCGCTGCCTATCCGCCGGGTGCCGACGGGGTGACCTGGTTCCCGTTCCGCCGCATTTTCGCCATCGCACAGGTCGGTTGATGGGTTGATCGATCTGTTAGCGGCGAATGTGGTGACCCCACCAGTCCGCCATTCTGCCGATAGCGACTCCAGTTGCCCTCTGCGTTGCCGGGTGATCAACGATCCGGTGGTAGCTGCATCTGAGCTGTTCGTAGGGCCCGCGGCCGGCGCGCGAGCCGAGCGCGTACCCAATCGCGCCAGCCAGCAGCAAACGCCACACGGTTGTCACCCGTCTTGCGGCCCGAAGTTGCCGATCGATTCTGCCAGGAGCGGGGGCGGCGGCGTGGCGCTCGCACACTGTGCGCTAAGGTGATGCTGCGGTCAGCCCGCCAGCGGTGGGCGTCCAGCACCTTCCCCGATAGCTCAATTGGCAGAGCATGCGACTGTTAATCGCAGGGTTGTTGGTTCGAGTCCAACTCGGGGAGC
>DATELN010000081.1:0-4879 GCA_035276605.1 Pseudonocardiaceae bacterium | reverse complement strand
AGGAGATCGAGGCGGCCGTAGCGGGCGACGACGCGGGACAGGACGCGGTCGTCGGCGGCCTCGACGAGCTCGTTGACCAGCTTGGCGGTGGTGACGTAGCGGACCCGGCGGCCTTGTTCGCAGGCGGCAAGGCCGAGACCGATCAACAGGTGCGATTTGCCGGTGCCGGGAGTGAAGGCGACAGACTGCAACATCTTCGTGCGGTGTTGCCGTGTGAGGTGCGGGTCACCGGTGAGGCCCATCCGTTGTTCGGGCGCTTGGTGAACGCAGGGTCGTTCAAGCGCTGGAATGGGGCGCTATTGCTGGTGATCGGGTTGCCGGATGGTTCACCGGGCACGATCCGCGCCGATGCCACCGATGTGTTCGGTGACGTGGCGGCGGATGGTCCTGCGGTGGTCTTGGACACTGATGGCCTGCGTCATCTGCGCGCGTTGGTGCTTGCGCTGGAGGTGGGCCTGGGCTCGCAGCGGTGTCGTGCGGTGAGAGTGCCGTCTGGGATAGCGGCTGGGCGAGGAACACGCAAATAGGTTCACCACGTCTCTGATCGCGGCCAACGATTTCGAAACGGGTGAACCTATTTGCGTGCCATGACAATAGCTGCTGGCTGTCAACTTGCCCTGCCCATCGAGGACGTGACTCCCGGTGTCGTGGGATGGGAGGGGTTGCCGGAGCCGGCCCGGACGGCGGTGCTGGTGCTGTTGGCCCGGTTGATCGCCCGCGGCGTGCTGACCACCGACATCCCCACCGAGCCCGATGAGGGGGTCGGCGATGACTGAGTTTTTCACCGCAGCACCGGTGCCGGCGTTGCTGGTCACCAGCGACAAGATCACCGTTTCGCATCTGGGGCGGGACGCTTATGTGTATGTCCGCCAGTCCACCCCCACTCAGGTGCAGGTTCACACTGAAAGCCTGGAGCGGCAGTACGAGTTGCGGGAACGCGCGCTCGGGCTGGGCTGGCCGGCCCATCAGGTGGTCGTGATCGATGCCGACCTCGGCCGATCAGGGGCTTGCACCGACGGGCGGCTGGGGTTTTCCGAGCTGGTCGCCGACGTCGGGTTGGGCAAGGTCGGCATGGTGCTGGGCATCGAGGTGTCGCGGCTGGCCCGCAACAACGCCGACTGGTATCAGCTGCTGGACTTGTGCGCGCTGACCGACACCCTGATCGCCGATGGGGACGGGGTTTATCACCCGGCGGATTTCAACGACCGGCTCGTCCTTGGCCTCAAGGGCACGATGTCGGAGGCGGAGCTGCACCTGATCCGCTCCCGGTTGACCGCAGGGCTCAAACACAAAGCGGCCAAGGGTGAGTTGCGCCAAGGCCTGCCGGTCGGATTGGACCACACCGACGACGATCAGGTGGTGATCACTGCGGACGAGGCGGTGGTCGAGGCAATCACAACGGTGTTCCGCCGATTCGAGGAATTGGGCTCAGCCCGCCAGGTACTGCTGAGCCTGCGCGAGGACGGGCTGCTGCTGCCCCGACGGCGCAACGGATCCCGGCGGATCACCTGGCAGCCCGCGACTTATCCCGCTGTGCACGACCTGCTGACCAATCCAGCCTATGCGGGCGCATTCGTGTTCGGCCGCACTCGCACCGGAAAACGTGTCGATGCAGCCGGGCGGGTGATCACATCGGTCCGGCTGCTGCCGCGGGAGCAGTGGGCGGTGCTGATTCCCGATCACCATCCCGGATTCATCAGCTGGACCCAGTACGAGGCCAACACCGCACGGTTGCGCATCAACTGGCGTGCGCCTCGCGGTCACGGTGGCGGCCCGCCGCGGGAGGGGCGGGCACTGCTGCAAGGGCTGTTGCGGTGCGGCAAGTGCGGACGCACCATGCAGACCGGCTACTCCGGGCCCAAGGGCAACAGCCCGCGCTATGTCTGCGCCCGCGCCCACCAGCTCTATGCCGCCGCAGCAGGGTGCCAGTCCATCGGCGGCGGGCGGCTGGAGAAAACCGTACTTACCCAGCTTTTCGCCATTCTCGAACCGGCCAGCCTGGAGGCGACCACCAAGGCGCTCACCGAAGCCGATCAGCACCACCGCCAACGGCTGGCGGCCTTCGAACTCACCGTGGAGCGGACCCGCTATGAGGCCGAGCGCGCCCACCGCCAATACGACGCCGTCGAACCGGAGAACCGGTTAGTGGCACGCACATTGGAACGCGCGCTAGAGGACAAGCTCGCCGCAGTGCGTCGGGCGGAAACCGACCTGGCCACTCAACGGGCGCGCCGCCCGGTCACCCTCACCGCCGAGGAGACCCGCTGGATCAGCCGGGCCGGGGCCGATGTCGCGAAGGTCTTCCACGCTCCGACCACCACCACCCTCGAGCGCAAACAGTTGATCCGGGCGGTCATTGACCACATCATGCTCACCGTCCACATCGACGAGCGGGTCGCCGAGTTGCGCATCGTCTGGCAGGGCGGGGCCAGCACCGGGCTATCCATGGCAATGACCAAACGCGGTGGCCATCCCCGCACCACCGCCGAGGACACCATCGCACTGGTACGACGGCTGGCCGAACACTACGACGACAAGACGATCGCGCTGATCTTGTCCAAGCAACGCCGCCGCACCGCCACCGGGCTCAGCTGGACCAAGACCCGAGTTGCGTCTTTGCGCGTCTCCCACGGCATCCGCGCCTACCAGCCACCGGCTCCCGAGACTGTCGGTGATGGCGAACAAGATATTCAAATGGTCACCGTTGCCCGCGCCGCGAACCTGCTCGGCGTCAACAAGTGCACCATTTACCGGTGGCTGCGTGACGGATTCATCGTGGGCGAACAACTCACCCCCGCTGCGCCCTGGCGTATCCGGATCGATCAGCGCCTCCGGGACCGGCTGCGTCCCAAGGCCCCCGAGGGGTGGCTCACGCTGGATCAGGCCGCCGAAGTCCTCGGGCTCGCCCGCCAGACCGTGTTGCACAAAGTCCAACGCGGTCAGCTGCAGGCGGTCTATGTCAACCGCGGACGCCGCCAAGGACTCCGTATCCAGGCAGAACCCAACCAGACTGGACTGTTTGACACACCCCGATGAAAGGAACGCGCAGTGTTAACCACGACCGGCCGGTCCGATGAAGCAGGCGTTCTCCGCGGCGCGGATCCACTCCAGGGACGACAGGTAGTCGAACGTGGCCTTCGGTATTGACGAGGCGGCGACGTCGAACTCGTCCAGCCGCTTGCGGACCGGAAACGCAGCGACGCGCATGCGGGTGCGGGCATTGGACTCCTCCCGGGCGGTGATCTCGGCGTCGACGAGGGTGCGGAGGAACTCCTCCGGTGACCAGCGTTGCGTCTTGGCCGTGATCAGCAACTCGGGTGCGAGGCGACGCATCGCGGCCATCTTCAACCGCTTCAGCCCGGCGTTGAGATCAGCCGCGAGCGGCGGCGGTGCAGTGCTCACTGATCATCACCGCCGATTGCGTAGTCGCTTAATGGCCGGGTCGGGACCGCCGGCAGCGTCAAGACCAGCGCCTGGCCGGCGGGTCGGGGCAGCGGTGCTGCACCGGCAGCAGCAAGGATCGAGCGAACGTCATCCGCGCGCCAACGTCGGAACTCCACCGCCCGCTCCAGCGCTGTAAGCAGGGCTGGTTGGCCGTGCGCGGCATGCAAGACCAGGATCTGTTCCAGCTCTGTGGCTAGCTTGCTGACCCCGGCCGCCGCGGCACCCATCAGGAACTGCTCGGCTACTTCGCCCAGAGCCAGGAACCGTTTCTCCGTCGCGGTTTTGGCCCTCGGCGCCCGCCGCGGCTTGTCGGGCCGGGAGCTGCCGTAATGCTCATCGACGATGCTGACCTCACCCGGCGCGACGATGGCATGTTCAGCGACGACCTCGCCGGTGAACGGCTCCATCACCTGCACCTGGTTGCCGGTGACGACCAGCAGCACGGTCGTGCCGATGAGCCGGTTGGGGACCGAGTAGCGGGCTGAGCCGAACCGCACGCACGACAGCTTGTCGACCTTGCGGCTGGCTGGCTTGACACCGATCCCGTCCGGCCGCAGCGACGGCAACGCCCCGAGCAGTTCGCGTTCGGTCTCCAGCCGCTCGGCCGGGACCGCCACGATCTCCGAGTGCACGACGCCGTTGACCTCCGCGCACCAGCCAGCGGCCTCGGCGTTGGCCGTGGTCAGGTCCTCCACCGCCGGTTCGGCCGGGACGATCAGATCGCGCTTCGCGTAGCCGACGAGGTTCTCCACGATGCCCTTGGACTCCGGGTCGTTGCCGTGGCAGAAGTCCGGCCGAAACCCGTAGTGCGTGGCGAAGCGGACGTAGTCCGCCCGTCGGCACCACCAGGTTCGCGACCACCGCCGACTTCAAACACCCCATCCGGTCAGCGAGCACAATCTTCGGGACACCACCGAGGGCTTCGAAGCACTCGGCCAACAAGGCCATCGTCGTCGTGGCTTTCTCGTCAGTGGCGAAGCGCACGAACCGCCACCGTGACCACGCCAGCACCGCACAGAACACGTGCAACCCATTCTCGACACCCCAGTCGATGACCAGCGTGTCCCCAGGCGTCCACACCGCCGGTCGGCGACCACGGTGATGGCCACGGCGCCACTCCCGCTTGACCTCAGCGACGAGGCAACGGAAGTTCCGCGCCGAACCCTCATAGCCCGCCGCCTTGGCCGCGGGCAGCAGTCGCTTCGCGCTGATCTTCCCGTGCGTCCGGTCGACCTCCTTTGCGACCGTCTCCCGCACGTCGTCGTAGTTGTGGATCCGCTCCTTGCGCTCGGGTGCGGCGCCGCCGGCATTGTGCCGGTCAACGATCCGCTTGACCGTCTTGTGCGTCGTCCCGCAGATCACCGCGGCGCCGCGGTAGGTGCCCACCTCCCGGTAGGCAGCCAACACATCCATCCGTTCCCTCGCGTTCTTCAAT
>DATELN010000080.1:0-8653 GCA_035276605.1 Pseudonocardiaceae bacterium | reverse complement strand
TGGGTACGCTGCGGCGCGCCTGGCAGACCAAGCTAGACGGCGCGGTATACGGCCAACCACTGGTGATCGGCGACAAGGTGATCGCCGCGACGGAGAACAACTCGGTCTACGCGCTATCCACCGCCGACGGACACGTACTGTGGTCGGCGTCGCTAGGTAAGCCGATCACCGGCTCGCAGCTACCGTGCGGCAATATCGACCCGCTGGGCATCACCGGCACACCGGCCTACGACCAGGCCACCGGGTTGGTCTTCGTCGTCGCCGAGACCGAAGGCGGTCGCCACACCCTGGCTGGGGTGGACCTGGCCAGCGGCGCGGTGCTGCTGCGCCGGGCGCTGCCGCCGCCCAAGGGCGACGAGATCGCCCACCAGCAACGCGCCGCGCTGACGGTGCTCGACGGCTGGGTCTACGTCGCCTACGGCGGCTTGTTCGGCGACTGCGGCAACTACATCGGCGCGGTGGTGGCCGCGCCGACCACTGGCACCGGGCCGGTGCGCAGCTATGCCGTGCCGACCACCCGGGAAGCCGGCATCTGGGCCCCCGGCGGCGGCGTCGTCCACAACGGACGGTTGTACTACGCGGTAGGCAACGGTGAGTCGACCCAGGACTACGACCACAGCGACTCGGTGCTCGCGCTGACCCCGGAACTGGCCCTCGCCGGCGGCTTCAGCCCGGCGCAGTGGGCGGCCGACAATGCCGCCGACCTCGACTTGGGCGCGATGAGTCCGGCGGTAGTCGGAGACCGGATCCTCACGGTGGGCAAGCGCGGAATCGGCTACCTGCTGGACGCCAAGCAGCTCGGCGGGGTCGGCGGCCAGCTGACCAGGACCCCGGTCTGCAGCGCGTTCGGTGGCAGCGCGGTGGCCGGCTCGACGGTCTATGTGCCGTGCAGCGACAGCACCCGCGCGGTGGAGGTCACCCCAGCGGGCGGGCTACAGGTGCGGTGGAAGGCGCCGGTCCCGTCCGGCGGCTCCCCAGCCATCGGTGGCGGCGCGGTCTGGGTGGCCGACACCGACCGTGGTGTGCTCTACGCCCTCGACCCGGCGACCGGCACGCCCCGCGCCCAGATCGACATCGGCGAGCTGCCGCACTTCGCCTCGCCAACACTGGTAGGTGAGCGCGCGTATTTGGGTACCTCTAGCGGTGTGGTCGCTATCAGCGTCCGGTAACAGAAATGGAGGCGGCCATGAGGCTGGGATTTCGCCGGAATCCGGCGGCGGCGTGGATCGACGACTATGTCGCGGCGTGGAACGCGCACGACCCAGTCGCGGTCACCGACTTCATGACAAACAACGTGGTTTACATCGATTTCGGACTTGGTGAGGAATACCGCGGTATCGAGGCAGTGCGAAACTTCGTCGAGGGCATGGAACTGGGCTTTTCGAGCAACTATCGCTTCACGCTGGAGATGGCCATCGTCACCGAAGACGCCTACGCCTACGAGTGGACCATGACCGGCATCAACGATGGGGACGACGAAGAGCACGGCTTTCCCGCCACCGGAGAACGCTTCGAGATCCCCGGCGTCTCCATCGGCATCCTCCACAATGGCCGCATCCGAGAAAACCGCGACTACTGGAACATGAGCACCTACCTCAACCAGGTAGGCCTGGCCCCCGAGTGACCCTCCAAAGGGCAGTCTGGATGCAGACTGCCCCTTTTCGGGCATCCAAAAGGGCAGTCTGCATCCAGACTGCGGGTAAGCGGGTCAGGTGTTGCGGTCTAGGAAGCGGAGGAGTTCGACGGGGAAGGGTAGGACTAGTACCGAGTTCTTCTCGGAGGCGACCTGGACGACCGTTTCGAGCAGGCGCAGTTGCAAGGCGGCGGGGCTTTCGGACATCGCGGCGGCCGCCGCCGCCAGCTTCTCCGATGCCTGCAATTCACCGTCGGCGCTGATCACCCGGGCCCGCCGTTCCCGTTCGGCCTCCGCCTGGCGGGACATCGACCGTTTCATCGACTCGGGCAGCGCGACGTCCTTGATCTCCACCCGGTCGATCTGCACGCCCCAGCCCAGCGCCGGGCTGTCGATCAACAACTCCAGGCCTTCGTTGAGCCGTTCCCGGTTGGACAGCAGGTCGTCCAGCTCGCTCTTACCGATGATCGAGCGCAGGGAGGTCTGCGCGACTTGGGAGACGGCCTGCAGGTAGTCCTGCACGTCGACCACGACCTTAACCGGGTCGATGACCTTGAAGTACACCACTGCATCGACCCGCACCGAGACGTTGTCGCGGGTGATGCCATCCTGCGCGGGCACCGGCATGGTGACGATCTGCATGTTGACCTTGCGCAGCTTCTCCACTCCGGGGGTGACCCAGGTCAGCCCCGGTGGCCGGGGCGCGCTGCTCACCCGGCCGAACCGGAACACCACACCCCGCTCGAACTGGCTGACCACCCGGATTCCGGAAGCCAGCCACAGCCCTACCAAAGCCACGATGGCGATCAGCGCCGCGATGATGGTGACGGCCATAGCGAAACCCTCCGTCTGGAGGAGGTACCAGAAAGCGAAACCGCCCAAACCACATCACGATACGCCCTGTTACCGAGATCTTGGGCTGGACACGCGGGCCGGAGTGCCGCAGTGTGGTGGTATGCGGGCGATATGGAAGGGCGCGCTGGCCTTCGGCATGGTCAGCATTCCCGTGCGGCTGTATTCGGCGACCGAGGACCGCGACGTCTCCTTCCACCAGGTGCACGAAGAAGACGCCGGCCGGGTGCGCTACCGCCGGGTGTGCGAGGAGTGCGGCGAGGAAGTCGCCTATGCCGACCTGGCCAAGGGCTACGAGCTGCCGTCCGGCGAGACGGTAATGCTCACCGACGAGGATTTCGCGAACCTGCCGCTGCCCACCACCAAGATCGTGGAGCTGGTCGCCTTCGTGCCGGCTGACCAGGTCGATCCGCTCGCGATGGCCCGCGGGTACTACCTGGAGCCCGAGCCGGCCGGGCGCAAGCCCTACGAACTGCTGCGAGCCGCCTTGGAGCGCAACCAGCGGATAGGTCTGGCCAAGATCGCGGTGCGCAGCAAGGAGTCGCTGGCCGCGCTGCGCCCCCGGGGCAACCTGCTCGCGCTGCAAACCATGGTGTGGCCGGATGAGGTGCGCAAGGCCCAGTTCGACGTGCTGGATCGGGAGGTCGCCGTCAGCGACGCGGAAAGCCGGATGGCCGACACGCTCATCGAGGCGATGTCCGGCGACTTCGCGCCCGAGGAGCATCACGATGGGTACCGCGAGGCGTTGCTGTCCGTCATCGAAGCCAAGGCAGCAGGCCAGGTGTTCTCGCCGCGTGCTACGCCCGAGCAGCCGGCCCCAGCGGTCGATCTGATCACCGCTTTGCAGGCTTCGGTCGAAGCCGCCAAAGCCGCGCGCACCAAACCAGTCGACGTCCCCACCCAACGCGACCCCTCGGACAAACCAGCCCGGAGATGATGTCTGAACTCGTGCGGCCGATGTTGCCGGTAGCGGGGCCGTTGCCGGTGGGGCCAGGGTGGGCCTTCGAGTTCAGCTGGGACGGGATCCGCGCTCTGGCGTGCGCGCAGCCAGACGGCACGGAACTGTTCAGCGTCCGGCACCGCGCCATCACCGCCGCCTACCCCGAGCTAGGAGCGTTCGCGGTGGGCCGCCGGATGTTGCTGGACGGGAAGATCGTGGCGCTGGACTCCTGTGGCCGGCCCAGCTTCGGGCAGCTGCAGCGGCGGATGAACGTGCAACGCCCTACCTCCATCATGCTGCGCCGCTCACCGGTCACCTACTACGCGTTCGACCTGCTGAGCCTGGATGGTCAGCCCACTGTCGAGTTGCCCTACCAGCGTCGCCGTGAGCTGCTCGAAGACCTTGGGTTCAGCGAAGGACCGGTCGTGGCGCCGCCGTGTTTCGTCGAGACCGACGGCCAGACGGTGCTGGACACCGCCGCCCAGCACGGGCTGCACGGAGTGATCGCCAAGCGGGTCGAGTCGACCTACCAGCAGGGCCGGTCCCGCAACTGGGTGCAGACCACGCTGCGGCAAACTCAGGAAGTGATCATCGGTGGCTGGCTTCCCGAGCGGCGACGAGCCGCGTCGGTCGGTGCGCTGCTGGTCGGGGTGCCCACCGAGGCCGGGTTGCACTACGTCGGTCAGGTCGGTACGGGCTTCACCGAGGCGACCCGGCGGGAGTTGCTGGATCAGCTGGTCGGCTTGACGGTGCCGGATAGCCCGTTCACCGATCTGGTGCCCAGTGGGACCGACCGGCGGGTGCATTGGGTGGCGCCGCGGCTGCTCGGCGAGGTCTCCTACCGGCAGTGGACGGCCCACGGCCGTCTCGGGCACCCGACCTGGCGTGGCCTGCGACCCGCCAAGCACGTCGCCGCCATCCAGGCCCCGGTCATGGTGTCGGCGCAGGGACCCGGCCCCGACCGTGAAGACCAGCGGCTGCTCGCCGAGCTCGACCGTGCCGTTGCGCAGGTCCGCGCCGAGCTGCGGACGCTGCGCGACCAGATCTCGCCGCATTTCCTGCACAACACCATTAGCAGCATTGTCGCCATGGTCAGCACCGACCCGACCCGAGCCCGCGACCTGCTGATCATGTTCGCCGAGTTCGCCCGGTACTCGCTGCGCTCGGCCACCGAGACCACCTTGGCGGAGGAGCTGGAGAACATCGACCGTTACCTGACGTTGCAGCGGGCTCGGTTCGGGGACCGGCTGGGGATACGGCTGGAGGTTTCGCCCGCCGTGCTGTCGGCTGTGCTGCCGTTTCTGGCGCTCCAGCAGCTGGTTGACAACGCGGTGCGCAACGGCATCGAACGCCAGCAGCTGGGCGGCACCCTCCAGCTCACCGCTCGCCCTGACGGCGGCGACTGCGTCATCACCGTCGCCGATGACGGCCCAGGGACACTGCATCCCGATGTCGCCGACAACCTGCGCGCCATGGACGAGTACTTGCGGGATCGCTTCGGCTCGACCTATCGGGTGCGCTCAGACGCCGTTCCGGGCACCGGTACGACGATCATGCTGCGGGTGCCGGTGGCCCCGTCAGACCAGACCGGCGAATGACGCGTCGCCGTCTGGGCTGTGCACCGTGAGGGTGAACTGGCCGGGCTTGCCGAGAAAGACCTTGGTCAACGTCACGGAGGTGTGCGGCACGATCGGGGCGCGGTACATCCAATCGCCTTCGGTGGACTCCGCTACCGGTGCCTGATTGAGCGTTCCGACGAAGCCGGTGGCCTCGGGTTTCCAATCCCGTTCGCCGTTGTTGGTCAGCGTCACCGGCACCTGGATCATCGACTCGCCAGTCAGCGCCGAGATACCCACCGTGGGGACTCCGGCGACGATCGTGTTGCCGTTGCGTGAGACCCACAGCTGGTCAAAAGCCAGCGTGGCGCCGGTCGGGGTCGGTGGCACCGGTAAAGTTGCCGCTGCAGGCCGGGCCGCGCTGTGCTGGACGGTGTCAACAAGGTTGCTGTCGGTGGCCGCTGCACCCATAGCCGGCAATGCTGCCACCGCGGCGACGGCCAACCAGGCCGCGTACACCACTACCCCGATCGTGACCACCAGGCCGAGGGCAAAACTCACGCCGCCCACGCCGCCCCGCAACGGGCTCAGCTGTGCTGGTACCGACACGCCAACCTCCACGAACTGAGGAAAACAGCTGCCGCGAGCGACCACCACGCCGGTTACCGCACGTACCAGTCACTGTGTTCTCGCTCCGCGCCGCTGATCCGTTAGCAGCACGAACGGGTGATCTCATTACTCAACGTGATAGTTGGGTTGCCACTGGGGAACTCTGTGGTGTGTTAAGTACCCATCTGATGAACCGAGGCGGCCTGGGTGACGAATAAGAACACTAAGGTGAATAGGAGTACTCTGATCGAATGGAAGCCATGAACACTGTGAGCGATAAGTTCAGGCGCCGCCTACGGGATCTGCGCATTTCGGTCACCGATCGGTGCAACTTCCGCTGCTGCTACTGCATGCCCCGCGACGTCTTCGGCACCGACTTCCCGTTTATGAAGACTTCCGAGCTGCTCACATTCGAAGAGATCACTCGGCTCACCACACTGTTCGCCGGCCTTGGCGTCCGAAAAGTGCGCCTGACCGGTGGGGAGCCGCTGCTGCGCCACGGCATCGAGAAGCTCATCGAGCACCTGGTCGCCATCGATGGCATCGACGAGGTCGCCATGACGACCAACGGCTCGTTGCTGACCAAGAAGGCGCAGGCGTTGCGGGATGCTGGCCTGGCTCGGATCACGGTCAGCCTGGACTCGCTGGACCCGGAGATTTTCCGCGCCATGAGTGACGTGAAGATCCCGATCGATCGGGTGCTGGACGGCATCGCCGCTGCCGCGGCCGCTGGGCTAACCCCGGTGAAGATCAATACGGTGATCAAGCGAGGGGTCAACGAGGGCCAGGGCGTCCTCGATCTCGCCGCTTTCGGGCGAGACCACGGCTATGTGGTGCGCTTCATCGAGTTCATGGACGTCGGGGCTACCAACGGCTGGCAGATGGACGAGGTGGTGCCGGCCGCGGAGATCGTCGACACCATTAATACTGTCTGGCCGATCGAACCGATCGACCCCGACTACGTCGGCGAGGTCGCCTCTCGGTACCGCTATCTCGACGGCGCTGGTGAGGTCGGCGTGATCACCTCGATCACCCAGCCGTTCTGCGGCACCTGCACCCGAGCCCGCCTGTCCGCCAAGGGCGAGTTGTACACCTGCCTGTTCGCTGAGCTCGGCCACGACCTGCGCGCGCCGCTACGCGATGGCGCTACCGACGACGAGCTACTCGAGCGGATTACCGGCATCTGGCGAGCCCGAACCGACCGCTACTCCGCCCAGCGCACCACCGCCACCCAAGGCCTGCGCAAAGTAGAAATGAGCTACATCGGCGGCTAGCCGTAGCCACTAGTCTTCGTGCTGCCCGGCGGGTGGGAGTTAACCCCGCCACACGCGGACGGCGGTCAGGAAGGCGTCGTTCTCGTGCGGGTCGCCGATAGTGACCCGGACCCCGTCGCCGGCAAACGGGCGAATAACGATCTTGTGCGCCGCGCAATGCTCGTTGAAGGCCAAGCTGCGCTCACCCAGCGGCAGCCACACGAAGTTGGCCTGCGTGTCCGGCACGGCATAACCCATCGCGAGCAGCTCGGCGCGCACCCGATCACGCTCAGCGACGATGTTCTTGCAGTGCATAAGTAGCTCATCGGTAGCATCGATACTGGCCAGCGCGCCCGCCTGGGCCACCGAGTTGACGCTGAAGGGCACCGACACCTTGCGCAGCGCGGTGACGACCGGCTCGGGCGCCACGCAGTATCCGACCCGCAGGCCGGCCAGCCGGTAGGCCTTGGAAAAGGTCCGCAGCACCGCGAGGTTGTCCCGGCTCCGGCTCAGCACGATGCCATCGGCCACCGCGGGATCGGTGACAAACTCGTGGTAGGCCTCGTCCAGCGCGACCAGTACGCCGCCGGGCACCGCATCAAGGAAGGCGACCAGCTCGTCACGTGGCACGACCGTGCCGGTGGGGTTGTTGGGATTGCAGACGAAGACTAAGCGGGTCTGCGGGGTGATCGCGGCCAGCATGGCGGGCAGGTCGTGGGTGTGGTCGTCGCGTAGCGGCACCGTGCGGTGGCGGGCGCCCACCACCTGCGTGATGATCGGGTAGGCCTCGAACGAGCGCCAGGCAAAGACCACCTCGTCGGCCGGCCCGCAGGTGGCCTGCACCAGGTGCTGGCACAGCGCCACCGATCCCGGGCCGAGGGCCAGCTGGGACATCGGCACGTCCAATCGTGCCGCGAGACGGTCGACCAGCGCGGTTGCCGCATTGCTCGGATAGCGGTTGACACGCGCGGCAGCGTCCGCAATCGCAGCAACGACGCTGGGCGGCGGGGCCACGGCGACCTCGTTACTGGCCAGCTTCACCGCTCCCTGGATGCTGCGACCCGGGATATAACTCGGCAGCTGGTCGAGGTCGGCTCTGATCACACCGCCCATGGTCGCATACCGAGTTATCATCGGCCTTGGTCCTCGAACAGGTGATCTTTCGAGGTGATAGAGCTGAGACCGGTACAATGCGCGCTCACCCTATGTTCACCCGTCGACGAGTGAGTGGGGCAATGACGCAGCGCAGCCTTGAGCAGATCCCACTTCCCGACGGCAGTAAGTGTCCGATTTCCATCGCTGCGCCGGAATCCACAATCCGCGGCGGCATCGTCGTTGGACCTGAGAGTCGCGGCGTCACGGACACCGCGTGGCAACTTGCTGCGGGGTTGGCACGTGAGGGCTGGCTAGCCGTGATCCCCCATCTCTACCACCGTGACGGTGTAGAGATACTGCCCGAGGACACCGACGGGGACGCCCAGCGTTGGCACATCGCGCGGCTGACCGCGCGCTCGGTCCTCGCCGACACTGACGCCGCATTTGGCTGGCTGCGGCGTCGCGGCGTGACCACCGACCGGATGGGGGTGGTGGGCTGCGGTTTGGGCGGCACGGTGGCGCTGCTGGTCGCTACCCGACGTGAACTTGGCGCTGCCGTGACCATCTGCGGGATCGGGGTGGTACGGCCGGTGGCGGCGATGTTGCCTTCGCTGGTCGACATCGCGCCGGAGTTGCGCTGCCCCTGGTTAGGCATCTATGGCTGGGACGGCGGGGTGCCGGAAGAAGAAGTGCACAAGTTGCGCGACGCGGCGCA
>DATELN010000079.1:0-20849 GCA_035276605.1 Pseudonocardiaceae bacterium | reverse complement strand
CCACTGGTTCGCCATTTTCGGGTATTGGCATGCTTAGCAGCCTGGCCATCGCGGTGGAGCTGGGTGTTACGGCCGCGATCACAGCGGGGTTGCGGAGGAACTCGCGCAGTAGCAGGGTATCCATCACAGATTAATATTCGTCTACCTAAGCAATCCTCGGCGTCGGCTTGATCCCGGCTACCTCCACCATCCTGCTTAACGCGCCAATGGCGAGCTCGGCGCGGGCCGCGAGGCTGTGCCGGGTGGCACAGCCATCCTGCAGCAGGGGGAGCAGGTGCACCTCGATCACCAGGCCCTGCACACCGGCCACGCGGATCAAGGACTCCCACAGACTGGCCGGTCCGACGAACGAGGCCACCGTGGTGCGGTCGCCGTCGGCCACGCGGTAGCGCAACGCCACTGGGCGCACCGGGGCTGCGGTATTAACCGCAGCCTGAAAAACCGCTGGCCGGAACCGGCCGCTGGCGCGGCCACACCAGGTGGTGCCCTCCGGGAACGCACCCACGGCCGCGCCATCGGCGAGCGCGCGGGCAACAGCGGCAACCATCCCCGGTAGTGCCAACAGGTGTTCACGGTCGAGGAAAATCGTGCCCAACCGACGAGCCAGCAGGCCGACGATCGGCCATCGACGAACCTCTTTCTTGGCAACCATCCGCAGCGGTTGGACCGCGCCTAGCGCGATCAGATCCAGCCAAGACGTGTGGTTGCTGACCACCAGGACTCCAACGGCAGGGTCAGCGAACCGGTCGCCCCCGGTGACCTCCAGCTGGATACCCAACACCCGCAGTAGCGCTTGGTACCAGCCGCGGAGCGCCCGCTCTCGTTGGATTGGACCCAGCGCTGGCACCACCGCCACCAGCGGCGCCCCAGCCAGCAGCAACGCTCCGGCGGCTAGCAGCCGGCGCGTTCGCGCCGCTGCGGGCACCGCAGTGGCTGGCGGCAGGCAGCGCTGGCCGCACGGAGAGATCGGCATCCAGGGATGCGACCGGTTCATGCCTCGGTGCCCCTAGCGGACTCCACCGAGTGCTCTAACGAGTGGCCCAAAAAATGACGCAGGTATCGGGGATCCACCCGGTCTAGCGCCAGCAGCACGAGGAAGTCGGCCACCCTGAAGTCGCGGTCATAGGCGGGTGGTCCGCACACCCACGCGCCCAACCGCAGATAGCCGCGCAATAGCGGTGGTAGACCGGCACGCACCGGCCGTGGTGCCCGGTCGGCAGGCCACGGCTGGCGCGGTAGCACCCGGTATGGCTCGGGAGCAAGGTGCCGAGCCTGGACGGTATCCCAGACACCCGCCGCAACCGCGCCATCCGCGGATCCGGGTGTCTGCAGTGGCACTGACGCGCAGCCCACCAGCCACCGATTACCGGTGAGCAGCAAGTAGCGCGCGATTCCCGCCCAGATCAGATTCACCACGGCCCCGGTGCGGTGGTCGGGATGTACACACGAGCGGCCGGTTTCCACCAGGGCCCCGCGCAGCCGTGGCAAGAAAGGGATGACGAACTCAACCTCGGAGTACAGCCCACCGGCGCGCCGGGCGCCATCGGGCGGCAGCATGCGGTAGGTGCCGACGATCTCAGCGGTGCGGTTATCGCGCACAACCAGGTGGTCGCAGTAGGCGTCGTAGCCGTCGATATCTACGCCGGGCTCGGTGGTGCGCAGCATCGCACCCATCTCCCCGGCAAACACGCGGTAGCGCAACTGCTGTGCGGCGCGGACGTCGGCCTGGCGCTGAGCCACCAGCAGCGTGTACTGAGGAGAACCCACAGCGGCGGGGGCGCTCACTGATAGCGACAGTGTGCTCATAGCGGTGGGTATAACGGTCCTGCACGTTGCGCACACAACACTACCGTGGCCGCCCGATGGAATATCGGTGAACAGTAGCGCCCGGCAAGCCTTGTGCCTAATGGTTGGCGGCACAGACATTACCGAAAAATTGACGATTGGTAAACTGCTGGTAACCACTGACTAAACCATAGCGTCCAGGCTTAACGGAGCTGGCCACGGAAACCGCTGGCGCGGAACTTCCGTTGCGTATTCCCAGCGAATTTTAAGATGGTATTCAGGCTGCAGGCAGCCGGCAGGCCATATCTTGAAGAGGGAGTCTAGTAACGGCGGGGTATAGCGGTGAAAAAGGTGCTGACGGTTAGGCCTCAATCGCCACGCCAGGCGTTTGCCAGTCACACGTTCGAGCTGCAGGAACTGCTGCAAGGCGGTTCGTCCGGAGCGACACCGAAGCAAGCATTGAGCACAGTGGGGCTTTGTGAACGCTTGCGGCAGCTGTGGTGCGATACGCTCGGTGAGGATCATCTGCACACCTTGAGCTCGGCGCACCATCTCGCCTTCGCGCTACGCGCGGTAGGTCGATACGAGCGTGCCCGCGACGTCGACCAGGACACCCTGACCCGCTCCTGTCGAGTGCTGGGCCACGACCATCCCTACAGCATGATCTCAGCCAACAACCTGGCCGCTGACCTGCGGGCGTTGGGTAACGACGAGCAGGCTCGCGCGCTTGACGAGGACACCTGGGCCCGCTTTCGTCGAATCCTGGGCCACGACCATCCCCACAGCATGATCTCAGCCAACAACCTGGCCGCTGACCTGCGGGCGCTAGGTGACTACGAGCAGGCTCGCGGGCTCGACGAGGACACCTGGGCCCGCTTTCGTCGAGTGCTGGGTGACAACGATGCCCATACTCTGGCCTCGGCCAGCAATCTGGCCGCTGACCTGCGCGCGTTGGGTGAGTCGAGACGGGCCCGGGACCTGGATGAACAGACGCTAGGACACTTTCGCCAGATGCTCGGCGATGACCATCCCGACACCCTTGTCTCGGCCAACAATTTCGCTGGCGATCTGTACGTGCTTGGTGATTACGAGCAGGCCCGCGAGCTGGCCAAGGACACTTGGACCCGCTTTCGTCGGGTACTCGGCGATGACCATCCCGATACGCTGGCCGCAGCCAGCAACCTCGCCGCCGACCTGCGCGCGTTGGGCCAGTGGCAGAGCGCTCGCGATCTCGACGAAGACACTCTGATCCGCCTCCGTCGAGCACTCGGCGATGACCATCCCGACACGCTGGCCGCAGCCAGCTACCTTGCCGCGGACCTGCATGCGCTGGGTCAGCACCAGGAAGCGCGCCAACTGCAACAGTGGATCGATTCGCGCTCCTGGCCATGACCTTGCGTTTGCCTTGATCAGCTGCCTAGCGCGTTGGCTAGTCGGTGGACTCCCTGGCGTAGCTCGCCGACGTTGCGGACGGCGGCAAAGGACAGCCGCACGTAGGCCGCCGGCGGCTCGGCACAGAAATAAGGCCGGCCGGGGCCAACGAGCACGCCGGCAGCCCGAGCCTGAGCGGCGAGGGTGAGGTCGTCGACGTGATCGGGCAGCCGCGCCCACAGGTGCAGGCCACCAGCGGGTAACCGGTTCACCAGGATGTCCGGGAGATGGTCGGTGAGCGCGGCCGACAACGCCGCGCGGCGCTCGGCGAGCGCGGCTGTCAGGCGAGACAGGTGCGCCCGCCACGCCGGTGCGCTGACCAGCTCGAGTGCGGCCTCCTGAAGTAGCCGTGGAACGAAGAAGTCATCGACGAGTCGCAGCGCACGCAGTCGCTCGGCGACCGGTCCGCGCGCGATCAGCGCACCGACTCGCAGGTTGGGTGAGGTGGCTTTGGTCAACGAAGCGATGTGGACGACGCGCCCGTCGGTGTCGTCGGCCAGCAGTGATGGCGGCGCGGGACGTTCGTGAGATAGCCACCGGGCGAAGTCGTCTTCGATAACGAACGCACCGGCCTCGCGAGCGGCGGCGAGGACCTGCCCGCGCCGGTGACTGGCGAGCACGGTGCCGGTCGGATTGTGGAAGGTTGGCTGGCAGTAGAACAGCCGCGCCCCAGTGGCGGCAAACGCAGCCGCGAGCTGGTCGGGCTGCACGCCCTGCTCGTCGGTCGGGACAGGAACCGTGCGCAGCCGCGCGGCTCGCGCGACCGCGATTGCGCCGATGTAGGTCGGCGACTCGAGCAGCACGGGGGCCCCGCTGGGCACGATCGCGCGAAACGCCGCCGACAAGGCCGCCTGAGCGCCACCGGTGACGAGCACATCCTCCGGTGCTACCGCAGCGCCGAGCGAGCGGGCAAACCAGGCCCGCAAAGCCGGAATGCCGGCCGGTGGCGGCCGCTCGGATGCATCCGGTCGCCGGCCAGCACGCGCCAGCGCCGCACCGAGCGCCCGATTCGGCAGCAGCGACGGGTGCGGGTAACCGCCGGCCAGCGATACCGTGCCCGCCGGCTCAGTTTGTAGCAAAAACGCCACGCTCGTCGCGTCGACCGTGCGATCGCCGAGCGCGAGGCTTTGCCACGACAGGTCCGGAGGCTCGACAGCCCGCATAGCGCGCTCGGCAACGTAGGTCCCGCTGCCTGGGCGCGTTACGAGCACGCCCTCGGCCGCCAGCGCAGCCAGCGCCCGGGACAGCGTGACCGGGCTGACGCCATAGCGGGCGGTCAGCTCGCGGGTCGACGGCAGCCTCTCGCCGGGCCGCATGGCCCGTGCACACTCGCGCAGCGCCGACCCCACCCGGTCGATACTGCTATCGTTATTCATGACAGCTCAGAGTATCGCTACTCCGCCGGCGCGGAAAGCGTTTCCCAGCCTAGGCTGGGCGGCACTCGGCGTGCTGGCGTTCTCCTTCACGTTCCCCGCCACGGCGCTGGCCGAACAAGGCTTCAGTCCGTATCTCGTGGGTGCTGGTCGTTCAGTGATCGCTGCCGTCGTCGCTGGTGTGTGTTTGTGCGCCGTCCGCGCGCCGCTACCCCGGCGCGAGCACTGGCACGGGCTGATCGCGGTCGCCGCCGGCTGCGGTATCGGCTTTGGGCTGCTGTCGGCGCTTGCGTTGGAGCACACCACGTCGAGCCATGCGGCGGTGGTCATCGGGCTGCTGCCGGCGGCGACCGCCATCGTCGCCGTCATCCGCATCGGCGAGCGCCCCGGTCCGCTATTCTGGGCGGCCAGCGGCGTCGGAACCGCAGCGGTCTGGGGCTACACGCTGTCGCGCCAGGCCGGCGCCCTGCATGTGGCCGATTTGCTGCTGCTCGCGGCGCTGATCATCGGCGCGGTTGGCTACGCCGAGGGTGGGCGGCTCGCGCGCGTGATGCCGGGCTGGCAGGTGATCGCCTGGGGTGTGCTGGCTGCGCTGCCTATCTCGCTGCCGATCACCGTCGCCGCGCTCGCCTACCGCCCGCCAGTGCACGCCAGCGCGTCCGCCGTTGCGGGCTTCGCCTATGTCGGGATCGTCTCGATGTTCGTCGGCTTCCTCGCCTGGTACCGCGGGCTCGCCGAGGCGGGGGTGGCCAGGGCGAGCCAGCTTCAGCTGTGCCAGCCACTGCTGACGATCGCCTGGTCGGTGCCGCTGCTGGGCGACCACCTCGATGAGGCCGGTGCGCTTACTGTCCTTGTCGTCGGCGGCTGCGTGTTCTTCATCCAACGGGCACGCGCGGGACGGGTCGCAGCGGTACCGAAGAACTGCTTGCGAGTTCGAGCATCATTTCCGGTGCGGGCCACGCCGCGCACCCGCATCCGCCGCCACGCCGATCGCGCCCGCCACAGCCGCGACGAGCTCTACAAAATCCTCGACGCCGGGCTCGTCGCACACGTCGCCTTCATCACCGACGGGTACCCCGTCGTGCTGCCGATGGGCTACGCGCGTGACGGCGACACGCTGCTGCTGCACGGTTCACCCAAGAACCGCATGCTGCGCGCGCTCGCCGGCGGCGCCCAGCTGTGCGCGACGATCACGCTGGTCGACGGGCTGGTACTGGCCGCCACGGCGTTCACCCACTCGATGAACTACCGCAGCGCGGTCATCTACGGCCGCGCAACCCAAATCACCGATCCCGAGACCAAAGCTCAGGCGCTGAACCGTTTCGTCGACTTCCTGCTCCCGGGACGCACTCGCGAGCTACCGCCGCATACGCGCCAGGAACTCGCCGCCACCCTGGTGCTCGTCGTTCCGCTGCATGACGTATCGGTCAAAGCGCGCAGCGGCCCACCAACATCGCACCCACGCAAGAGCACGTCACCGTGGACCGGTGTCATCCCCCTCGCGGTCACTCAGGGACGACCACAGCCGACCACTGCCGGGTCAGAACAGGGCCCTGGCCAAGGCCCGGCGCGCTGAGGTGACCCGAGGATCATCGGGCGGGAACAGTTCGAACAGTCCGACCAGATGGGCTCGGGCCCGGTTGCAGTTTTCGCCGGTCAGCCGCCGCACAGCGGCAACCAGCCGCTCGAAGGCGCGCTCCGGCGCCCCGGTGGCCATCTCAGCATCGGCGGCGGCAATTTGCGCGTCGACGTCGTCGGGCGCCGCATCGGCTTTAGCCACTGCCGCCGGGTCGACGGCTTCGGCGCGCGCCAAGAAGCGGACCTGGGCCAACGCGATCTTGGCCTGTTCGTTCGCCGGCTCGGTTGCCAAGACCTGCTGATAGGCAGCTTCGGCGGTGGCGTAGTCACCGGCCGCCAGGGCATCCTCGGCGGCGGTGAGCTGGGGATCCTCTGGCTCGACGGGAGGTTGCCCGCCAGCAGCGGCCTGCTCAGCGGCGCGAATGCCAGGCAGTTGATCGCGCAGCGCATCGAGCAGGGAGGTGATCCATCGCTTCACCTCCGGCTCGGGCCGGGCGCCGGCGAAGGCGTCGATCGGCTGGCCACCGGCGATGGCGATGACCGTGGGGATGGACTGGGCGCCGAACAGCGCAGCGATGCGCTGGTTGGCGTCCACGTCGACTTTGGCCAGCACCCAGGCACCGCCCCCGGCCGCGGCGAGCCGTTCGAGCACTGGGGACAGCTGCTTGCAGGGCCCGCACCAGGTCGCCCACAGGTCAACTACCACGAGGACCTGCATTGAGCGGTCGACGACTTCGGTCTGGAAGGTCTGCTCGGTAACATCAACGACCCAGCTGCCGACGCCTCCGGAGGCAGCTGCGGTCTGGGCATCACGCCGGGGAGTCGACTCGGCCCGCGCCTTGAGGGCAGACAGGTCGACGGCACCGGCTACTGCGCCGGGTATTGCTACGGTCTGCTGAGGCTTAGGCCTGCTCACACCGTCTATCCTGACATGGATCCACGGAAGCGGGATCGGGGCGTCGGTCAGAACCGGGCCGGCTCACGATACTCACCCCACCGGGCTTTCAGTGCCCCGCAGATCTCGCCGAGGGTGGCTTCGGCGCGAGCCGCATCGAGCATCGGCTCGATGAGGTTACCGGCACGCGCGGCGTGGTCGACCAAGGCTGCCAAAGCCCGACCGACGGCGGTCTGGTCGCGCTGGCTGCGGCGCTGCGCCAGCACCCGGTTCTGGTCGCGTTCCACCTCGTGGCTCACGCGCAAGATCTCCAGCTCATCGGTCACCGATTCGGTTAGCGTGTTCACCCCGACGACCTTCTTGTCGCCTTTCTCCAGCGCGTGCTGGTAGACGAACGCCGCGTCGGCGATCTCGCCGGTGAACCAGCCGTCCTCGATCCCGCGCAGAATTCCGGAAGTCATCTCGCCGATCGGATGCGGCCCTGAGGTGGCCATGTCCCTGATCCGGACGAAGATCCGCTCGGCGTCGGCCTCGATCCGGTCGGTCAGCGCCTCGACATACCAGGAGCCACCCAGCGGGTCGATCACGTTGGCCACCCCGGACTCCTCCATGATCACCTGTTGAGTGCGCAAGGCGATCTCCGCGGCGCGCTCGGAGGGCAGCGCGAGTGTTTCGTCCAGGGAGTTTGTGTGCATCGAGTTGGTGCCGCCCAGCACCCCGGCCAGCGCCTCGATCGTGGTGCGCACGATGTTGTTGTAGGGCTGCTGCGCGGTGAGCGAGACGCCTGCGGTCTGGGTGTGAAAGCGCAACCACTGCGCCTCGTCGCTGGTGGCGCCGTAGACGTCACGCATCCAGCGAGCCCAGATCCGCCGGGCGGCGCGGAACTTCGCGATCTCTTCGAAGAAATCCATGTGGGCATCGAAGAAGAACGTCAGGCCGGGCGCGAAGTGGTTGACGTCAAGGCCGCGGGAGCGGCCTAGCTCCACGTACCCGAAGCCATCGGCGAGGGTGAAGGCCAACTCCTGTGCGGCCGTCGCGCCGGCTTCCCGGATGTGGTAACCGGAAATCGACAGCGGCTTGTAGGCGGGCATCTTGTTCGTGCAGTACTCCATCAGGTCGCCGATCAGCCGCAGATGCGGCTCCGGCGGGAACAGCCACTCTTTCTGCGCGATGTACTCCTTGAAGATGTCCGTCTGCAGCGTTCCATTGAGCCTGGTGATGTCTGCGCCCTGTCTTTCCGCGGCGACCAGGTACATGCAGAACATCGGCACGGCCGGACCCGAGATTGTCATCGACGTGGTGACTTGCTCCAACGGGATACCGGCGAACAGGACATCCAGATCTGCGGCACTGTCGATCGCCACCCCGCAGTGGCCCACCTCGCCGAGGCTGCGCGGATCGTCGGAATCGCGCCCCATCAAGGTGGGCATGTCGAAGGCGACCGACAGCCCGCCCCCACCGTTGCGCAGTATCTGGTGGTAGCGCTCATTGGTCTGGCGCGCGTTTCCGAATCCAGCGAATTGGCGGATCGTCCACGTGCGCCCCCGGTAGCCGGTGGTGTGCACACCGCGGGTGAACGGGTACTCGCCCGGCCAGCCGATCCGTTCGTCGACCGGCTCGCCCTCGCGGGGGCCGTACACCGGGTCGACCTCGACGCCCGACAGGGTGGTGAAATCCGCGTCGCGCAGCCGTCCCTCCCGTTGCGCGTGCGCATACCGCCGCTGCCAACGCTCCCGACCCGCATCACTCCCCATGACATCCAATAGTAGGACGTCCTACAAGTTTTTTTCCTAACTCTGGGGTGAGGTGGTGGGCACAGTGATGGCGAGGTGCTCGCGGACGCGGTCGACTTTGGCGCGCAGTTGGTTGGTGTGACCGGGGCGAATATCCGCTTTGAGGACCAAGCTGGTCCGGGAGGCGCCGACGCTGGCGGCCTCGACCGCGCGGCGCACCACATCCATCACCTCGTCCCACTCTCCTTCGATGAGGGTGAACATGGCGTTGAGTTCATAGGGCAGACCGGAGTTTGCGACCACCCGAACCGCCTCCGCTACGGCGGCGCTGACACTGTCGGATTCGCCGCCGGCAGGGGCGACGCTGAATGCTATGATCATCAGCCCAGCCTGCCCTATCCGGAACAGACGCGTGGCCTTACGGTTTTAAGCATGCGCTCGCATCATCCGCTGCCGTTCGACCCGATCAAACGCGCCGCGCAAATCTGGCAAGACCGCATCGGGCCAGCGGGGACGATGGCTGCGGTGACCAACGTGATGCGCGTGCAGCAGATTCTGCAGTCAGCCGTGGATGCTGCGCTGCGCCCGCACGGTCTGACCTTCGCCCGGTACGAAGCCCTGGTCTTACTGGTGTTTTCCCGGCAAGGCACCCTGCCGATGAAAATGATGGGTCAGCGGCTTCAGCTACACCCCACTAGCGTGACCAACATCGTCGACCGGCTGCAGGCGGACCATCTCGTCGACCGCAGCGGCCACCCTACCGATCGGCGCACCACTCTGGTCACGATCACCGAAGCCGGCCGGCAGCGTCAGAAGGCGGCCACCGTGGCACTGACCGACATCGACTTCGGCTTCGTCGGGCTGAACGACACCCAGACCGCCCAGCTCACCGCGCTGCTCACCGAGGTACGCCGCGCCGCCGGCGACTTCGCCGACTCGTGAGTGGTATTCGGTGTCATGACACCGAATACCACTCACGAGTCATAGGGCGTGCCCGTGGACATTGAGACGGCCACCCAGGACCCGATCGAGGCTGGTCGGGATGCACTGGCGCGTGGCGCCTGGGAACAGGCACGTGGCTTCTTCGAGGCAGCGGTCTCGCAAGCCGAGAGCCCGGTTGCGCTGGAGGGTCTGAGCTGGGCCGCTTGGTGGTGCAACGACACGAAATTGGTGTTCGAGGCCCGCGAGCGCGCTTACCGACTGTATCGCGCGCAGGACGACCAGCGGGGCGCCGCCCGGATGGCGACCTGGCTCGGCACCGACTACGTGGACTTCTACGGTGAACTTGCGGTGGGTTGGGGTTGGCTGCGCCGGGCGCGGCGGCTACTCGACGATCTGGAGCCGGGGCCCGAGCACGGTTGGCTGTTCGTGCACGAGGCGGAAAAGCACCTGTTCGCCCACGAGACGGGACGCGCGCGCGAACTGGGAACCCGCGCCACCAAGTTGGGACGGCGCCTGGGACTCGTCGATCTCGAGATGATGGGCCTGGCCGCCGAGGGCCTCGCACTGGTGACGGAGGGAGAGATCACCCCAGGCATGTCCCGCCTCGACGAGGCCACCGCCGCAGCCCTCGGCGAGGACTTCCCCGAAATCTTGCCCATCGGATGGTGCTGGTGCTACATGATCCACGCCTGCGAGCTGGTGCGCGACTACGACCGCGCAGCGCAGTGGTGTCGCCGGCTGGAGGAGTGGTCTGCACGGATGCGCGTTGAGTTCCTCAACCGCTCCTGCCGCGCCACCTACGCCGGCATCCTGGTCTTGCGCGGCACCTGGGAGAAGGCGGAGCAGGAGCTCAAGGAATGCGCAGATCGCCTCGCCGTGATCAGGCCATTGGCGGTGGCCGACGCCACGGTGCGTCTTGGGGAGCTGCGGCGCAGGCAAGGTCGTCTGGGCGAGGCGGCGGAAATCTTCGAGCAGACCGCCGAGCATCCCCTGGCCTTGCTGGGCCTCGCCGAGGTCTGCCTTGACCAGGGCGATGCGGCGAGGGCTCGGGACCGCGCCGAGCAATACCTCCGTGAGGCGCCGTCACACGCCGTGACATTGCGCAGCGCCGGCCTCGAACTGCTGGTTCGAGCGCAGGCGGCATTGGGCGAACAGTTGCCAGCGACCGCTGCGCTGGAGGAGCTCGAAGGGGTGGCCAGGCTGGTTGCAACGGCTCCGCTGCGAGCGTCTGCGTGCTTCGCGGCCGGCATCCTGGCATCGGCCACCGGTGACAGCGATCGGGCTCGCACCGCTTTCGAGGACGCCACCAGGCTGTTCCAGCGCAGCGGGGCGCCGTTCGAGGCGGCCCGGGCTCGCATCGAACTCGCCCGCGCTCTGGCGGAACTGTCCCGAGACTCCGACGCCGTCCGTGAGGTGCGCGCCGCGGCCACCTCGCTTCGGCGCATCGGCGCGGCCGCTGAGGCTAGCCGTGCCGACGCGCTCACGCTGGAGTTCCAGCGTGGACCCTCGCGTGAAGACTCGCCACTGACCAGACGCGAGTGTGAGGTGCTCCGGCTGGTGGCCGACGGCCACAGCGACCGAGCTGTCGCCATGCATCTTGTCCTCAGCGAGCACACCGTGCACCGGCACGTGGCCAACATCCTGACCAAGCTCGATTGCGCGTCCCGCTCGGCCGCCGTCGCCGAGGCTTTGCGCCGCGGCCTCATCTAGCGCCTGGCATGGCCGTTTCCGGCCATGCCAGCGGCTGGCCGAAGATGGCGAGAATGCCCGACGCCGCCAGCAGCCCCCTCCCGCCAGTCTGAAGAGCATCCAGCAGCGAGGAGGTCGACATGGCACAGGCAGTCCAGGACACGGTGGAGCAAGCGGTACGCCGGGTGAAACGCTCCTTCGCCGGCACGATTCTCCGGCCCGGCGACGCGGCGTATGACGAGGCTCGCACGCTGTTCAACTCAATGATCGACAAACGGCCCGCGTTGATCGCCCAGTGCGCCAGCCCTCGGGACGTGGCCGCCGCGCTGCGACTCGGGCGTGAGCAGGGTCTGGACATCGCGGTGCGGTCCGGGGGTCACTCGGTCGCTGGCATGTCGCTGTGTGACGGCGGGCTCGTGATCGACGTCCGGCCGATGAACCAGGTCGAGGTCGACCCGCACCGTCGCACCGCCCGGGTCGGCGGTGGCGCCACCTGGTCGCAGGTCGATCGCGTCACCGAGCAGCACGGCCTGGCCACCACCGGCGGGCGCGTCTCGTCGACCGGCGTCGCCGGGCTCACCCTCGGTGGCGGGACAGGCTGGCTGGAGCGCCAGCACGGTCTTGCCTGTGACAACCTCATCTCGGTGGAGCTGGTCACCGCAACCGGCTCGCTGGTCACCGCCAGCGCAGACGAACATCCGGAGTTGTTCTGGGCACTACACGGTGGCGGTGGCAACTTCGGCGTCGCCACGGCGTTCACCTTCCGGCTGCACCCAGTCGGGCCACAGGTGCTCGCGGGACTCCTGCTGTACCCGGCTGAGCAGGGTCGTGAGCTGATGCGCCTGACCCGGGACTTCATGACGGATGCCCCCGAGGAGTTCGGCCCGGCGATCATTTACCTGACGGTTCCCCCCGAAGACGAGCTGCCAACCCACCTACACGGCACCCTGGTGTCAGCGATCGCGTTCTGCTACACCGGACCGATCGGTGAGGGCGAGCAGCTCATCAAGCCGTTCCGCGATCTCGGCCCAGTGGCGGATCTGGTAGGTCCGATGAGCTACGCGGATTTCCAATGCTCCATCGATGACCCTCCCGGCTATCGCAGCTGGTGGACCGCGGAGTACCTGCACGTGGTGACCGATGAGGCGATCGACGTCATCCACGCGCATGCGTTGCGGACGCCGAGTCCCACGCCGTCGCAAACGTTCATCGTCCCGTGGGGCGGGGCCGTCGCGCGGGTCGGCGAGGACGAGACACCGCTCACCCAGCGTGACGTGAGCTGGGTGGTACACCCGTACGCGTCCTGGGAGGACCCGGCCCACGACGATGCCCTAATCGGCTGGGCGCGCGGCTTCCGCAACGACATCTGGCGCTTCGCCTCGGGCGGCACCTACCTCAACTTCATCGGCCACGAGGGATCCGACCGGGTCCGGGCCGCCTTCGGCGAGCAGAAGTACGCCCGCCTCGCCGCGGTCAAGGCCCATTACGACCCGGACAACGTGTTCCGTGGAAACCACAACATCAAGCCGCCCGATTAGTCCCCGGCGTGTCGTGCCCCCGTGCCCGATGTGTCGTGCCCGGGTGCTCACGCGCCCAGCTCGTTGATCAACTCGTCGGCGGCTCGATAGACGTCGAGCTCGCCGACGACGACTCGCTTGGCCAACCCGCGTAACCCACTTCCCCGCAGCAAGTCGCCGAGCTTGCTGTGCAGCTGGGCCAGCGCGATCGCCTCGATCTCGGACTCGGCCCGGCGTTGCCGTCGGGCATCCAACTCGCCGTGGTCGCGCATCCACGCCCGGTGCTGCTCGATCGCCTCCGCCAGCTCGTCGATGCCGTCAGCCTTGGTGGCCACCGTGCAGATCACCGGTGGCCGCCAGCTCGGACCCACGTTGCCCCGCCGGCCCAGCGAGATCAGATATTTGAGCTCCCGGACGGTTTGATCGGCGCCCTCCCGGTCAGCCTTGTTCACCACGAAGATGTCCGCGATCTCGAGGACGCCTGCCTTGGCCGCCTGGATCCCATCACCCATGCCTGGCGCCAGCAGCACCACCGTGGTATCGGCCAACGCCATGACGTCAACTTCCGACTGGCCGACGCCCACGGTCTCGACGAGCACCTCATCACACCCCGCAGCGGCCAGCACCCGCAGCGCCTGCGGGGTGGCCCACGCGATACCCCCCAGGTGCCCGCGGGTGGCCATGGAGCGGATGAACACCCCGGGATCGGTTGCATGCTCCTGCATCCGTACCCGGTCACCCAGCAGCGCTCCACCGGAGAACGGCGAGGACGGGTCGATGGCCAGCACGCCCACCCGTTTGCCGGTGGCCCGACGTGCGGTGACCAGCACGCTGACGGTGGTCGATTTGCCCACTCCTGGCGGCCCGGTGAGGCCGACGATCTGCGCCCGGCCCGTATCGCGGGCCAGCGCTGCGGCCAACGCGCGCAGCTCCGGGGCACCGTCCTCGATCAGCGAGATGAGCCGGGCGACTGCGCGGGCCTGGCCCTGCCGAGCGTGGACGACTAGCTCGTCAACATTTCGGCCACGCGAGGTCACGCCACAGCGTCGTTTGGGTTGTGGGGCACCCGAAGGATCAGCGCGTCACCCTGACCACCGCCGCCACACAGCGACGCCGCGCCGACTCCCCCACCGCGACGCTTCAGTTCCATCACCAGGTGCAGCGCCAGCCGAGCACCGGAGGCACCAATCGGGTGACCCAGCGCGATCGCTCCCCCGTTGGGGTTGACCCGTGCCGGGTCGATGCCCAGCTTGCGGGTGGACACTACGCCCACCGCGGCGAACGCCTCGTTGATCTCCACGAGGTCCAGGTCGCTGACCTCAATGCCCTCTTTGCGGCAGGCCGTCAGCACCGCGTTGGCGGGTTGTTCGTGCAGGCTGGAGTCGTCGGGACCGGCCACCATGCCGTGCGCCCCGATCTCAGCCAGCCAGCTCAGACCCAGCTCTTCGGCCTTTGCCTTGCTCATTACGACTACGGCGGCAGCGCCGTCGGTGATGGGGGACGACGATCCGGCGGTGATGGTGCCGTCCGCGGCGAAGGCCGGGCGAAGCTTGGCCAGGCCTTCGGCGGTGGTGTCCGGCCGAATGCCCTCGTCGCGGTCCACCACGATCGGGTCACCCTTACGCTGCGGCACGGTTACCGGGGTGATCTCGTCGGCGAACAGCCCGCTGGCCACCGCCTTGCCGGCGCGCTGATGCGACTGCGCGGCGAACTCATCCTGCTCGGCGCGGGTCAGCTGGTGGCGCGCATTGTGCTTCTCGGTCGCCGCGCCCATGGATACCTGGTCGAATGAGTCGTGCAAACCGTCGTAGGCCATGTGGTCGAGCATGGTCACATCGCCGTACTTGTACCCGGAGCGCGACTTGGGCAGCAGGTGTGGCGCCTGCGTCATCGACTCCTGGCCGCCGGCCACAATGATGTCGCACTCACCGGCCCGGATCAGCTGATCGGCCAGCGCGATCGCATTCAACCCAGACAGGCACACCTTGTTGATCGTCAGAGCGGGCACGTCCATGCCGATTCCGGCATTGACCGCTGCCTGCCGCGCGGGAATTTGACCGTTGCCCGCGGTGAGCACCTGGCCCATGATCACATACTGCACCTGATCGGGTGATACGCCGGCGCGTTCCAGCGCGGCCTTAATAGCGAAGCCACCGAGCTGGACAGCCGAGAAGTCTTTGAGCTGACCGAGCAGCCGCCCCATCGGGGTGCGGGCTCCGGCGACGATCACGGAACCGGTCATAACGCAGACCTCCGGTATGACTTCGGTGGATTGGGCTGTATTTCGACCTTACCCCGCTTTCCCCAATCGCACGCGAGATGACAATAAGCACACTCCAGCCGGCCGTACCCTGCATCTCATGACGCCACTTCCCGCTTTCGTCACAGCGATTGATCATGTGGGCATCGCGGTGCCCGATTTCGAGGCGGCCGTCGAGTTTTACCGGACGACATTCGGGCTGGAGCTGGCCCATGAAGAGGTCAACGAGGAGCAGGGCGTGCACGAGGGCATGCTGCGCGCCCCCGGTGATACCGGCACCGGCGCCGCGATACAGCTACTCGCCCCGCTGGGTCCGACCTCCACCATCGCCAAGTTCCTCGACCGCAGCGGCCCTGGCCTGCAGCAACTGGCGTACCGAGTCACCGACATCGAGGCAGCCATGAAGTCGCTGCGCGCCACCGGCGTCCGGCTGCTTTATGACACCCCGCGCCGCGGCACCGCTGGCTCGAAGATCAACTTCATCCATCCCAAAGACGCCGGCGGCGTGCTCGTTGAGCTCGTACAGCCAGCCGACAGCGGCCACTAGGACGTCCCTCACTGGATCACCGCGTGCCGTCTTGTCGCCGAGTTCGACACCACGGCTGTGCGGTCGGCGATCAACTGCCATCCTGTCGAACTCGGCGACAAGATGGCTGGCCAGATGTTCGCACCGCCTGATAATGAGTGAGCGAACAGACCTGTCTCACTCACACGGGGCTGTGGTGTTTGATATACCGATCGGTAGCCTCGGCGTAGCCGTGCCATTCCCCATCAGGAAGCCGAGACCAGGGAAGGACGACTGTGCAGAAGATCCTTGACGCCATCCTCAACGGCGACCTTGATTCCATCGGCTCACTGCCGGTGCCGGAAACTTACCGGGGCATCACGGTCCACGCTGACGAGGCCGACATGTTCGCCGGTATCCCCAGCCGTGACAAGGACCCGCGCCAGTCCCTGCACTTGGATGAGGTGCCGGTGCCTGAGCTAGGCCCCGGCGAAGCGTTGGTCGCCGTCATGGCCAGCGCGGTCAACTACAACACCGTGTGGACGTCGATTTTCGAACCGCTGCCCACCTTCGGGTTTCTCAAGCGCTATGGCCGCATCTCCCCGTTGGCCGCCCGGCACGACCTGCCCTACCACGTGGTGGGGTCAGACCTGGCCGGCGTGGTGCTACGCACCGGAGCCGGCGTGAACGCCTGGCGTCCGGGGGACGAGGTGGTCGCCCATTGCCTGTCCGTTGAGCTGGAGCATCCAGACGGCCACAGCGACACGATGCTCGACCCTGAGCAACGGATCTGGGGTTTCGAGACCAATTTTGGCGGCCTCGCCGAGCTCGCGCTGGTCAAGTCCAACCAGCTGATGCCGAAACCGGCGCACCTCACCTGGGAGGAGGCCGCCAGCCCGGGCTTGGTCAACTCCACCGCATACCGGCAATTGGTCTCGCGCAACGGCGCGGACATGAAACAAGGCGACACCGTGCTCATCTGGGGCGCCTCCGGCGGGTTGGGCTCGTACGCCACACAGATGGCCCTGGGTGGCGGCGCCATCCCGGTCTGTGTGGTCTCCAGCCCGGAAAAAGCGGAGATCTGCCGGCGGATGGGTGCCGACTTAGTCATCGACCGTAACGCCGAGGGCTACAAATTCTGGAAAGACGAGCACACTCAGGATCCGCGGGAGTGGAAGCGGTTCGGCAGCAAAATCCGCGAGCTCACCGAAGGTGACGATCCCGACATCGTCTTCGAGCACCCCGGTAGAGAGACCTTCGGCGCCAGTGTCTACGTCGCCAAGCGGGGCGGCACGATCGTCACTTGTGCTTCCACCTCAGGGTTCAGCCACATCTACGACAACCGCTACCTGTGGATGAACCTCAAGCGGATCATCGGCTCGCACTTCGCCAACTACCGTGAGGCGTGGGAAGCCAACCGGTTGATCGCCAAGGGCAAGGTCCACCCGACCCTGTCTCGGGTCTACCCGCTGGAGCAAACCGGGCAGGCCGCCCACGACATGCACCGCAACATTCACCAGGGCAAGGTCGGGGTGCTCTGCCTGGCTCCTGAGGAGGGGCTGGGGGTGCGCAATCCGGAGTTCCGTGAGGTGCATTTGGAGGCAATTAACCGCTTCCGTGGGGTCTAAGCCCCTCCCGGATGACCCTGATAGCCCTGACGGCTGACCCGCCAGCTATCACTACCCGAGTAACGTGGCTGCATGGGCTCGTTCCATGATCGTGATCTGCTTCCGATGAGATCGACGTTCGACATTGTCCGGCGTGGATACGACTGCGCGCAGGTGGATTACCAGGTCGAGCAACTGCGGGCCGATCTGCAGATCGCACTGACCGATCGGGACGCCGCGGCTGCCCAGGCCGCCGAGCTGGCCCGGGCACTGGAGGCGGCTCGCGGAGAAATCGATGACCTGCGCGCCGACCTGAAGCGTCTGGCCGCGCCACCCACCTCGGTCGAAGGTATGAGCGAGCGGGTCGTGCGCATGCTGCGCAGCGCTCAGCGCGAGGCTGAGGAGATCACCACCGCAGCCACCACAGCCGCCGCGGCGACCCGGGCCGACGCCGAGCGGGAAGCCGACGAACTGCGCACTCGCTATGAGCAGATGATCGCAGAGGCGCAGCGGCGGCGAGCAGCGATGGATGACGAACACGAGCGGGCCATCGCCGAGGCGCGGCGCCAGGGCGAACAGGTCGTGGCCGAGGCCAAGCAGCGCGCCGCCGCGCTCGATGCCGACTCGGCGGCACGCAGGAGACAGGTCGAGGAAGACTTCGATATCACCATGGCGCAACGGCGCCGCGACGTGAACCGGGAGCTGGCGCAGGAGCAAGCGACCAGTAAGACCGAGGCGAAGCGCCGCGTCGACGAGGCCACCGATGTGGCCAGGCGCCTGGTCACCGAAGCCGATCAGACGGCGGTTGCGCGGGTGAAGGAGGCGACCCGGCAGGTCGAGGCACTGCGTGCGTTGCGCCGCCAGATCACCAGCCAGCTGCAATCGGTGAACTCGAAGCTGGAGGATGCCCTGCGGCAGCTGGCGCCCGCTCCAGAGCCGGACGACGTGCTCGCCGCAGAGCCGACACAGCGGGGTTGAGTCCTACCACTGCCGGCGGGTAGGCGCCCGGCGAGTCCGCGCGGTCCAGCACCCGGTGTGCCAATGTCGCCGGTCAGCTGACGATCCCTGCGCCCCGGCCGGCCACGCCACAATGTGCGGGATGCCTGGTTTGATCTCGTGGTCGCAACCGGGACAGCGGTAGCTCTTCACCGCCTGCTCCCCGGAAACGGCGCGAACCAGCCAGTCCCCGTCTGGGCCGCTTTCCGGCCGCGCCCAACCCGTCCCCGCCACCGCAGACGGTGCGGCGGCGCGGCGTGGCATATTGCGGCGTGGCATCACCATCCACCCTACGGGCAGTTTCTGATCAGTAGATCTGCCAGGCTGCCTGGTGGCGTAGGCTTCGATCCATGCCACGCTACGAGTTCCGGTGCCGGGAGTGCTCGACGACCTTTGAACTCAGCCGGCCCATGAGCGCGTCGGGCGACCCCGCCCGATGCCCGTCTGGCCACGCCGACACCGTCCGGCTGCTCTCCACTGTTGCGCTGTCCGGTGCTGCCTCAAGCGCCGCCGCGTCCGGCGGATGCTGCGGAGGCGGCTGTTGCCGCTAAGCGGCTCGTGAGTGGCATTCGGTGCTATAACACTGTTACGCACTCACGAGTAGTCGCGGAAGCCCTTGCCGCTCTTGCGGCCTAGGCGACCGGCGGTGACCAGGTGCTCCAGCAGGGGCGCGGGAGAATATCCAGGCTCGCGGAACTCCTGATAGAGGCTGCGCTGGATAGCCAGCGAGACGTCCAACCCGACCACGTCCAGCAGCGCGAAGGGACCCATCGGCAGCGCGGCGCCGACCTTCATCGCGGTGTCGATATCGTCGGCTGAAGCGTAGTGCGCCTCCAGCATCCGCACCGCGTCATTGAGGTACGGGAACAGCAACGCGTTGACGATGAAACCGGCGCGGTCGCCGCAGGTCACCGGCACCTTGCCCAGCGATCGGGCAAACGCCCGGGTGGTGGCTGCAACCTCGGGCAAGGTGCTGATGGTGGTCACCACCTCGACCAGCTTCATCACCGGCGCGGGGTTGAAAAAGTGCATCCCGATCACATCGCCAGGACGGGACGTGACGGCAGCGCACTCGACCACGGGTAAGGACGAAGTGGTGGTGGCCAAGATCGCGCCCGGCTTGCACACCTCGTCGAGGGTGGCGAAGATCCCGCGTTTGACCTCCAGATCCTCGGCGATCGCCTCCACCACCAGGTCCACCTGCGCGAAGTCGTCCAGCGACGTGGTGGTCGTGATCCGTCCGAGGGCAGCGTCGCGATCGGATTCGGACAGCTTGCCGCGGTTGACGGCCTTGTCCATCGAGCGGGTGACCGCCGAAACCGCCGCATCCGTCCGGCTGGAGCTGCGACCGCGGATGATCACGTCGTGGCCACCCTTAGCGAGCACCTCGACGATGCCGGTAGCCATCGTGCCGGTGCCGACCACGCCGACAGCGCCGATCTCCCGGGGCTGAGCGCCGACTTCCTCCTTCGGCGGGGTGGCGTCGTCTGGTACCACCGTGGAGGAGTCCTGCCCGGCATAGGTGTAAAAGCCGTGCCCCGACTTCCGGCCGAGCAGCCCTGCGGTGATCATCTGCTTAAGCAACGGAACCGGGGCGTGCCGCCGATCCCGGGACTGCCGGTAAAGCGCTTCGAGGATCTCGTAGGCGGTGTCCAGACCGATCAGATCCAGCAGGGCCAGCGGTCCCATGGGATATCCGGCGCCGTAGCGCATCGCGGCGTCGAGATCCTCCCGGGAGGCGTAGCACGACTCGAACATGCTTGCCGCATGGTTGAGGTAGCCGAACAGCAGCCCATTGGCGACAAACCCGGCCCGGTCTCCTACGACCACGGGCGTCTTACCCAGCGTGGTCGCCAAGTCGGTTACAGCGCTGATGACGTCCGGGTCGGTGACCACCGTGCGCACCACTTCCACCAGCTTGAGCACGGGTGCCGGGTTGAAGAAGTGCATCCCGACGACCCGGTCTGGCCGCTTGGTCTGCACGGCGAGCTCCGTGATGGACAAGCTGGAGGTGTTGGACGCCAGCACGACATCGCCGCGCACGATCCCGTCCAGCTCGGTGAAGATCTGGCGCTTGAGATTCATCCGCTCCGGCACGGCCTCGATGATGAAATCCACGTCGGCGAGGTCGCTGAGCTTGGTGGTGAAGTTGATCCGGCCGAGCAGCTCGCGGCGAGCCGCCTCGTCGAGCTTGCCGCGTTCCAGGGCGCGTCCGGTGGAGTGTTCGAGGTGCCCGCGGCCCCGGGCTATCCCGTTGTCGTCCAACTCGACGGCCACCACGTCGTGACCGGTGCGGGCCAGCACTTCGGCGATCCCGGCACCCATCGTGCCCACACCCACCATGCCAACCGTCTTGATCTGAGTCATCTCGTGCCTTCCCGCTTATCGACCCGCAAAGGACCCATAAAGGACCCATAAAGGACTCGGACAATCCGCAGCAGCAACCCGACCGCCCACGCTGGACGGTCGAAGGTAAGGACCTGGATCGCTGGACGGAACCGCCGGCGAGTGATCGCCTTGGCCCGGCTGCACTCACGC
>DATELN010000078.1:0-27583 GCA_035276605.1 Pseudonocardiaceae bacterium | reverse complement strand
CGTGTTCGGGTTGCCGTCCAGCAGCTTTCCCACATCGCGCTGATGATCGGGGGTGCCCAACCCGGAAGGGTCATACACCGCCAACGACCTGATTCGCACCGGCATCAGCACTGCCGGCGGCGGGGGCGCCTTCGCGGCGGTGCTCCCGGCGATCACCAGCGGGGCTCCTCCGGTGTCGGTAAACACCGACACGACCTCCATCCCGACGTAACCGATGATCATCAACGTGGCGGCGCCGAGCGCCGTCATCGACACCCCGAACTTGATCCGGCGAAGGCGCTGGGCCCGTCGCGGGTCGACCGGTCGGGCATCGGAGAGCAGGTCATCAGCGGCGTGGAACTCGAGCACCTGACGCACCGCGGCGCCGGTGTGCACCCCGCCGCCAGTGCCGGGACCGGCGATGCTGCGCAGTGCCAGGGTGGACAGCTCCACCGGTACCTCGGGCCGCAGCGTCGTGGGGCTGATCGGGTAGCCGTCCGGACCGAGCGGGGCGGATGGCAGGCCCGGCGGCCCATCGGGCAGTGGCCAACATCCGGTGAGCAGCAGGTACAGCATCGCGCCCAGGCCGCGGATGTCGTCCCGGGACCCGGTGGTGGGCGGCGGCCCAGGGAAGGCCAGCCGCGCCTGCCGGTCGGGACCCACTCGGATCCGGTTGGGATGGTCGCAGCCCAGAACCAGCCCTGCGTTGTGTGCTGCGTCAACCGCACCGGCCAGCGCAACGAGCATCCGGGCCGCCGCCGCGGGCGGCAGTGGCCCGTGATCCAGCAGTTCCACCAGCTTCGAACCCGGCGTCCATTCGGCGACGACAGCGGCGACATTCGCCACGTGGCTGGCGCCTGCGCCGCGCGGGCCGTCGACCCGTTCGGGCTCCAGCACATCCAGCACCCGAGCCGCGCCCGCTGTCTCCAAGCGCGCGGAACGCAACGCCCGCGCGGCGGCGGATCGGATCTGGGCGAGCGCCGCTGGGTCGGTCGGGGCGGCGGTGAACAGCGTCAGGGCGATGTCCCGTTCGAGCATGAGATCCCGGCCCCGCCACAGCCGCACACCGCAACGATGATCACGACCGACCTCAGCGAGCAGGCGATACCGGCCCCGGCCCAGAACGTACCCAGGAGTGGGCCACGGCGCAGGAAACCGAGGTGTCCCCATCCGCGCTGACTCGCTCACCGTGATGTCACCGTCTCTGTGTCGCCCGTTTCAGCGCTCCTCGCGAGGATTGTCAACCTTACGGCTAGCGGGAGCTAGTCGAGCGGCTATTTACCAGGCGTGCCATAACGGGGACGCGCAGCGCCTCGGTGAGTTCTGGGGTGCGCATCAACAGCAGAGCCAGGCCCATCACCACCCCGACGATCACGGTGGTGGACACCAGGTCCAGCCACGCCCCGCTTACCCCGTCCCAATCGGTCGCGGCGCGCAGCACCAGCACGGCGATCACCGCCGGCACGGCGCCGATCACACAGTTGCGAAAGGTGATCAAACTACGTTTGGTCTCCACCCGGCCCAGCCGCCGGCGCAGCCAGGTCTGCCCGACCATGGCGCCCACGACCAGCGACAGCGAGTTGGCCGCGGTGAGACCGAGCACGACGTCGGCGTCGTCGAGGAACACCGGGCAGGCCAGCAGCAGGGGCAGCTTTACCGCCACCATGATCGCGTTAATCATGGTGGGGGTGCGTGCATCGGCCATTGCGTAGAACACCCGCAGCTGCAGCATCGTCACCGCATACGGCAGTAGCCCGAATGCGGACACCGCCAGCGCGGCACCGAGCCGCTCTGCGTTGCTGCCGGCCTTGCCCAGCGAGAACAGCGCGACCCCGATCGGTTCCCCGGCCAGAGTGAACACCACGGTGATGGGTACCAGCAGCAGGATGAGGTAGCGGCTGCCCACCGACAGGTGCTCGACCACGCCCCGCCAGTCGGCGTCAGCCGCCGCTGCGCTCATCCGCGGCATGATCGCGGTGAGCAGTGAGTAGCCGAGCACGCCATAGGGCAGTTGCAGCAGCAGCCACACCAGGCTGTAGATCACCACCCCGCCGGGGTCACCCTGCGCGGCCGAGCGGGTGGTGACGAGGAAGCCGAGCTGGCCCACCAGCACGTAGACGACGAACCAGGCGGCCATCCCACTGGCCTGGGTCAGCCGGGAATCCCATCCCCAGCGCCACCCGAACACAAAGCCGGCCCGGCGCAGGCCGGGAACCTGCACCAGCGCTTGCGCGACGATGCCGGCCACCGTGCCCAGGCCCAGCACCAGCAGTTTCGGGTCACTCAGCCGGGCTGGGTTGACGCTGATCTCCCCGGGAACTAGGGCGTAGATGCCCAGCGAGACCAGCACGATGACGTTGTTGAGCACCGGCGCCCAGGCCGGTGGGCCGAACACGCTGCGAGCGTTGAGGATCGCTCCGAACAGCCCCGACAGGCCGTAGAACAGGATCAGCGGCAGTAGCAGGTAGCCGAATACCGTGGCCAGCTGCGGGTTGGCGTCCTCGCCGGTGCCCAGAAACAGCACGGCGAGAAGCGGTGCCGCGATGACGGCGAGCACGCTGGCGGCGGACAGCACCACAAAGGCGACGGTGACCAGCCGCTGCACGTAGGCCTCGCCCCGGTCCTGGTCTTCCTTCGCGGCCCGCACCAGCAACGGCACGATGACGCTGGTCATCACCCCGCCGAGGAGGATCTCGTAGAGCATCGCCGGCAACGTGTTGGACACCGTGTAGGAGTCGTTGACCACGCCGAGCCCGAGCACCGCGGCCAACGCCAGCTGGCGCAGGAATCCGGTGATCCGGCTGACCAGGGTGGCCACCGCCATCGTGCGAGTCGCCGCAATCAGCGAGTACCGCGGCCGGGCACTGCTGGTGGGCCGGCGATCAGTGCAGTTGGCGGTGTCCAAACGTCACCCGGCTTTCCCGTGTTCTGCGTAGTTTGCGGCGTACTCGGGGCACAATCCGGCGGGCCACCAGCATCACCAGCAAGGCTCCGGCGCCCGCAGTGAGCGCGACTGTAACCCGACCGAATGCGGTGGAGCGCAACTGGAGGGTGCTCGGTTCGCCCAGCGGCGTGCCGCCTGGGGTGGACAGCCGGGCATCGACGCTGAACTGGCCGGCCCGGCTGACCTTGGCGGGGATGACGAGCTGGCGGGTGCTGCGGGCCGGTACCAGCTGCAGCCCGACGGCTCCGGCGCGCAATCCGGCGGTCTCTGACAGGTTCAAGGCGACCTGCACGCCGACCGGTAGCTCGTTGCTCACCGTGATCAACAAGGGGGAGTCCGACGCGGCCAGGCTGTAGGGGCCGGGGGGTTGGACGATGCGCACCGACCGGCGCAGCTCATCCAGTTGGCTGCTCTGCGCTGCGGTCAGCTGGGCGGCCCGGGTGGGTGAGTCGCGCCAGGCCGTGGACACCGCCCGCAGCAGCCCAAGTCGCAGCGGGTCAAGCAGGCTGGCCGGGCGCAGGTTCGCGGCGGGATCCAAAACGGTGGCCACCTGCAGGTCGCGCAGCACGTCTCGGTCGCGCTGGATTTCCGAGGTGACCTGCCAGGGGATCTCCTCGCTGTGGGCTTGCGGCGGGTAGCTCACCGCTGAGGCGGTGCCGGCGGCGGATCGAGTGGCGGCCAGTGCGGGCAACTCGCGAGGGGTGACGAAGCCGGCATCCAGCAGCAGCCGGGCGGTGTTCATCAAGGCCGTGGCGTCCGTGCCGCGGACCTGCCAGCGGCGCGGGGGGACCAGCAGGATGGGCCGGCCGCTGGCGGCCCGGTACACCAGCGTGCCGATCCCGTCCTGGGTCGCTGGTGAGGTCGCAGTGGCCAACGGTGTGGCGTTGGGGACAGTTTCGGCCAGGGCGCTGCTCAGTAGCGGGTCGGCGATCAGCCCGACGGCGTTGTTGACCGCGCTGCCGGGGTTGGCGGTACTTGAAGAGCCACCTACCAGGCTGACCAGGTCAGGAGCGGGCGACCGTGGCGGGGTGAGATTCCGAGCATCCAGCAGTACGGCATGAGTCTGCAGTGCGGTCAGGTCGCCTAGCGTGCGCTCGTCGAGGATCTCCCCCGCCGGCCAGACCACGCCGGTGAGGGGCTGCACCCCGAGCAGGTCACTGACCAGGCGTGCGCCGGTACTGGTGGCTTGGGCCTCCAGATCCGTGAGCCCGGCGCGGGACAGGGATACCAGATCCGCGTCGGCATACGGCAGCGGCAGCACGCAGCGTCCTTGGACCGCGGCGCGGAGCCGGTCAAGCCAGCTGCGGGCATCCCGCGCGCCGGTGCCGTCAGTGATGCCACGGGGATCGGATACCTGGTACCCGCGGCTCATCCCGTCGATGGTCTCGAGCAGTTCCGGGTCTACTGCGACGCACACCGCCGCGGCGAGCGGGGATCCGGGCGGCACCGCCTGCTCGAGCGCACCGAGCAGGCCATCCAACCGCCCACCGGGGGCGATCTCCGCGGCTACCGGATCCGTCCCGGCGCGGTCACTGCGGATCAGCATCGGTTCCCCGGGTCCGGTCGGTAACCGCTGAGGGACCGCGGCCAGCGGCCACATCATGGTGATCGCGGCGGGCTGTGGTGGTCTCGGCCAGACCGGTCCGGGCACCGCGCCCATGGTCGCGGAGGGGATACCCAGCACGGGCAACAGCAGCGGAACCGACGCCAGCCGGGTCACCCCACCGAGGTCCGGCTTGCCGCTGAGGCTGATCACCAGCGGATACACGCCCGGTTTGGTGATCTGCAAAGAATCCAGCCCTGCGCCGCCCAGCAGCGGCATCTGGAGCTGGAACGGCGTGCTGCGCCCTGGTGCGAGCTCGCCGGGCACCGGCTGAAACCGGGTGACCAGCGGCGCATCGGCGTCGCCGCGCAGGGCTTGGGCGACCGTCTCGTCTGAGGTCACGGCCTCATCGCGCTGGAACCGAATCTCCAGCTGGCTGATCGGGTGGTCGCCTACGTTGACCACCCGGCCGGTCACCCGCAACACCGGGGCGCTGGCGACGGTGACCACCCGAGGTGACAGGTCGGCCAGTTCCAGCCGGGCCAGCGGCGCGGGTGGGCGCGGGGGTTGGCCGGCCTGCGCCGCGGCGACGCCAGGACCGATACCAGGACCGACGCCGGGGAGGCTGCCAGAGACCAGCAGTCCCAGGACCGCTACCAATACGGCTGCGGCACCACGGGACAGCCGGTGGATCACGCTGGGGGCCTCGTGCCCGGGAAGTTCATGCCCAAATAATTCATGCAGAGTCCGCGAGCAACGTGGTGGCGCGCTGCACAAGCCGGCGCTCGTCGGCGTAGGCCAACCGCTCCTGCAGGTCAGCCAGCGGCACCCAGGCCACCTCTGCCACCTCGTAGTCGGCATCGGACAGCTTGCCCCCGACCGCGCGCAGCAGGAAGTGGTGCACGGTCTTGTGGATGCGGCGGTCCTCGGCGACGAACCAGTAGTCGATGCTGCCCAGTGCGGCCACCACGGCGCTGTCGATCCCGGTCTCCTCGGCCACTTCACGCACCGCAGCCTGCTCCACCGTCTCGCCGTGCTCGACGTGACCCTTGGGTAACGACCACAGTAACCGGCCGCGACGGTCCAGCCGACCGATCACGGCGGCATGCCCCGTTTCGGTGTCCACCACCAGGCCACCTGCCGACGTCTCGGCCACGGTGCGCATCCGGGGTGTACGGCGCTTAGCGTTGCTGTGGCTCGACGCTTTCCGGGTGCCCTTGTCGCGACCAGACTTCTTGAACGACGAGGGCATGCCTCCGATGGTATAGGCGACGCGTTGAAGCATGCTTGATGGCGGTGACGAGCACCTCGATGGTGTGCCGCATTAGGCTCGGGGGCCGTGTTGGGTGTGGAGCGAGCACAGCGCAATGCTGTGGTGGAGCTGGTGCGCATCGCGCCGGTGGCCGACGAGCTAGCCGCGCGGTTCACCGCCGCAGGTCACTCGTTGTACTTGGTGGGTGGCAGCGTGCGGGATGCGCTGCTCGGCCGGCTGGGCAGCGATCTCGACTTCACCACCGACGCGCATCCGTCCGCCATCGAGGCCATCCTGCGCGGCTGGGCAGACGCGGTGTGGGACACCGGCATTGCCTTCGGCACCGTCGGCGCGTCTAAAGCCGGCGTCCAGTGCGAGATCACCACCTACCGGGCCGACCGTTACGACCGGGTATCCCGCAACCCCGAGGTCGTTTTTGGCGACACCGTCGAGGCAGACCTGGCCAGGCGGGATTTCACCGTCAACGCAATGGCTGTGGCGCTGCCGTTGAAAGACCACGGCCGGTTCGTCGACCCGTATGGCGGGATGGCGGCGCTGGCTCGTCGTGAGTTAGACACGCCTGCTACCCCGGCAGAATCCTTCGCTGATGACCCGCTGCGGATGCTGCGCGCGGCCCGGTTTGTCTCCCAGCTTGGCTTCACGCTCGCCCCCCGGGTGCGCCAGGCGCTGACGGCGATGGCGGGCCAGATCAGCCGGATCACCGCGGAACGAATCGCTGCGGAGTTATCTAAACTGATGCTTGGGGCCAACCCGCGGGCTGGTATCGAGCTGATGGTGGACACCGGGCTGGCCGCGTATGTGCTGCCCGAGGTGCCGGCGATGCGCCTGGAGATCGACGAGCACCACCAGCACAAGGACGTCTACACGCATTCGTTGACGGTGCTCGACCAGGCGATCGCGTTGGAAGGCGGCGAGCCGGACCTGGTGCTGCGGCTGGCCGCGTTGCTGCACGACATCGGTAAGCCGGCCACCCGCCGCCACGAACCCGGCGGTGGGGTGAGCTTTCACCATCACGAGGTGGTGGGCGCCAAGATGACCCGCAAGCGGTTGCGCGCGCTGCGCTACCCGACCCAGGTCGTCGAGGACGTCGCCCAGCTGGTGTTTCTGCACCTGCGATTTCACGGCTACGGCGGCGGCGAGTGGACCGACTCCGCGGTGCGTCGCTATGTCACCGATGCCGGTGAGCTGCTGCCGCGACTGCACAAGCTGGTCCGCGCCGACTGCACCACCCGCAACCGTCGCAAGGCGGTGGCCCTGCAGCGCACCTACGACGACCTGGAACAGCGCATCGAGCGGATCCGCGCCGAAGAGGACCTGGCCGCGGTGCGGCCGGACCTGGACGGTAACGAGATCATGCAGCTACTCGGGCTCAAACCCGGTCCGGACGTCGGTCGTGCGTGGCGTTATTTGAAGGAGTTGCGCCTGGACCGAGGCCCGCTGTCCCGGGAGGAGGCGGAGGCCGAGCTGCGCCGCTGGGCCGCCGACAACCTTCCCGGGTAACGGTGGGCGGGTTGGTTTGGTTGACAAAGCGTGGTCCGGCGATGTCGCCAACGTCCCTGGTGAGGCCGTCACAGAAGGTCAGTGCGTCGTCCCACCGTGATCAGCGTGCGACAATGTAGCCGAGATCCGGGAGGTGAGCAGTCGTGTGCGCGCAACCGCTCGACGAGCTATTTGCCGGACATGCTGGTCCCTGGACCGAGCAGGAATGGGCAGGGCCACCCGTCGTGCTGGTCGTCGAGGTCACCACTCCGTCCAAAGCCTGGGTTGATCGCCTAGTCAAACCGGATGCCACGAAGGATTTCGTCGTGTCTGCTCGGACCGCTGAAGGCCGACTCAGGCTTGATAAGCCATTCCCCACAGACCTGGACCTCGCTGCCCTAGCCGTGGCCACTCGGTATCCCGGACCTTGACTCCAGTCGTGCCTGCCATACCTGCCGACGACGCCCCTGTCGTGCTCCTCGACGACGAGCTACATCCCATCGGGGAGTTGCCCAAGTCGCAGGTTCATCACACCGAAACGCCGCTGCACCGGGGGTTTTCCTGCTACCTCTTCGACAGCTCCGGCCGGGTGCTGATGACCCGCCGCGCCATCACGAAAAAGACCTGGCCGGGGGTGTGGAGCAATACCTGCTGCGGGCATCCGCTACCTGGTGAGCACGTCACCGAATCGGCGGCCCGGCGCCTGGCCGACGAGCTCGGGCTGCGGCTTACAAGCTCGGAAGTCGTCTTACCGGACTTCCGCTATCGCGCGGTGGCACCCGACGGCGTCGTGGAGAACGAGTTTTGCCCCGTGTTAGTGGGCAAAGCCGACTGCGAACCTAGCCCCGACCCCACCGAGGTGGTCGAATACCGCTGGGCTCCCTGGCCAGCCGTGGTTACCCTCGCCGCCACCACCCCCTGGCTCATCTCCCCCTGGTCCGCTCTCCAAATCCCCCTGCTTGCCGCACACCCCACCCGCTACTACCCCGACATGGAGACATATCGGCTTTGAAGCGGACCTTCTACCTCGAGATGGCTCCATGTCGGGAGGAAGCCTCGATGAGGACGTGCGCTAGGACGGCGGTGAGGTAGATGACGGCGGGGACGAGCAGCAGGCCGCTGTTGCGTCCGTCGGCGGGTACCACGGTGGCGGCGACGGCGACGGCCAGCACGTAACCGACGTTGAAGACGGTGTCGTAGAGGGCAAAGACCCGGCCGCGCGCGTCGTCTGGCACATCGGCCTGCACGGTGGCGTCCAGGCTCAGCTTCACCACCTGACCGGCGGTCGACAGCGCAAATGCCGCCGCCAGGGTCGTGGACATCGTCTCCGGCAAGCCGAAGACCAGCACCGCTAGCGCGGCCATCATCAAGGCCCCACGGACCGTGCGTTGCCGACCAAACCGGGCCACCAGGGGAGACGTGAGCAGTGCCGCAAGCAGCAACCCGGCCGCCCCGGCGATGAGCAGCTCGCAGACTCCGGACAGTCCGGCGCGCAGCAGCCCGTGCGAGGCGAAGGAGTTGCGGTACAGCAGCAACGCCACCAGGGTCACCACGCCGAACGACAACCGGTGGGCAAGCAACGCGGTCAAGCCCGCGGCGACACTGGGTACCCGAGCCACGGCTACCAGACCGTCGCGTAGCCCGTGGGAGACCACGGCCGGGGCGGGCAGGTTGGTGGAATCCGGTCCTAACTGGCCGCGGCGGAAACCGGTCGCGGCCACCGCCGCGACCACCGAGCCCAGCACGGCGCTCGCCGTCACCCAGGCCGATCCCACGTTGTCCGGCCCGATCACCGCGCGCAGCCCGATGGCGCTGACGCCGCCCGCCACGGTGACCGCTGACCCGATTGTGGCGGCCAGTGCGTTGGCTGGCACCAGTTGCTGCGGTGGTGCCACATGCGGCAAGGCAGCGGACAGCCCGGCCAGCACGAATCGACTCAGCCCGGTCACCACCAGCGCCCCCAGGTACAGCGCCGGACCGGCTACGCCCAGCCCCACCGCGAGCGCCACCAGCAGGATGGGGACCCCGCGCAGCAGGTTCGCCACCACCAGGATCCGGCGGCGATCCCAGCGGTCCAGCAGCGCGCCGGTGAATGGCCCCACCAGCGAGTACGGCAACAGCAACACGGCAAGCCCGGCTGCGATCGCCATCGGGGTAGCTGCCCGCTCCGGGTTGAACAGCACCGCACCGCCCAACCCGGCCTGGAACGCGCCATCGCCCCACTGCGCGGCAAACCGGGAGGCCAGTAGGCGCTTGAATCCGGCAGTGCCCAGCAGTCGCCGCGCACCGAGCCGGTCGGTCATGCTGGTGTGCGCTTCGATGTGCGACTCGATGTGCGACGAGGTCACGAGGATGCAGGCTAACGGTCTCGGTGGCTCTGGTGTGATGCCTGTGACATGCGAGACGATAAATGGGTACAAGTAAGCGCAGTGAGGTGAACGCAGTGGACGTGGTGGAATCGGGTTCGGCGCTGGTCGCCGCTCCCGGGCTGCGTGATCCCAACTTTCGCCGCACCGTGGTGCTGATCATCGAACACCAGCCGGCGGGCACCGTCGGTGTCGTGCTCAACCGGCCCAGCGAGGTGGCGGTGCGCGACGTGCTGCCGTTGTGGAGCCCGCTGGCTACCGTGCCGCGGGCGCTGTACGTCGGGGGGCCGATGCAGCAGCGCGCGGCGCTGTGCGTGGCCGCGTTACCCGCTGGAGTCGACGCCGAGCGAACCGAGGGCATGATCAAGGTTCGCGGATCGCTGGCCTTGGTGGATCTGGATGCCGACCCGGAGCAGATGGCACCGCGACTGCGGGGACTGCGGGTGTTCGCCGGGTACGCGGGATGGTCTCCGGGTCAGCTGGCCGCTGAGATTGACCGCGGGGACTGGGTGGTAGTACCCGCGTTGGCCGAGGACGTGCTGGCACCGCCAGGTACCGATCTGTGGAGCCGGATCTTGCGCCGCCAGGGTCTGCCGTTAGCCCTGCTGGCCTCCTTCCCTCTTGATCCGGTCCTGAACTGAGGCGGGCCCAGGGTCACCCCGTGGTGGGCTCGGCACCGAGCTGCTGCCGCGTTCCCGGCAGGTGGGCCAGTCCCCAGGCCGCCAACGCATCCACCACCGGGCCCAGCGCGCGCCCGGCCGGAGTCAAGCGATAGTCCATCCGTACCGGGTGCTCGCTGTAGGGCACGGCGGTGACCAGGCCGGCAGCTTCCAGCCGCTGCAACCGATCGGCCAGCAGGTTGGTGGAGATTCCTTCCGGCGAGGCGAGGAATTGTCCGTACCGGCTCTTACCGATCAGCAGATCCCGCAAGACCAGCAGCGTCCACCGGTCACCTACCAGGTCAAGGGCACCGGCGACCGGGCATGGCGACCGCGCGCCGGACCGGTTCCCCCCGGACCCGCGGCGTCTCGTCCCGGCTCCCGCTGATCGAGCCATGCTCCCATCGTAGCTAGTGACTTGCTTTTTGCAACTCGCTTCGGCTACGGTCACAGTGACTTGCAAAATTCAATTCATTAGGCGAGGAGCGATCATGTCATCCGATACCTCTGTGTCCGGCACCCGGCTCATCGTGATCATTTGTCTCGTCGGATGGTTCCTGGCGGCACTGGGGGCATCCCTGCTCGGGCTGCTCCAAACCGATCCGACCAGTGCACCCATCCCGGTCGGCGTGGCACTGCTGGCACCGTTAATCCTGGGTGTATTCGCCTACGCGCGGTCGGCCCGGTTTCGCCGGCTGCTCAACGGTGTCGACCTGCGGTGGCTGATCGGCGTCCAGCTCTGGCGGGTCGTGGGCGCGGAATTCCTGCTCTACTACGCCCAGCATCAGCTGCCGGCCAGCTTCGCCCTCCCGGCCGGGATCGGTGACGTCCTCGTCGGACTCGCGGCACCGTTCGTTGCCGTCCTCGCAGCATCGGGCTCCAGCACGGCCAGACGAACTGTGATCGGCTGGTGCGTCGTCGGTATCGCCGACCTCGTCGTCGCCGTGACCATGGGCGTGCTCAACGCACCCGGAAAGTTCGGCCTGCTCGCCAGCGACGTCACCACCGCCCCGATGCTGGAGCTACCGCTAAGCCTCATCCCGACCTTCTTCGTGCCGCTGTGCATCCTGTTGCATCTCATCGTGCTGCGCCGCTCGCGGGAGATCGGCCGGGTGCACGGCGCCTCGGCCCAGCTGGCGTTCCAGCAGTAGGCGTGACAGATCCCCCTGGCCCGGCGTGTCGTGCCTTCGTGCACCGCATGTCGGGCCCTGCTGCGCGGTGTGTCGTGCTCCCCGGCACGGTGCGGCATATCGGCAGAATCTTCGCGTGCGCACTCATGTCGCGCTGCTGCGTGGCATCAATGTTGGCGGCCGCAACCGGGTCGCAATGACCGAGCTGCGGGCGGTGGTTAGCTCTCTGACCTACACCGACGTGGCGACTTATATCCAGAGTGGCAACGTGGTATTCAGCAGTCCCGAAACCGACACCACAGTGATGGCGCAAGCGCTTGAACACGCCATCGCCGATGCCCTGGGCGTGCATTCCGCAGTGGTGGTGCTGTCCCGGGAAGAACTCTCGCAGTTGATCGCGGACAATCCGTACCCGGACGTGACGAACCCCAAATACCTGCACGCCGCGTTCACACCCGGGCCGATCGGACCTGATCAGCTGACCAAGATCGCTACTGCGCAGCAGCGGGCCACAGACAAAGGCAGCCGCGACGAGGCAACGATCGTCGGCCGTGTCCTGTTCCTGCATACCCCGGACGGCCTCGGACGCAGCGAGTTAGCCGCACAACTGGCTCGAGCCGGCGGCCTACTAGCTGCTACTGGATCAGCCACTGTGCGTAACTGGGCCACCGTTACCAAGTTGCTAGCGCTATGCCGAGCCTGATGGAGAATGAGATCACCTACCCGACCCCTTCTGTCCAGCAGCTCAGCCTGGCGCTGAATTCGGTCGGTGATCTGATCGGTCGGATCCGGACGACCACTGGTCGGCGCCCACCCCGTGTACCGACTGGACCGTGCGTAACGTGGTCGCCTGCTGGGGCACACTTGGGACACAGGACGCCGCCAAAAACAGCGTGAGAGGTTGACAAACGGTGAGATGGAAACCCGCGGGTCAGCCCAGCGGTCGACCGGTTGACGTCAAGCCGGTCGGCCCGGGTCAGGAGTCGGTGTGGGATTACCCCCGGCCGCCGCGGGCTGAGCGGGTGTCCCAGCGGGCCCGGATCGTGCACGGCGGCATCCTCGTGCTCGACACCGACGATGTGGTTCGGGTGCTGGAGACCGCGCATCCACCGACCTACTACCTGCCTCGTTCGGAGTTCCGGGTGCCGCTGCTGCCGTCATCGCGGCTGACGATGTGCGAATGGAAGGGCGAGGCTTGCTACGTCGATCTCGACGTGCCCGGCGTCGAGCTACTGCGCGATGTCGGATGGTGGTACCCACAGCCCGACCTTCGCTACCCGCAACTGACTGCTCGGGTCGCTGTCTACGCCGGCCCGTTCGACGAGGTGACTCTGGATGGGGAGCCGGTGACCCCGCAACCGGGTGAGTTCTACGGCGGCTGGATCACCGCTGACGTCGTCGGCCCGTTCAAAGGCGGCCCGGGCAGCTGAGGCTGGTAGCGCCAGGGTCAGGGTCAGGGTCCGCGCAGGGTCCCGCAGGCGGACCCGCATCACTTGCCATGGTCCACGTGGGGGAGCCGTTAGGTCGCGGTGCAGCTTCCGCCGCAGCAGGTACACTCGGCGCAGCCCGCCGGCCGCGGTGGCATCGCGGTTGCGGCTCGGTGGCCTAACAACCCCCCGGCCAGGAGCAGCCCCACCACTCCGGCACCGGTCACTGAGACGATCATCATGAGTGCTGGGCCGGTCGAGCCGAGTACCAGGCCGCCACCCACGGCGCACAGCGCGCCCGCCGCGAGCACCGGTGGGGCGGCCACCCGATTGGCCACGATGAACGCGGCGTCTGAGCGCAGCGTCGCGGGAGTGCGGATACCGGCGAAGCGGTTGCGCGGCAACCGTTGTCGCCAGCCGAGCAGGCCGACGGTCAGCAGCGCTACCCCGGCAATCACCAGGACCACCCCGAGCAGCATGGACACCCGCACGCGGGCCAGGATAGCTTCCACGGCCGAGTTGTCGGGGTGGACCGTGCGCCGCGGAGAATCCGATTGATCGACCCGCTATGGTGGTGCCGTGAGCACGGCCCGCCTGCTCCTTCCCAGGCCGCGCTGACCGGCGAGTACGTCAGCGCGGCGACCCCTCATGGCCGGAAGACGGCTTTGGGGGGCTTCGTTATTTGGTGGGGGTATCTCTCAATCACGGCCGGGCCTGGAAGGACGACATGAGCAGCACCGACGAGGGCAGTGTCCCCGCCGAAGCCCCGCCGCACCGCTACACCGCGACGCTGGCGGGTCAGATCGAGCGCCGCTGGCAACGCCAGTGGACCGAACGCGGCACCTTCCACGCACCCAACCCGGTCGGGCCGCTGGCGCCTACCGACGGCGTCGTGCCCGAGGACAAGTTGTTCGTGCAGGACATGTTCCCTTACCCGTCCGGGTCCGGGCTGCACGTCGGGCACCCGCTGGGCTACATAGGCACCGATGTCTTCGCCCGCTACCAGCGGATGACCGGGCGTAACGTGCTGCACACCATGGGTTTCGACTCCTTCGGGCTGCCGGCCGAGCTGTATGCCGCGGAGACCGGTACCCACCCGCGCAGCACCACCGAGGCGAACATCGAGTCGTTCCTGGCCCAGATTCGCCGGCTGGGCCTGGGCCACGACGAGCGCCGGAGGATCGCCACCACCGACGTCGAGTACTACCGCTGGACGCAGTGGATCTTCCTGCAGATCTACCACGCGTGGTACGACGGGCAGGCTCGCCGGGCGCGGCCAATCTCCGAGCTGGAGGCTGAGTACGCGCAGGGTGTCCGTGCCACCCCGGATGGCCGGCCGTGGGCGCAGCTGTCCGCCGACGAGCAGCGGGAAGTCTTGGACTCGCAGCGGCTGGTCTACCTATCGGAGGCACCGGTGAACTGGTGCCCGGGGTTGGGCACCGTGGTGGCCAACGAGGAGGTCACCGCCGAGGGTCGCAGTGACCGCGGCAACTTCCCTGTGTTCCGGCGCAACCTCCGGCAATGGATGATGCGCATCACCGCTTACGCCGATCGGTTGCTGGATGACCTAGACCGGCTGGATTGGCCGGAAAAGGTCAAGACCATGCAGCGCAACTGGATCTGCCGCTCGCACGGCGCCCGGATCCGGTTCCCAGTAGGTGGCTCTTCAAGTACCACCAACCCCCGGGTTGGTGGTACTTGGAAAGCACCCAACGTCGAGGTGTTCACTACCCGCCCGGACACCGTGTTCGGCGCGACGTACATGGTCCTGGCGCCCGAGCACCCGCTGGTCACGCAGATCACGGCGGCACAGTGGCCGTCTGGCGTGGACGACCGCTGGACCGGCGGCGCCGCCACCCCAGCTGAGGCAATCGCGCGGTACCGCCGCGCCGCCGCGCAGCGTTCTGAACTCGAACGGCAGGAAAGCCGCGACAAGACCGGCGTGTTCACCGGCGCCTACGCCACCAACCCAGCCACAGGTGAGCAGATCCCGATTTTCATCGCCGACTACGTGCTGATGGGCTACGGCACCGGCGCGATCATGGCAGTGCCCGGGCAGGACCAGCGCGACTGGGACTTCGCCGAAGCCTTCGGGTTGCCGATCGTGCGCACCGTCGCCCCACCGGAGGGCTTCGACGGGCAGGCTTACACCGGGGAGGGCCCGGCGATCAACTCGTCGTTCCTCGATGGACTGGGAGTCGAGCAGGCCAAGAAGGCGATCACCGACTGGCTGGAGGCCCACGGCGCCGGTGAGGGCACCGTGCAGTACAAGCTGCGCGACTGGCTATTTGCCCGGCAGCGGTACTGGGGCGAGCCGTTTCCGATCGTCTATGACGACGAGGGCCGCCCGTACCCACTGCCCGAGTCGATGCTGCCCGTCGAGCTGCCGGACGTGGCCGACTATTCGCCGACCACCTTCGACCCCGACGACGCCGACTCCGAGCCATCCCCGCCGCTGGCCAAGGCCACCGACTGGGTCGAGGTCGAGCTGGACCTGGGCGAGGGCCTGAAAACCTACCGCCGGGATACCAACGTGATGCCGCAATGGGCGGGATCGTGCTGGTACCAGCTGCGCTACATCGACCCGCACAACTCTGAAGCCATCTGCGACCCGGTCAACGAGCGGTACTGGATGGGCCCGCGCCCGCAGCTGCACGGCCCCGACGACCCGGGCGGACTGGACCTGTACGTCGGCGGCGTGGAGCACGCGGTGCTGCACCTGCTGTACTCCCGGTTCTGGCACAAGGTGCTCTACGACCTGGGATACGTGTCGTCCGAAGAGCCCTACCGGCGGCTGTACAACCAGGGCTACATCCAGGCCTACGCCTACACCGACGCGCGCGGCGTCTACGTCCCCGCCGAGGAAGTCGTCGAGGAGCCCGACGGCCGGTATACCTGGCGCGGCCAGCAGGTCCGCCGGGAGTACGGGAAGATGGGCAAGAGCCTGCGCAACTCGGTGTCCCCCGACGAGATGAGCGACACCTACGGCGCCGACACGCTGCGGGTCTACGAGATGTCGATGGGGCCGCTGGACGTGTCACGGCCGTGGGCGACCAAAGACGTCGTCGGCGCGTACCGCTTCTTGCAGCGGCTGTGGCGCAACCTGGTTGACGAGAACACCGGCGAGCTGCGGGTAGTGGATACCGAGCTGGACCCTGGCGTGCCGTCCGACCTAGACACGCTACGTGCGCTGCACCGGGCCATCGCCGGCGTCCGAGAAGACTACGCCGGCCTGCGCCTCAATACTGCGATCGCCAAGCTCATCGAGCTGAACAACCACATCACCAAGATCTACGGCACGAGCCCGGGAACCCCGCGGGCGGTGGCCGAGCCGCTGGTGCTGCTGCTCGCACCGGTGGCCCCGCACCTAGCTGAGGAACTGTGGTCCCGTCTCGGCCACGACCAGTCGCTGGCGCACGGACCAATGCCCCACGCAGACGGGCGCTACCTGGTCGAGGACACCATGGAGTACCCGATCCAGATCAACGGCAAGGTCCGCACCCGGATGATGGTGCCCAGCTCAGCCAGTCCCGACGAGGTGCGCGCCGCAGCATTGGCGCAAGCCCGCATCGCTACGTTGATCAACGACCGGGAGCCCCGCAAAGTCATCGTCGTCCCCGGCCGCCTCGTCAACCTCGTCGTCTGACGCCCCTCTCCCGGCGTGTCGCGCCCTGATGCCCCGCGTGTCGTTCCCTCAGGTCCGCCATGGGTACCGGGTTAACTGGGCGGGTCGCTGATGCGGTGGCACAGCCAGGACAGCGCCAGCGGATAGCGGTAGTCGATGCTGCCGTGACCGGCGTCGAACAGTTCGAAGTGCACCCGCTCCTTGGGAACTCCGGCGGCGTGCAGCGCGTCACGAAACGCCTGCGCGCCGAGATCCAGAAACCACTCATCGCGGGTACCGGCGTCGAGCCACACCGCCCGCAGTGAGCGCAGCGCCTCTGTGTAACGCGGCGCCATCCGCACTGGATCCCAGTCCAGCCAGCGCTGCCACACCGACGGGCGCAACACTCCGGTGTGCGGGTCGAACGGCAGCTCCGGGGTGCCGTCGTCACTGGCCGAGAAACAAGCAGAAACGCCCAGCACCATCAGCAGGTGCTCATCGGCCGGCTTGGTGAACGCGGTCCGGGACTGGAAATCAGCCCACCAGGCGTGGATGTCACCGTCGTAGTCGCGCAAGTGGCGCACCGACTTGCCGAACTCGGGCAGATAACACAGCTCGTAGAGCGCGTCCCCGGCGTGACTGGCCAGCGCCCCAAACAGGTCTGGCCTCAGCATGGGCGTGATCATGGCGCCGAACCCGCCGGAGGACTTGCCGCTGATCGCCCGATGTGCCCGATCGGCCAGCGTCCGGTACCGCGCGTCGACGAACGGCACGACCTCCTCGCACAGGTAGCTGTGGTAGCGCCCGGTGCCTGGGGAGTCGACGAACTGGCTGCCGCCGTAGGCGGTCCAGGCGTCGACGAACACCAGCACCGCCGGGGGGACGTCGCCGGAGGAGAACACGGCGTCAGCAGCTTCCGGGAAGGTCGGCCGGTAGGCACTGCGGTTTCCCCACATGGTCAGCTGCCCGGTATAACCCTGGATCACGTACACGCTGGGATAGCGCTGCGCGGAGCCGTCGTAACCCGGCGGGACGTAGACCCACAAGGGTCGGCGGGCCGGATCACCTAACACGTTGTCCCGGAGCAGTTCGCTATCGACCACATGCTCGTCGATCCGGCCGGCTAACTCTGTGGACCAGGGTTGCATGGTGGCATCACCCGCTCATCGAGGGACGACACACCGGGCGCGAGAGCACGACACACCGGGCAAGGGGGTTAGCGGTTGAGATCGCCGCGGATGAAGGCTTCGACGGCGGCGAACGCGTCGGTGTCGGAGCACTGCTCGGGCGGTGACTTCATGAAATACGAAGACGCCGACAGGATCGGCCCACCGATACCCCGGTCCGCCGCGATCTTCGCTGCCCGGATCGCGTCGATGATCACACCGGCGGAGTTGGGCGAATCCCAGACCTCGAGCTTGTACTCCATGTTCAGCGGCACGTCCCCGAACGCGCGACCCTCCAGCCGCACATAAGCCCACTTGCGGTCATCCAGCCACGGCACGTGGTCCGATGGCCCGATGTGCACCGCGGCCTTCTCCATCTCGTGCGGCACCTGCGAGGTCACCGACTGGGTCTTGGAGATCTTCTTCGACTCCAGCCGCTTGCGCTCGAGCATGTTCATGAAATCCATGTTGCCGCCGAAGTTGAGCTGATAGGTGCGCACCAGTTCCACCCCACGGTCCTCGAACAGCTTCGCCAGTACCCGGTGCGTGATCGTCGCCCCCACCTGCGACTTGATGTCATCACCGATGATCGGCACCCCAGCGCGCGCGAACTTGTCAGCCCACTCGGGATCCGAGGCGATAAATACCGGAAGAGCGTTGACGAAGGCGACTCCGGCATCCAGCGCGCACTGCGCATAGAACCGGTCGGCCTGCTCCGAACCCACCGGCAGGTAGGACACCAGCACATCGGCGCGGGACTCGCGCAGCACCTCGACGACATCCACCGGCGGCTCGTCGGACTCGGTGATGATGTCGCGGTAGTACTCGCCCAACCCGTCCATCGTGTGCCCGCGCGCCACCGTGACCCCCAGTGGTGGCACGTCGCAGATCGAGATGGTGTTGTTCGCGCTGGCCACGATGGCCTCGGACAGGTCCCGTCCCACCTTCTTGGCGTCGACGTCGAACGCAGCGACGAACTGCAGGTCGCCGACGTGGTAGTCGCCGAAGCGCACGTGCATCAGGCCGGGCACTCGGGTTGCAGGGTCGGCATCGCGGTAGTACTGCACGCCCTGCACCAGGGAGGCAGCACAGTTGCCGACGCCCACAATGGCGACCCGGATCCCTTCAGTCATGGTCCGAACCTTTCAGGTACTCGTCGCTGTCGTATGACGCTGCTGGGTTCGCCTGCTCGTGGGCGATCAGTTCATTGAGCCAGCGCACCTCGCGCTCGCTGGTCTCCAGACCCATCCGGTGAAGCTCGAGGGTGTAGCGGTCGATCTGGTCTCCGGTCCGAGCCAGCGCGGCGCGCAAACCTTCGCGACGTTCCTCGACCCGGCGGCGGCGGCCCTCCAAAATCCGCATCCGCACCTCCGCCGGCGTACGCGAAAAAAACGCTAAATGGACCCCAAACCCGGAGTCCTCCCAGGTTTGCGGACCGGCATCGGTCAGCAGGGTGGCGAAACGCTCCTTGCCGTCGGCGGTGAGCCGGTACACCCGCCGTCCGCGGTACGACCAGCCCGCTCCCCGGTCGGGCACGGGAGCTTCGTCCTCGACGATGAAACCCGCGCGCTGCAACCGGCGTAGCGTGGGATACAGCGACCCGAACGAGCAGGCGCGGAACGTCCCGAGCAGCCCGGTGAGGCGTTTGCGCAGTTCGTAGCCGTGCATCGGGGCGTCATGGAGCACCCCAAGCACCGCTAGCTCCAGCACGCAGTACCTCCGAACCACTACTTCGATGTATAGCGACACTATATCGCGTCGATACATCATTGAGCACATGATCAGCGGCGGCACCGCCCGAACGCCCGAGCGGTGACCAGTCACCGAATGCGTAGGCTGTGGTGCATGCGGACCCAACGACAGGTGGTGGACTACGCGTTGCAGCGGCGTGCGCTGCTCGCTGAGGTCTACGCCGGCCGGATCGGCCTCGCGGAGGTCTGCGACGCGACCCCGTACTTGCTGCGCGCGGCGAAGTTCCATGGCGAGTCCAGTTCGGTGACCTGTCCTGTCTGCCGCAAAGAGTCGTTGACGCTGGTGTCGTGGGTGTACGGGGACGAGCTCAAGCACGCGGCGGGATCCGCTCGGAGTGCCGACGAGCTGAACCGGATGGCGGCGCTGTACGAGGAGTTCAGCGTGTTCGTCGTCGAGGTGTGCCGGACGTGTAGCTGGAACCATCTCGTGGAGTCGTATGTCCTGGGCTCCAACGGGGTGGGCAGTCGGCGATCCCGCCGGAAGACGGTGGCGGGTAACGGGGTGGAGTAACCCTGCCGTCAGGCTCGAGTGCCGCCCTGACTAGCGTGCTCCCGGCACGAACCCTCGCGAGCCGAGTACCGGTCTGGGAGGACAACCCGTGAGCGACCAGCGATACGACGAGCCTCGACGCCCCACCTCAGCCGGACCGTGGGCGCCGGCCGAGAACTGGCCACCTGAGCTGTTCGGCCAAGCTCGGTCAGACCAGCCACGCTCAACCCATCCGCGACCCCAGACCCCGCGCATTTCGTTGGACGGCGAGCCCGAGCTACTCACGCATCCCACGCCGCCGGCCGCGCCGCCGGTGAAGCCCGGATGGCCCGGGTTGGGACCCGACGGCTGGCGCGCTGGCTTAACCGGTGGCGGTGGTGGCGGCTGGAGATTGCCGCCCCGCTGGCGCCAGGCAGCGAAGATCGCTGCCGGCGGTGCCCTGGTGTGCATGTTGCTGCCGGTGCTGGCCTTCTTCGCCGGTTGGCTGTTTCTGTCCGTGCCGTCCCCGGTGGCGCTGGCGGCGGATCGCAAGCAGATCACCACGATTCTGGCCAGCGACGGAACCACCGAGGTTGGCCGCTATGTCCCGGAGGACGGCAACCGGATCCCGGTCAGCCTGTCGAAGGTGCCCATGCACGTGCAGAACGCTGTGCTGGCCGCCGAGGACCGCAGCTTTCGTTCCAACCCAGGGTTCGACATCGTCGGCATCGCCCGGGCGACCTGGCAGCAGCTCAACGGTGGCGGTGGTGGTGGCTCGACGATCACTCAGCAGTACATCAAGGTAGCCACCGGGCACGACGAGTACAGCATCTTCCGCAAGTTCCGCGAGGTGATTCTCGCCGCGAAGATAACCAAGCAGGAGTCCAAAGACCGGATCCTGGAGGACTACCTCAACACGATCTACTTCGGTCGGGGCGCCTACGGCATCGAGGCTGCCAGCCAGGCCTACTTCCGCAAGGACGTGCAAAATCTGACCGTCTCCGAGGCAGCGGTGCTCGCCGCCGTCATCCGTTCCCCGTCCCGACTGGATCCGGCCAAGAACCTGCCGCAGGCCCAGGCCCGGTGGAACTTCGTGCTCGACGGCATGGTGGCCCAAGGTTGGCTGTCCCCGGCGGATCGCGGCGTCGGGTTGTACCCAGAAACCGTGCCACCGAGCCACGCTGCCGGCGAACCGACCGACGACCGCGCCCACATCGTCGACCGGGCGATGGAGGAGCTGGAAAAGCAGGGCATCAGCCGGGCCCAGCTCGCCGTCAGCGGCGGTAAGATCATCACGACCATCGATCCCCGGGCCCAGCAGCTGGCCCGCGACGCCGTCAAGACCGAACTGCGCGGGCAGCCGTCGAACCTGCACTCGTCACTGGTGGCCATCGATCCCCGCAGCGGCGCGGTGATCGCCTACTACGGAGGGTCGGAGGGCAACGGCTTTGATCTGGCCGGTGGGCCGGCGTGGAACCCGGGTTCTTCGTTCAAACCGTTCACCATGCTGGCCGCCCTGGAACGCGGCATCGGCATGAACTCCAAATATGACGGCGAGTCTCCGCTGGTGATCGACGGGCGTTCGTACGCGAACTCGGAGAGCAAGAACTATCCCCAGCTGACCCTGCATGACGCGATGACCAAATCGGTCAACACCGCCTTCGTGCGGCTGACCCAGGATGTCGGACCGACAGCGGTCCGCGAGGCCGCGCTCCAGGCCGGGATCCCGACGCAGATCAATGGCAAGCGCGCAATGTCCGAGCCGGACAGTGCAGCGCCGGGACTGGGCATCACCCTCGGTCAGTACCCGGTGCACACCATTGACATGGCTAGCGCCTACGCCACCTTCGCCGCCGACGGGATGCGCCACGAGCCATTTTTCGTCCGCCAGTACACCAACTCCCGGGGCAGCCTCGAATACCAGCACGTCGATAAACCGAAACCGGCCTTTGACCAGGTCGATGTCGACCGCAACAGCCAACTGGCGCGCAACGTCACCGCCACGATGACCGACGTCGCTCGTAGCTCGCAGATCCCGCTGGCCGGCGGACGGCAGGTGGCCGCCAAGACCGGCACCCAGCAGCGAGGCGACTCCAAGGACAACTCCGCTGCCTGGACCGTCGGGTACACACCGTCGATCTCCACCGCGGTCTGGGTCGGTGACCCGGCCAACACGGCGATTAAGACCGCCAACGGTGCCGACATCTTCGGCCGCGGCATCCCGGGTTTGATCTGGCAGCGGTTCATGAACTCCTACTTGATGGGTTCGCCGCTGGAAACCTTCCCGCCGTTCACCCTGATTGGTCTGCCACCGCCTCCCGTCGAGCAGCCGGCGCCGGCACCGACGCGGGTCAAGCAGCCCCGCGACGTCACGCCGTCGGCCACCCGTGAGCCGACTCCGGAGGATTTCATCCCGGTTCCGATCCAACCGACGGAAAAGCCGACCCGGACGACCAAGCCGCAACGCAACTGCTTCCCGTTCTGTGATGATCCGGCAACCGGTGATGACAATCCCGGCAATGACAGTCCGATACCCGGAGGTGGACTCGCTGGGCGTCCGCGGCATTCCTGAGCGCCTGCTCGTCACGTGACTGTCCGGACGACCTCTCAGCGGGCCAGTACACCGTCCGGCAGCCTCCTTGATCGCCGCTCAGTCACCCCCATCGGACCCTCAGCCGGCCCCGACTTAGACAAGTATCGGGATCAGCTGATGCGGCAAAGGGTCGTGCCCAGCTGGGCTGATCCGGTGCCGGCCCGAGCCAGCAGGATCATCGGTGGGCCGCTGGGTCGCCATGCGGTCCTCGGTCGGCACTGGTTCTGGACGCCGCTGCGGGTGGTGCTGCTGTTGGCGACGATCACGCTGGCATTGGGCTGGCTGGCCAAGGTGCCGTGCGCGCAGACCTACCGTGACCGTGCGGGCGCGCTCCAGGTGGACTGGCGCGACGGGCGCCAGTACAAGGCGATGTGCTACTCGGACACCATTCCGCTGTACACCGCAGAACGGCTGGACCACTCAGGGCTGGCTGGGTTCCCGTACGCCACCTCCTGGGTGGCACACCGGGGCCAGCCCGGCGAGCAACGGCGGTACATGGAGTATCCGGTGCTCACCGGCCTGTACCAGTGGGGCTCGGCCAAGCTCGCGCAGGGCTGGGTTTCGCTGGGCCACAGTGGCTGGCTGCCCACCTCGGCCCCGGCGATCGTCTACTTCCACATCAGCGCGCTGGGCCTGACGGTCGCCTGGTTGGTGACGGTGTGGGCACTGGTGCAGTTGTCGCCGCGACGACCGTGGGACGCCGCGCTGGCTGCCTTGTCGCCGTTGGTCGTGGTGCACGCCTTCACCAACTTCGACGCGTTGGCCACCGCGCTGGCCACCACCGGGCTGCTGGCGTGGGCGCGGCGACGTCCGGTGCTCGCTGGCATGCTGATTGGGCTGGGTGCTGCTGCCAAGTTCTACCCGGCGTTGTTGCTGGTCCCGATCGTGCTGTTGTGCCTACGGGCTGGACGGTTGCGGGCGGGGCTGACCGCGGTCGCCGCGGCGGCGCTGTCCTGGACCGCGGTCAACCTGCCGATCGCGCTGCTGTTTCCGGCCGGGTGGGCGGAATTCTTCCGGCTCAACAGCCGGCGCGGCGCTGACCCGGACACGCTATACACCGCGGTGTCCGCCTTCACCGGCTGGCCGGGGTTCGCCGAGGTGCACACGCTGAACCTGGTCAGCGGCACGCTGTTCGTCTTGGCCTGCGCGGCGATTGCCTGGGTGGCCCTCACTGCGTCCCGCCCTCCCCGGTTGGCTGCCCTGTGTTTCCTAGTGGTGGCAGCGTTCCTGCTGGTCAACAAGGTGTGGAGCCCGCAGTACTCGTTGTGGCTGGTGCCGTTGGCGGCGCTGGCGATCCCGCGGTGGAAGCCGGTGCTGGCCTGGATGACGGTTGATGCGCTGCTGTGGGTCCCGCGGATGGCCTACTATCTCGGCCCCGAGCACAAGGGCCTGCCCATCGAGCCCTTCCTCAGCGCCGTCCTAATCCGCGACGCCGCCGTCCTGTTCCTCGTTGCCCTCGTTCTTCGAGATATCTACCGACCGACTTTCGATCCCGTCCGCGCCGCGGGCACCATCGATCCGACTACCGGGCGGCGGGCAGGTGCACATGCATCCATGAGCCCCAGCCTCGCCTTTCGGTCTAGCTGAGTTGGGCGCGTAGCCAGGCGATGTCGTCAGCCTGGGTGGCTGGGTCGGTTTCGAGGATGACGGGCGCGTTGGCGGCTGCACAGACTGCCACCAGCTGGTCAGGTTCGATGGTGCCCGCGCGCAACGGCGCGTGCCGGTCTCGTGCTGAGCCGAACTCGTCGCGTGAGTTGTTGCAGTGCACCAAATCGATTCGGCCCGTGATGGCCATGACCCGATCAACGACATTGACCAGGTCCTCTCCGGCGGCGAATGCGTGGCAGGTGTCCAGGCAAAACCCGACGTCGTAGTCGCCGATCGCATCCCACAACCGGGCCAGCGAATCGAACCGCCGAGCCATCGCGTTATCGCCGCCAGCGGTGTTCTCAACCAGGATCCGGGTGGCGAAACCGCCCTCAGCGGACTGCCGGTCGAACATCTTGCGCCAGTTTTCGACGCCCTGTGCGGGGTCTTCACTCTTAGCGAGATGCCCACCGTGGACGACTAAACCGTGTGCGCCGACAGTGGCAGCGGCTGCGGCATGCTGGGTGACGAGCTTGCGGGATGGAATGCGGATGCGGTTGTTCAAAGACGCCACATTGAGCACATACGGTGAGTGCACGTACACCGCCAGATCGGCTTCGAGTAGTTGTGCCGCTTGCGGATGGGGCTGCGGAGCGTGCCAATTCTGCGGATCAGAGAGGAAAAACTGCACTGCTGCAGCATTGCGCTGAGTAGCCGCGGTCACCGGATCGTTGTCGCTGACGTGGGCACCGATTCGCATATCGGTAGCCTAGACGTGTCGCTCTCGGTGGATCGGCATACTCGCAGAGTACACAGCGAGTGCACAGCGTAACCACATCTGCTGAAAGTGCTGGTTATCGTCACACAGAGCCTCTATCGTCGTTACTCTAAAGACACAACCAGGCACAGAGCGACACGGAGGCACCTATGGGTACACGGGCGAGGGTGACCACGGTTGCCGGCGCAGCCACGTTACTGTGCGCCGCCAGCGCATTCGCAGGGGGCTTGACGGCCCTTGCTGCACCCTCCACCGTTTCGACCCCCCCACCCGTGCTCGCATCAGCTCCGACACCGATGCTGGTGGGCAGTTGCGGGGACACGGTACGTGGCGATCCAGGACAACGGGTGGGTGTCCGGGTAGCCGATCTATCAGTGGTGGACGTCGGTGAGGTGCCCGCAAGCGGGTCGCGCACCTACGACGCCACGCCGGCATTGCGCAAGTCGATGGGTCCGGTAGCTCCGGCATGCAAGCTCACCGCGGAGCCGCTAGTGCCCTCCGCGGGTCCGGTCACGAAGCTCATCTCACCAGCTGTCGCACCGGTCGGGGGCGCACTCAGCCAGGTGCCTGTGGTCGGCCAGCAGGTTGCGCCGGCACCGGCCGCGCCGGCACCGGGCGTGCAACCACAACCCGGGGCGCAGCCCCAGTCCGGAGCGGCTCCGGCGGCGCCGGCGATCACATCACCGGCCACTGGGCCGTTCTTCGGCCCGACGATGCCGAGCGACTTCCCGTTCATGCTCGGCACTTACAACAGCGGGCTGCCGCACTTCAATTACGCTGACCTGTTGGCGATCGGCCGTCCCGGCGCTGGGGGGATCGGGAAGCTGTCCGCTGGAGTGTTGACCGCCGACCTGTTTGGTACACCGTCGGTGAGCAACGGCAACTCGGGTCTGGGCAAGCAAAGCGCCGCAGCCAACGACGTCGCGGCCGCTGGCCGGGCGTCTGCGTTGCCGGCTAGCAGTGTCGAGCGGATTGCCCTGCCGATCATGGTGGCGGTGCTGATGCTGGCCAGTGTGGCCGCTGCATTGTTGCGCAGCTGGGTTCTCGGGCGTCGCTAGAAGCCCTCACCTGGCTGGTTTTTTTCAGACCGCCCCGCGATTGCCGTCGCGGGGCGGTCTGTTGCTATCCTGCTGTGCGTTGCTGCGCCCATATCATGTGCGGTGACAGCTAGCTTGCCGGCTGTGCTCCTGGTAGGGCCGGCTCCTCCTGCCACGGAAAGTCCGTGGCCGACTAGTCCATAGGAGGTCAGTGTTTGTCATGCGTCGCTACGAGATGATGGTCATCCTCGATCCGCAACTCGATGAGCGCACTGTGGCTCCGTCGCTGGAGCAGTTTCTCAGCGTTGTGAAGACGCAGGGTGGCCAGATCGACAAGGTGGATATCTGGGGCAAGCGACGGCTGTCCTATGAGATCAACAAGCACACCGAAGGCATCTACGCGGTGCTCGACATGTCGTGCACTCCCGCCGCGGTTGCTGAGCTTGACCGGCAGCTTTCGCTCAGTGAATCGGTGCTGCGCACCAAGGTGTTGCGACGGGATACGAGGAAGGGTTGACGTGGCGGGCGAGACCGTTATCACGGTGATCGGAAACTTGACCGCTGACCCGGAGTTGCGGTTCACCCCCTCGGGGGCAGCGGTAGCGAACTTCACGGTGGCCTCCACGCCGCGCACTTTCGATCGTCAAACCGGCGAGTGGAAAGACGGTGAGGCGCTGTTTTTGCGGTGCAACATTTGGCGGCAAGCTGCGGAGAACACCGCCGAGTCGCTCACCCGTGGCATGCGAGTCATCGTCAGCGGGCGGTTGCGCCAGCGCTCATTCGAAACTCGGGAAGGTGAGAAGCGCACCGTCATGGAGATGGAGGTCGACGAGGTCGGTCCGTCCTTGCGCTATGCCACCGCGAAAGTCAACCGGGCTAGCCGCAGTGGTTCGTCCAGCAGCGGCGGCTATGGCTCTTCCGCTGGCGCTGCCGACGACCCGTGGAGTTCGGCGCCCCCGGCCGGTTCGCCCGGATCCGGAAACGGAGCCGGTGGCTACGACGACGAGCCACCTTTCTAGACCACCTCGTAGGGACTTTCTTTGAGGAGCAACACAGTTATGGCCAAGCCGCCAGTACGCAAACCCAAGAAGAAGATTTGCGTCTTCTGCAAGGACAAGGGCGCATACATCGACTACAAGGACACCGGACTGCTGCGCAAGTACATCTCCGACCGCGGCAAGATCCGGGCTCGCCGGGTCACCGGTAACTGCAGCCAGCATCAGCGCGACGTCGCGATCGCGGTGAAGAATGCCCGCGAAGTCGCGCTGCTGCCCTATACCTCGACCGCACGCTGATCACGAGGAGATCCGGTGAAGATCATTCTCACGGCTGACGTCCCCCAACTCGGCGGACCCGGCGATCTCGTGCAGGTCAAGGACGGCTATGCGCGCAACTACCTGCTGCCCCGGCGGTTGGCCATCATGGCCACCAAGGGTGCGGAAAAGCAGGTAGCCACCATCCGTCGGGCGCAGCAGGCTCGGCAGATCCGGGATCTCGACCATGCTCGAGAAGTCGCCGGCTCATTGTCAAACCTGGGCACTGTGTTGGTGACCGCGAAAGCCGCTAGGTCCGGCGGCAAGCTATTCGGCTCGGTCACCGTGACCGACGTGGTGGACGCGGTACGTTCCGCGGGTGGCCCGTTGCTGGACAAGCGAGCCGTCGACCTCGGCGAACACATCAAGTCAGCGGGGACCTACCAGATCACCATTCGGCTCCACCCAGAAGTCTCGGTCACCGTCCCCCTAGAGGTCACGGCCGCCTAACCCCGGTTCCTCGAACAAAAACGGCAGTCTGGATG
>DATELN010000077.1:0-10653 GCA_035276605.1 Pseudonocardiaceae bacterium | reverse complement strand
CCGACCTCATTTGACTCTCAGCTACCCCCTGGGCGACCACAACGAGTCAGGCAGCAACTGGCTGGTGCGCAGTGTAGGGCCATCCTGCGCTCGAGCGGCGTAGCGACACGCCGTTGCGTCGTTGTTCGAAGCCCAGCTCAGCCACGTCGACCGTGACGCCCAGTCGTGAGGTTCGTTAACGCGCCATGAGCCCTTCGCTGGCCGCAGCCCTCGCACACCTGCCCCAGGTCCCGCGTCTACCGAAACGAGTTCGGTCGACGCTGCTCACTGTCCACGTCGCCGCGTCTGCCGGATGGCTTGGCCTTATCGGGGCGCTGGTCGTGCTCGAGGTGATCGGCCTGGATTCCAGTGACCCGGCGTTGCGAACCGGGATCTCCGTCGCTATGGCCGCCATCGCCTGCTGGATCTTGATCCCCTTGGTGTTTATCTCGCTGTGCACCGGACTGGTGCTGGCCATGGGAACCTCGTGGGGCCTGACGCGGCACTGGTGGCTACTTGCCAAGTCCGGTATCGCCGCCGTGCTGACCGCGACCGGCGTGGCGTTGATGCTGCCGCGCCTGCCCCACGTCTTGGCCGGTGAGGGTGAGCCCATTCAGCTGAACACGCTGGCGCTGCGGTCGGTGGCGCTGGTGCTTCTGCTCATTGCGACTGGGATCTCGGTCGCAAAGCCATGGGGCAAGACCCGGTTGGCGTGGTCGCACAAGACCCAGACCAAAGCCGCTACACCAGTCGTCGTCGCTGCGCGGCCGGCTGATCCGTTGTTTGCGGGTCGCGCGGACGCACTCGACGACATTGGGTTCCAGCAAACCCGGTCCGCCCAGCTGCACGCCCTGCGCGCGCTGCACGGTCAGCGCGGTCTGCGTCCGGTGCCCGAGGATTCTGGCGCGCGCGGCTGCCGAGTGCTGGTCGTTGGATCAGGGACGTGGATCACTCCCACAGCCGTTGCCGACGCCGCAGCCGAGCCAGCGCGGGGTCGCGTAACGCCGAGGAGCCGTTCACAACGGCCGCGCCGATCGAATTCGGCACTCTCCCAAGCGCCAGCGTAATTGTGACGTAACGGGATGGGACCCCGGTCCGGACGGACCGGGGTCCCGCTGTTTATGCCTACCTGAACCCTGGTGAGCGCGTCGAGTGCCGCCAGGCATCAGCTGGTTATTAGGTTGATTTCGCCGCCTATGCAGACGCGGCGTGTCATTTATATACGGGTCAAATCGTAACCTCGCGCGAACCTGAACGTCATGAGGCCGTGTTCCTGATCGGCCACGTCGCCATGCCTTTTCGTTACTTCCATTTCACGAGTTTTTCCTGCGCTTCTTGCTAGGTTGGAATTTTGACGCCGCTAGTCCACGAGCGTTCTTGCCGTGTTTCGTTTGGCTCTAGAATTTGATACTCTCAGTCTCTGGTCGGCGTCGCAGTGTTGGCAATGCAAGGGGTCGGGTACTGTCCGGCTTCAGTTGTGGCCGGCGGTTATCATTGACATAGGCTTCCGTGCGCGCCTACCATTCGCGGCGGGCAATAAGCAAAGCAGGAAACTTCGAATAGGCGCGGCGTCGCTGACCCGCGCTTTGTTGGACTCTCGCCCTGCCGCGGCCTGGCTGTTGAACTATTCGAGTGGACAAGGCGAGTAACCGGTGCATTCGGGCGGATGGGGTGAGCGTGTACAGCTGCCTGAGGTTTGAGGTGAGATTAACTGAGAACTCGAAAGGAGGGACCATGAATATTTTGGGGAATCTACCCGACATTCTTGGCGGTATTCTCGGCGCCGTTACCGGCCTGGTAGGTAGCCTTCTTAAGGGCATTCTCGGAGGATGACGATCGGCAATGGGGCAGTAACGGCCTTTCCGTGCGCTATGCAGTGGTATCGGATAGGCCATTGTTGTGGCTGCGGTGCTATTGACCGTCGGGTACGCGCGCAGCAAGCCGTTCCACAATGCCGGCGGCGAACCGATCGTGATGTTCAATCCGTAGTCCAGCGGATCGGACCAGTTCGATCGGCCGCCGCCGGAAATGCTCGCCGCCAACAGGCACACTGACCAGCTCCGCGATTTTCTGGACGGCGCGCAGTGCCGGATGAGTGGCGGCGACGTGGTCGGCGAGCAGTAACATCGCGCCCGGACGCAACACTCGCACCATCTCTCCGAGCGCCTGTTTGTGGTCGGGAATTGCGCACAATGAGAATGTGCACACCACGGTGTCGAACGACGCATCCGGGAAGGGCAGGGTTTCGGCGTTGCCGCATCGCAGGTCGACGGCTCGACCGAGCTCGTGAGCGCGGCGCCGGGCGATCGCCAGCATGGCCGGACTGAGATCGATACCCGTGAGGTCGACACCGGCCGGGTAGAGCCCGATGTTGAGCGCGGTGCCGATGGCCACCTCAAGCACGTGGCCCGTCGCCTTCGCGCAGATCCACCGCCGGGTGTCCCGGAACAGCACTCGGTCCAGCAATGCCATCTCGCGGTCGTAGGTGTGCGCATGCCGGTTCCAGTAGTGCTGCCAGCGTTGCCGCTGGCGGGGCTGCCAGGCGCGATCTCCGTTGGTCATCAGTTGCCAGACTAGGACCTGTAGTCCGGATCAACCCGGCGTTGTCCGTTTTTGCCAGGGATGATGCAAAGGTGGACCTGACTCGCCTGCCTACCAGTGAACTGGCCCGCCACCGCGAGGATCTGCGCCGTGAGTATGAGGCACTGCAGACACGGGGACTCGCTCTCGACCTCACCAGGGGCAAGCCGTCGGTCGAGCAGCTGGACTTGTCCGAGGCGCTGCTGGAGCTGCCAGGAGCCGGCCGGCACCTGGCTAGCGACGGCACCGACACCCGCAACTACGGAGGCCTGCGGGGGCTGGTAGAGCTCCGCACGATATTCAGCGCACTGCTGCAGGTCCCCGCTGAGCAGCTGGTGGCCTTCGGTAACTCCAGCTTGGAACTGATGCACGAGTGCTTGGTGCATGCGGTGCTGTTCGGGGTGCCCGGATCGGTGCAGCCGTGGGGCTTGGACAGCGCAACGGCGTTCCTGTGCCCGGTGCCCGGCTACGACCGGCATTTCGCGATATGCGAGAAGCTGGGCATCTCGATGATCACTGTGCCAATGAACGCGGCCGGCCCGGACATGGATGAGGTGGAGCGGCTGGTGGCGACGGACGCCAGGATCAAGGGGATCTGGTGCGTCCCCAAATACAGCAACCCCTCCGGTATCCGGTACTCCGAGCAGACCATTGCCCGGCTGGCCGGGATGCACACCGCTGCCGATGACTTCCGGATCTTCTGGGACAACGCCTACGCCGTACACCACCTGACTGAGGTCCGCCACGAGGTCGCGGACATCCTGCAGCTGGCCAGCACGGCTGGCCACGCTGACCGGCCGTTCGTGTTCGGTTCCACATCGAAGATCACGTTGGCGGGGAGCGGGATAGCCTTCTACGGAGCGTCGATGACCAATGTGGACTGGCTGACCGGGCATCTGGCCAAACGCACGATCGGCCCGGACAAGGTCAACCAACTGCGTCACGCGCTATTCCTGCGGACCCCTACCGGCGTGCACGCCCACATGGAACGGCACCGGGCGCTGCTCAAGCCGAAGTTCGACCTTGTCCAGTGCGTCCTCGACGACCGGCTTGGCAACCTCGGGGTGGCGAGCTGGACCGTGCCCGAGGGTGGTTACTTCGTGACCCTCAACGTGCTGGACGGCTGCGCCAGCCGAGTCGTCGCGCTCGCCGCCGGGGCGGGCATCGCGCTGACTGGAGCTGGCGCACCCTTCCCGTACGGCAAGGATCCCGACGATCGGGTAATCCGGCTTGCGCCCACTTACCCGCCGCTGTCGGAGCTAGCCGAGGCGCTGGACGGGCTGGTCCTGTGCATCATGCTGGCCGCCGTGGAGCACCTGCTTGACGGCGCGGTCACGACATGATTGGCCGCTCGGCGCCACAGTAGCTGCACTCGGTCGGCGAATCGTGCTCGGCGAATCGGCCGCAGGACGGGCACACTTGCGCCGACCAGCAGGGGTCGTCGCCGCCTTCGTCGAATTCCGATTCGGCGAGTACATCGGCGAGCACTGCGACATGGCTGTGCTCGATGTCCCGGGTTGCGGTGAGCAGGGTCAGCGGCCGATCGGTGGCGAGCTGGCGCAGCTGCGCCACCGCCGGGCGGCTGGCCGGCGCCGCGAGCTCGGCGCGATAGCGGGTGCGGAACTGCGGGAACTTGCCCGGATCGTGCGCATACCATTTGCGCAGCTCGGTGGACGGGGCAGCGGCTTTGATCCAGTCGTCTAAGGTAGCCGCCTCCTTGGACAGCCCTCGCGGCCAGATCCGGTCGACAAGCACCCGGGTCCCGTCGTCGGAAGTCGGGGTGTCGTAGACGCGCCGGATCCGAATTCGCGCATTGCTCATAAGGACATTACATGCGTTCCGGGGCCGCGATGCCCAGCAGGTCCAGTCCCTGCCGCAGGGTGCGAGCGGACAGCTGGCACAGCGCGAGGCGGTTAGCCCGGACGGGCTCGTCGGCCGCTAGCACGGGGCAGGCCTCGTAGAAGTCGGTGAAGGCCTTCGCCAGTTCGTAGAGGTACCCGCACAGCCGGTGCGGTTCCAAGGCCCGGCCGACTTCAGCGAGGACGTCGCCGAAGGCGTCCGCGGCGAGAATGACAGCTCGTTCCGCGGGATGCAGCGGCAGCGCCGGATCGACGTCAGTGTTGACCTCGCCGGCTTTACGCAGGATGGAGCAGATCCGGGTGTGCGCGTATTGCAGGTACACCCCGGTGTTGCCGTTGAACGACACCATGCGCTCGACGTCGAACACGTAGTCCTTGGTGCGCGAAGTGGACAGATCGGCGTACTTGACCGCGCCGATGCCGGCTTGCTCGGCGATCCGGGCCAACTCGTCGTCGGTGAGCTGGTGAACCTTCTCGGAAACACTGGCTTTCGCCCGGTCGACGGCGGCATCCAGCAGCTCCATGAGCTTGACGGTGCCACCGGAGCGAGTCTTAAACGGCCGCCCGTCGGGACCGAGCACGGTGCCGTAGCTGACGTGAGCGGCCTCAATGCCATCGGTGAGCCAGCCGGCGCGCCGCGCCGCTTCGAAGATGAGTCGGAAGTGCAGGGCCTGGCGAGCGTCGACCACGTAGAGGATGCGGTCGGCCTTGAGGTCGCGGACGCGATACCGGATGGCGGCCAGATCGGTGGTGTCGTAGCCATACCCGCCGTCTTGCTTGCGCACCATGAGCGTCGCCGGGTTGCCGTCTGGGCCAGTGACCTCGTCAGAGAACATCACTAGCGCGCCATCGCTTTCGACCGCGATACCAGCGGCGGTTAGCTCGTCGACGACATCGGGCAGCATGGAGTTGTAGAACGACTCGCCATCAGCGTCTTCGGGCTCCAGCAGCACCCCAAGCCGTTGGTAGATCGCGTCGAACGCGAACTCTGACTCGGTGACGATGGCCTTCCAGCGGGCGACGGTGTCCTCGTCGCCGGCCTGCAATGCGACCACCCGTGCTCGGGCGCGCTCGGCGAAGGCGGGGTCGGCATCGAAAGCGACGCGGGCCGCGCGGTAGAGATCATCCAGTGCCGAGACGGTCGAGGTGCCGGCACTGAGTTGATCGTGGTGCCAGCTGGCTTCGGGATGCTCGTCGAGGTACTGGATGAGCATCCCGAACTGGGTGCCCCAGTCGCCGAGATGGTTTTGCCGGATCACGTCCGCGCCTAAAAAGCCCAGTACGCGGACCAGGCAGTCACCGATGATGGTGGTGCGCAGGTGACCGACGTGCATTTCCTTGGCGATGTTGGGGGCCGAGTAGTCGATGACGGTGCGCCGGCCCTGTTCGGGGCTGCCCACGCCCAGACGCGGACTGGCCAGCCGGGCGGTGACCTGTCGCCACAATGCCGGCTCGGCGAGCGTCAGGTTCAGAAACCCCGGCCCGGAAACGGCTACCTCAGCCACCGCAGCGCCGGGATCAGCACGCAGCTCTTCGGACACGGTGGCGGCCAACGCGGCTGGCTTGGTACGGGTGCGTTTGGCCAGTGCCAGCGCGGCGTTGGACTGGAAATCGGCGTGCTCAGAACGCCGGACCACGGGGTCAGCGCCGGCCACGTCGGGTACCGCACGAGTGATCGCGCCGGATACTGCGTCCTCGACGAGCTTGGTCAGCGAGGGCACCTCATGCTCAGTCAACCGAGCGTTCCTCCTTGCCGTGGCGGGTCGGGTCCCTGGCTTGCGAGTCATTGTCTCAGGCCGTCGATCTCTGCGCGCCGTGGCGTGCGCTGGGTTTGCGCTGGCGAACACTCTATGTAGACGATACAAAGAAATAGCCGGGCGGCTACGGCTCGCCGCACGAACATCGCGGATCAGCGGAGGGTACGTGTACATCTGGCCTGGCAGGTCATATCCCCTGGGTGCGACCTATGACGGTGGCGGGACCAACTTCTCCATCTTTTCTGAGGTTGCCCACCGCATCGAGCTGTGCCTGTTCGACGACAGGGGCAAGGAGACGCGGATCACCCTGCCCGAGCGCGATGGCTTCGTCTGGCACGGCTACCTACCGCGGGTGGGTCCAGGCCAGCGTTACGCCTACCGGGTGCACGGCCCGTACGACCCGGGGTCGGGTCTGCGGTGCAACCCCAACAAGCTGCTCCTCGATCCGTATGCCAAGGCGATCGACGGCCACATCAAGTGGAACGAGGCGCTGTTTTCGTACCGGTTCGGTGACCCGGCTTCCTACAATGACGACGATTCCGCGCCCTACGCGATGACCTCGGTGGTAACCAATCCTTTCTTCGATTGGAGCGACGATCGGCCGCCGCGGATTCCTTACCATCAGACGGTGATTTACGAGGCGCATGTCAAGGGTATGACCATTCTGCACCCGCGTATTCCCAAGGACGTCCGCGGCACCTACGCCGGTATCGCCCATCCAGTCATGATCAAACATTTCCGTGATCTGGGGATCACTGCAGTAGAGCTCATGCCGGTGCACCAGTTCGTGCACGATTCCACGCTGGTGGATCGTGGATTGTCCAACTACTGGGGTTACAACACCATCGGCTTCTTTGCCCCGCACAACGATTACGCCTGCTTCGGCACCCGTGGCCAGCAGGTGCAGGAATTCAAGTCCATGGTCCGGTCACTTCATCAGGCCGGGATTGAGGTCATTCTGGATGTGGTCTACAACCACACCGCCGAGGGCAATCATCTAGGACCGACGCTGTCGTTCCGGGGTATCGACAATCCGGCCTACTACCGGCTGGTGCAGGGGGATCCGAGACACTATTACGACACCACTGGCACCGGAAACAGCCTCAACGTCCGCCATCCCGAGCCGCTGCGGCTGATCATGGATTCGCTGCGGTACTGGGTGCTCGACATGCACGTGGACGGCTTCCGGTTCGACCTGGCGGCCACGCTGGCCCGGGAGTTTCATGAGGTAGATCGGCTGGCGGCGTTCTTCGATTTAGTCAACCAGGATCCGGTGGTCAGCCAGGTCAAGCTGATCGCGGAACCGTGGGACGTCGGCGAGGGCGGCTATCAGGTCGGCCGCTTCCCGCCGTTGTGGACCGAGTGGAACGGCAAATACCGCGATACTGTGCGCGATTTCTGGCGCGGTGAGCCGGCCACGCTTGCTGAGTTCGCATCCCGATTCACCGGTTCGTCGGATCTCTACGAGGCAGACAACCGCCGGCCCATCGCCTCAATCAACTTTGTGACCGCCCACGACGGATTTACGTTGAACGACCTGGTGTCGTACAACCACAAGCATAATGAAGCCAACGGCGAAGACAACCGCGATGGAGAAAGCCATAACCGGTCGTGGAACTGCGGCGTCGAGGGTCCTACCGAAGACGGTAAAATTGTCGCGTTGCGGGAACGTCAGAAGCGCAACATGTTGGCCACCTTGTTACTTTCTCAAGGCGTCCCCATGCTCGCGCACGGGGACGAATTCGGCCGCACCCAGCGCGGCAACAACAATGTGTACTGCCAGGATAGTGAAATCAGCTGGGTGGATTGGGACGACGCCCGCCACCATTCAGTTCTCACTGAGTTCGCCGCCGCGCTTACCCGGCTGCGTGCCGCCCACCCGGTATTTCGCCGGCGCCGATTTTTCCAGGGCCGCCCGATCCGCGGCTCCAACATCGAGGACATCGCCTGGCTGCGCCCCGACGGGCAGCAGATGAGCGACGACGACTGGAATGCCGGGTTCGCCAAGACCGTCGGCATATTCCTCAACGGGCGGGGCATCCCGGAACAGGACGCTCTCGGCGAACGCATTCTCGACGATTCATTCCTGCTGCTCATCAATGCTCATCACCGGCAGATCACTTTCACCCTGCCTGACTCTACGTATGGCGGAAGTTGGGAGATCGTGGTGGATACCGCTGACCCGCTGCTGGCCAATGCCCGGCGCAGGCAACGCGATGCGGTGGCGGGCGGCCGGCTGCGGGTGCAGGCCAGAGCAATGCTCGTCCTGCGCTGCCAGTATTGAGGCTGCTCACAACCATCGCGCGACACCGCCGTGGTGCGAGCAGGTGCCTTGCCGGTGTTGGCTGAAGCTGTAACTACCGTCCTCACATTGCGCCGTGGCACCAGACGGAGCGGCGATGGCCTGCTCTGGCCGGTGTACGCAGTTGCCGTCGCTGTTGCGGTAGTAGTCCCCGGCGCAGGACAAGCTTTGCGGCGCTGGCGCGGCGGGTGCAGGTGCGGGCGCTGTGACAGCGGGCTCCGGCTTCGGCGCCACGAGCGCCACGGGCGGTGCTGGCGGCGGCGTGGCCACCAGCGTTTTCGTTATCGGTGGAGGTGCCGGCGTGGCAAAGTTGCTGGGGATCTCTGTGGACAATTGCGGACCGGATGGTTGTGCCGTGGTCGCGTTTTCGCATGCGGCAATCGATGCGCCGCTCGCGAAAAGCGCGCCGGACATCGCCAATGCGGTTAGCATTCTTCGGGTTTTAAAGCGCGGCACTATGGGTAACATGCTCGCTTTTCGTCAAACGAGCTTCGTTCGTTACAGCTGTAACAATAATTGCTGTGGCGCCGATAGAGTATGCATATTTCCCGCTGGATTGTCGTCACCCGGTGCAAGCCCTCGAGCAGTCCGTCGGCAGAATGACGGGACGTGAGTGCAAGATCTTTTGCTGAGTATCTGGCGGGTGTGGATGAGTCCTCGCTCACTGCGCTGCTCCAGTCGCGCCCGGATGTCCTGGTGCAGCCGGTTCCCCGGGGATTCAGCCAGCTTGCGCAGCGGCTGAGTGGTGCGGAGTCGCTGGGCATCGCCTTGCGCTCGCTGAACCGGGATACCGTGATCGTCAGCCAGGCCATCGTCGCGCTGGATGCATCGGCGACAGTCCCAAATTTGAGCCGGCTGCTGGGCGCCCCGGAGCAGGTGGTGAGTGGTGCGGTAGCGGACCTGTGCGGGCGGGGCCTGGCGTGGGACAGCGGCGGAGTGTGGTACTTGCCGGAACGGCTGGCGGCGCACTGGCTGGTGGAGATTGGCGGCGGACGGCCGGTGGCGAAGATTGCTGGATCGGTCTTGGCCGATGACTTGAACGCGGCGGTTTGTGCCTTCGGTGCCGCGGCCGACGGTCTGCGCAAACCGGAACTGACAGCCCTGCTGGCGGAGCTCATGGCGGATCTGCCCGCGCTAGTCACTGTGATCACGCGACTGCCGGCGCCGGTCAGACACCGGCTAGGCGAGTACCGGTGTGGCGCACACCACCACTACTCGGTTCGCTCCTTATCGCGTGCCGGCAGCCGTGATCCGACGCAGCTGCTAGTCGCGGCCGGCCTGCTGCTGCCGATCAATAACGTGGTTGAGCTACCCCGGGAAGTCGCTGTCGCCAGCTGGCTGGCGGAACGGAATCTATGCCTGACCGGGCGACCGCATCTCCCTGCCGTCACTGCTGACCAGGCAGCGGTGCGCCGGGCTGCGCAGGCTGCCGCCCAAGAGGCAGTGCGTGGGGTGACGACCGTGCTCGATGAGGCCGGTGCGACGCCGATCGCGGCTTTGAAGAATGGCGGTGTCGGCATTCGGGAACGGGCTCGGATGGCCAAGCGGCTGCTGATCCCCGAGGACGTTTTCGTGCTGTGGATTGATTTGACGTACGCCGCTGGACTGCTGGGCCGAGTCGACGTCGGGTATGCCCCCACCGAGGCTTACGCGCAATGGCGTGCCGCACCACCTGCCCAGCAGTGGGCCGCGCTGGTGCGTGCCTGGTTCTGGCTCGAGCACGCACCGACCAGCCGGGAAATCGACGGGGACAGGGACCTTCCGCCGCCGTTGCCGCTCGCGTCCGCCGCTGGACTGCTGCGGCGAGCGTTGCTGCCGGCTACTGGTTGTGGCACCTCGGTGCGGGCCGCGGGGGAGGAGATCGACTGGTTCTTCCCACTGCACGGTTACGACGCCGGCCAGCGCGCGAGCAAGGTGGCCGCGGCCATCCGCGAGGCCGAGCTGCTCGGGGTGGTCGCCAGCGACGTGGTATCCGAGCTTGGCGAGCACCTGCTGGCCACGGCTGGGGCCAGTCCGGCGGACGGCGTGGACGAGCTGGCCCGGCGATGCATGGCGCTGCTTGCCGAGACGCCGTGCACAGTGATCTTGCAGTCTGACCTCACCGCGGTGATCTCCGGCCAGCCGAGTGCTGCAGTGTCGCGACTGCTGAACGACTCGGCCGTCGCCGAAGCCCATG
>DATELN010000076.1:0-8110 GCA_035276605.1 Pseudonocardiaceae bacterium | reverse complement strand
GTGATCGTCTTGCATGCACTATGGGGCGGCCGAGCCGGCAACGCGATCAGCTGATGATCAACATGTGGATAGCGGGGGTCTGTGTGGACAACTGTGGACCGCCGTGATCACACGACAGCGGACCAGAGGGGACGACCCCCGTCAGGAGGAGACGGGGGTCGCCAGAGTGTCAGCCCCGGGGGGTCGGGCTGACCCCTCCCGGCTTCACAACCGGAGGAGCAAGGATACCCCCCACCCCCACCCTGTGGTGTGCGAAGTCGGCGCGAGGGGCGCCGCCGCCGGGATGCCTCATATGCTGCCTATCGTGAGCTCCCCTGGCCCGGGCCCCTCGGGCGTCGCGGCCTTTTTCGATCTGGATAAGACGATCATTGCCAAATCAAGTGCGTTTGTGTTCTCTCGGGCGTTTTTCCAGGAAGGCCTGATCAACCGGCGGGCCGTGCTCAAGAGTGCCTACGCCCAGTTCATGTACCTGCTCGCCGGCGCCGACAACGAGCAGATGGAGCGAATGCGGGCGCACATCACCGCGCAGTGCTCCGGCTGGGACATCGCCCAGGTGACAGCCATCGTCGAGGAGACCTTGCACGACGTGGTCGATCCGCTCGTCTATGCCGAGGCCACCGATCTGATCGCCACGCATCGCCAGCGAGGCGAGGACATCGTCGTCGTGTCGGCCTCCGGGGTCGAGGTCGTGCAGCCGATCGCCAAGATGATCGGCGCGACGCACTCGGTGGCCACCCGCATGGTGACCCAGGACGGCCGGTACACCGGCGACGTGGAGTTCTACTGCGCCGGTGAGAATAAGGCCCTCGCTGCCCGGCTGCTAGCCGAGGAGCAGGGTTACGAGATGAAACGTTGCCACGCCTACTCCGACTCCATCTCGGATCTCCCGCTGCTCGAGGCGGTCGGCCACCCGACGGCGGTGAATCCGGATCGGGCGCTTCGCCGGGAAGCGCAGCAGCGGGGGTGGCCGGTGCTCGCCTTCTCCAACCCGGTCTCGTTGCGAACCCGGATCCCGGCGCCCTCCGGGGCGCAGATCGCGGCCGCTGTCGGTTTAGGCGCCGTAGCTGCGGCAGGCGCCGCATGGTACGGCTTGCGGCGCCGTCAGCGTTAAGGGTTCAAAGCAGCGTAAGGCCATCGTTGAGCGAAGTGGGCTCAACGAGCGTTGGCTTACGGCGAATGGGTGTCATCGACCGTCGATTATCACCAACAGTAGCCGAACCAATTTGCTCGATCGGGCCTCTTGCTGTGCCCCGGGCCACGGAGTAGACATGACGGCACGGACCTCTGGAAGGCCAGGGGCGGTGCGGCAGAGAAGTACCGTCCACCCCGACTGGGGCTCCGTGCACGGGCGTCGGGCACCCCACGCGCAGCACGCCGCGGGAGGCTTGTCGTCAAGGGTCTGCGTACCATGTCCTCGGGGGACACGGGCGCCGAGACCTCATTGGGTACGACACGAGTTGCACGCTTGGTACCCCGATAGTCCGTGCAGACGGCGGCGTTTCTGGAAGCTCGCAATGAGCGTCCAGCAGCGCCGCCGTCATCGTTAGCGGGTCACACCATCGTGATCATTTGTTACTTTCTGTGGCAGACTTGGCGATCGAGGTGGCCTCTCGCGCGCCTGCGGTCAGAGCGGCACAGCAGTGCAGGATCCACTCGCCGACTGGCTGCGCCCCGCCGCCGGCGAAGCCAGCTGCCGATGCCCGGTACTCGCGTTCGCGGCGTAAGTGGGCCACTTCCGGTACCACCAAGCCCTTCGGGTCCAAACCGCTGGACACGATGGTGAGCCGAGCGGCTGCCCGGGCCACCACCCCGTTGGCGCGCGCGAACGGCGTGAGCGCCAGCAGCTCACCATGCACCACCGCGACCAGCACCGGCGCTGCCGTGCGAGTCCCCCCAGCCACCAGATGCGCCAGCCCGTCGAGCCGGGCGGTGATTGACGGTGACGCGTCTGGCCGCCCCAGCTCGGGTTCCGCCGACAGGTCCGCCGCGGCCAGCACATGCAGACGGGCCAGCGCCTGCAACGGAGCGCGCTGCCAGGTGCTCAACAACCCGCCCAAAGCCTGTGCCACCCGCAACGCGCCGGCCAGCACCGGCTCGTGCACCGACCCGTCGCTGGGCCACGTGGTCGGGCCACCGTCCAGGGCCGCCGACGCTCGGGCGGCCCGCACCGACGCCTCCGCCGCCGTCACCGGCCAGCGGTTACGGTTCACCGGAAGCCGGTGCACCGCGCTCACCGCGTCGCGTACCCGCCGGACAGCGGCCTCGACCCCGGGCAGCTCCATCAGCGGCGCCAACGGATCCGCACCCACCTCAACAAGCCTAGAACGCAGTCAGAGGTGGCGGTGCATGATGTGCAGCCCGACGTAGCCGTGCACGGGGTGGTGGAAGGCGTCCGGCACGGTGGCCAGAATCTGAAAGCCCAACGACTGCCATAACGCGACAGCGCGAGTGTTGGTCTCGACCACGGCGTTGAACTGCATCGCTCGATAGCCTTGCCCGTGCCCCCACGCCAGGACGTGCTCGCCGAGGGCCCGTCCGACGCCTCGTCCGGCGCGCTGGGGATCAACCATGAAGCTCGCGGTGGCGACATGCCTGCCGGGCCCGCCTTGGTTGGGATGCACCTTGGCAGTGCCAACCACTGCGTGCTGCGCATCGATAGCGACGAACGTCCGGCCTGGCGGCTCGAGCAGCCACATGCGGCGGGCCTGGTCCTCGGTGAGGCCACGGTCGTAACAGTAGGTCTCACCAGCAGCCACGATGCGACGCAGGAACGGCCAGATCGCCGCCCAGTCGTCAAATACTGCGTCCCTGATCAACATGCGCGAAACGCCCGGAACCGGATCGACCTAGGGCCCTGCGCGACGTCAGGGTCGACCAGCCCAGCCGCGCGCAGCCGGCGCGGCAGCGTCGCCGGGTCCACCACCACCATCGTGTCCGCGATATGCAGCAGCCGGAAACGCAGGTTCAACCTGCTGTCTGATCCGGCGAACACCCCGCCCGGCCGCAGCACCCGCGCCACCTGAGCGAACAACCGATCCTGCGCGCCGGTCGACGGCATGTGATGCAGCATCGTGAAACAGACGACCGCGTCGAATGAGCCCGCGGCCAGCGGTAGGTCAGCACCATCACCATTCAGCACCCGCACCCGGTCGCCGAACTCGGCGTCTAGGGCCCCGGCGAGGTCAGCATCGATCTCCACCACGGTCAGCCGCGGCACGGAGGCAGCTAGCAACCGTGTGGTCACGCCATAACCGGGGCCGATCTCCAGAACGTCGCTACCTAGGTCGATACCGTGCAGCGCCCACGGCAACAGCTGCTCCCGCACTCGGCATGCCCAGGTTTCCGACCGGCACAGCCGCCGGTGGATGACGTTCATCGGCATGCCATCGACGATAAAGGTCAGTTGAGGTCAGCCGGGGCGATGCTGGTGGGCGGGACCAGGCCGGTGTCGCCGAACTGCAAGACGACCATGACAAACCGCACCGGCGCGGCGGATTCGTTGGCGTAGCGGTGCGGGGCGTGCGCTTCGAAGACGACCGCGTCGTCGACGCCCAGTATCCGGCGCTCATCCCCGACTTGGAGGGTCAGCACTCCGTCGAGCACGAAGAGCACCTCGAGGGTGCCCCGCGGATGTGCCTCGCCGTCGAAGGCGTCGGCGGCCTGCAGCGTCCAGTCCCACAGTTCAACCACGTCGGGCGGGTCGGTGCCGATCCGGAACAGGGCGCGGCTGCCCGCGGCGCTGGTCCACAGCGCAGCAGCGTCAGCCGCGGTGCGGACGGTGACGCGCGGCGCCGAGTCGGCGCTGACCAGCGAGGCGACGCCCACCTGCAGGGCCGCGGCAAGACTGCACAGGGTGGCAATGCCCGGGTTGCCCCTGGCGGACTCCACCTGGATGACGGTGCCTCGGCTGACTCCGGAGGCCGCCGCCAGCGCGTCAATGGTCAGGCGGCGCTGCTGCCGCAACGCTCGAACGTTGCGGCCTACCGCAACGGCGACCTCTTCAGGGTCCTGCATTCAGTGCAGTATGCCGTATCTCCGGTCAATTTCATTGAACTTCCAGCGAAAGTACAACACACTGTCCTAATGGTTCAGCAAAGTAGATGGCTGGTGAGATGACTGTTCAGTTCGCGCTGCCCGCTGCGATCAGCTTCGGCGTTGCCGACTTCGCAGGAGGCTTGGCCACCCGGCGCACCTCGGCCACGCTGGCCGTCATCGCCGCCGCGCAGCTCGCCGGAGCCGCAGCGCTGCTGCCCGCGTTGTTGCTGCTACCCGGCCGGCCGTCGGCGCTCGCAGCGGGCGTCGGCGCGCTAGCTGGCCTGGCGGGGTCCTGCGGATTGGTGCTGTATTTCCGGGGGCTTGCCCATGGGCCGATGGGCCTGGTCGCCCCGCTGTCCGCGCTTACCGGCGCGGGGTTGCCACTGGTGGTTGGCGTGATGGCCGGGGAGAGCGTCGGACCGATGACTGTTGGTGGTATTGCGCTGGCCCTGCTGGCGATCGCATTAGCCACCGTAGGGACTTCTCAGGATCGGGCTGCGGCCCGCGGTCTGCTGCTGGGTCTCGGGTCCGGCGTCGGGTTCGGCCTGTTCTTTGTCGCGCTCAACGCGACCTCACCCGACTCCGGGCTGTGGCCGCTGCTTGCCGCCAAGGTGGCGTCCGTGGTGGTCTTTGGCTCGTTGGTGCTGGCGCGCGACAGCGCAGGCGAGGCGTTATGGAGGCGCTGGGGCCTGATCGGGCTCAGCGGAATGACAGACATGGTGGCGAACATCCTGTTCCTGCTGGCGACCCGGAACGGGGCGCTCAGCGTCAGCGCCGTGGTCGTCTCGCTCTACCCCGTGGTGGTCGTCATCCTCGCCCGCTTGGTGCTGCACGAGCGGCTTACCGGGCGCCAAACGACCAGCGTGGCACTCGCGCTGGCGGCAAGCGCGCTGCTGTCGGGCTAGTTCGGCGGGCCAGACGCCAGCGTCACCGTGGCGGAATGCTGCCGACCGGACCGATCCACCCACCCGAGGCACACCGAGTCTCCCGGATGGTGGGCGCTCAGCGCCGTGATGAGCGCGTCGGTGGAGTCAACCGCTGCGCCGTCCAGGAAGACGATCACATTCCCCGCCGCCAGCCCGGCTTGCTCAGCCGGTGAGCCGGCCACGGTTCCCGTGACAGCTACGCCCCTGTGCCGGCGCGCCAGCCGGGCGTGCCGACCCGGCGCGGCGGCGTCCTGGACCAGAATGCCGAGCACGCCAGTCGCTCCGATATGGACAGTGGCAGAGGCGACACCGGCCTGAATCTGCTTGCTGATCGCGATCGCATCGTTGATCGGGATAGCCAGTCCCCTGCCCTTCGGTGCCGCCCGAGATCCGGTGATGCCGGCCGTGTCGACGCCGATGACCTCTCCGGCCGCGTCGACCAGCGGACCGCCGGAATCGCCTGGTTGGATATCGGCGGCGACCTGGATCAACCCGGCAAGGTGCTCAACGCTGCCGGTGATGTCGTCGCTGACTTCGGCCGCCTGATTGAGCACCGACACCGTGCCCGCCACGATGCTGGGAGTGCCGCCACGGCCCCCGGCGTTGCCGATTGCGGCAATGCGGTCCCCGACCGCAACCGTGTCAGAGTTACCGATCACGGCGGTCGGCAGGCCCGAGGCGCCGTGCAGCTGGAGCACAGCGATGTCATGCGCACGGTCGTAGCCCACAACGGTCGCCGGGAAACTCTGTTGGATCCCGACGTCGGTGGTGATGATGCTGGTCGCACTGCTGATCACGTGGTTGTTGGTGAGCACCATCCCGGATGAGTCGAGCACGATTCCGGTACCGGCGGCGTGCGCGTTAGGGTCGTTCAGCTGGACGTCGACATCCACCAGTCCGGGATCAATCTTGGCGGCGAGCGCTGGGAGGTCGAGTACGCCGCCTGAGGTGCCGGACGAGCGCGGCCCCCGCCACGGTGGAGCCACCGGTGGAGCCGGCGGGGTGACGAGAGCGACAAGGGTGCAGCGATCTGCCGCGCAGCCCGGCTGGTGCCAACCGCGACCGTCGCCAGAAGGGCGGCAAGCAGCAGGACAGTCCACCGGCACTGCGGAAACCGTCTGCGCTGGAAAGCCGCCGGGGGTTGGTAACCGCCAGGCAGCGATGTCACGGCGGCGACCCTGCCCGGTCAAGGTGAACGGCAGAAACCCAGCAGTCGAACTTCAGATCGCAACAAGACCCACTAGGGACGACCGGCCACATGGCGGCCAGCACGATACACAGTGCCGTCACTGCCGCGGCGAGATTGTGCCAAGACCTGCGGGACACATTCACCTGAGCTGGACGACTCCGCCATGTCATCTCGGCGTCGAGAAGCCCGTCCGGCCATCCAGAGTAGACCCGTAACCCCCAAGACCATACAGGTCAATCCCACGATAAGCAGTACGATAGCCAGCGTCAGTGTTTGGATGATAGCGTCCAATTTATGGTTATCCTCTGGTGTCCACGAGATGTCGATTGGACGACACTCGAAATACCGCAAAACCGGCGCTCACCGGCTTCGCGGCGCGCGATACCACTGACAGCTATAGCTCGATTGAAGAACTTCGGATCGCGATCCCAGCGTCTTTACATCGTCCGCCGTCACTGTAGCCTGATCGAGACAAGCTCGCTAGTCACGGCGGTGGCGACGTCACTATTCGATGACTTTGTGTAGTTAAACTCTTTTTGGGCGCCTCGTGAGTGGCGCACAGCTATTGCACCATTTACACCATGAGCCGGGTCGTTGGCGCGGCTGCCGGCCGGCGACGAGGCTTCGTGCAGGCAGCAGCCGGGGTCGACCAGGCAGGCGACCCAAGGATGAGCCGGCTACCGGCCGATGCCGATAGTAGTCCGCATTGTCGTGATCAGCGTGGGCTACTCCGCCGAGACGTTGACAGGATCGCTGCCGCGAGGATTAGTAAAATGCCCTCGACAATGAGGCTAATGACGCCGAGCGGTTCAGCCCAATTACCGATGTCGTCACTGTAGTTGGGCAACCCGGGCCCGCGGGATAGCACATAGCCGAGGATCGGACCGGCGGCCACTCCCAGCGCCAGCACCCAACCCCGTCTTGCATAGTGCGTCAGCAGCAGTGCCGCAGCCACAACACCGGCGACTTCGACAAGATAATACAAAATTTGGACGTATCCAGGATCTTTCGACCCAGGCACGCCACCTTGGTCGATGACGTGAATGGCCGCCACCGCCAAGCACCCCACAATGCCCCCTGCCCGCGGAATCACGCGGCTCCCTACGGCTTGGCCAGGGGCGACAGTTGACTGCAACATAACTAAGCCAATCCTAATCTATTCGACACAGTGTGGACTCCGTGCCCTTGCAAGGTCAACCACACGTTAGGCTCACTAGCAAAGTCGAAAAAGGACCATCAGGGTGTACCGGCAATGCTGCGATTTTCAGTCGAGCCCTGCCCTTTTAGCCGAGCTCTGTCTTTTCATGTTTGCCATACCTAACTAATTAAATCTTTACCGGTGCCTGCCGCGGGGCCGAGGTACCGGCCCCGCGGTGCGCGCCGCCGTTCACCGTGGAGCGGAGCCGACATTGATGCGGCTAGCGGTGATCGTGCCATCGTTACTGACCCGGCCAGCCACCACGATGGTCTGGCCAGCCTTCAGGTCCGCCACCGTGCCTTGACTGCGCACAGTAACGGCTACGTCGGGAGCAGCGATGACGGTCACCTTGCGGCCGTTGCGGGTGGTCAGCGTGATCGTTGACCCGTTGACCGAGTCGATAGTGCCGGCAGCGCCGCGACCGCCCCGGCCATGCCCGTGGAACCCGCCGGGACCGAAACCTCCAAGACCGAATCCTTGAGCAGCCGGGCCCACCCGGGCCGCGGATGCCGTGGCGCCCTGATGGCCCAGCAGGTAGCCGACGGCGCCCCCGATCAGCAGCAGCACTACTGCCCCGGCGGCCAGCAACAGGGCCATCCTGCTGCGAAGCCTGCGTAGCCAGGCACCGCGGGATGGCTCGGGTGGCGGCGCAGTGAGCTGGGTGGTGGGTTCGTCAGGTGGTGGGGTCTGGTTCATCGGATGCCCTCCCTCTGGTGTGCGGATGAAACAGGCTGGATCAACGCGGCCATCACGCTGGTCATC
>DATELN010000075.1:0-7426 GCA_035276605.1 Pseudonocardiaceae bacterium | reverse complement strand
CGGCCGGGCGGCTGCCGGTGGCGGCACCCCCGCTGGCGGGGCGGCTGGTCGGGGTGCCGTTGGCGTGGGACGCCTTGCCGGTGTCAGACGGAAATGAGTCGCGAAGCTTGCGGGCGACCGGTGCCTCCACCGTTGAGGAGGCAGATTTCACATACTCGCCAAGATCGGCAAGTTTCTTGAGTACATCTTTACTGGTGACACCGAGCTCTTTCGCGAGCTCGTGCACACGGGCCTTGCCTGCCACTGCTCTCCTCACTGGTGGAGCCGGCGGCAATCCCGCTCGACCCCGTTACTCGTGCATGTTCATCGCTGTCAGAGCTTCACGACTGCGGGTACATTTCGAATCGACCTGCTCTCTGCGTTGACCACGCGCCGGGGCGGTCCCGGGCGGGGTATGTCCCCGGGCGCGCCGAGGACCTACTACCGTCTCCGAACGGCTCACGTGAGGTAGACGCGCACCGCGCCGGTGTCGAGCTCACCCGCGAAGCGCAGCGCCCGCGGGAAAGCCCGGCGCCGCTCGGCCAGACGCAGACATCCGAGATCAGGATGCACCCACGCACCACGACCAGGATGCCGTCGCCGCGGATCGGGGACTAGTGTCCCCTCTACCGCCACCACACGCAGCAGTCCGGAAGCCGCCGCCCTGGTCCGGCAACCCACGCAGGTCCGGACTGGCTCGGCGGTCCGCTCTTGGCGGCAGTGCCGAATTTCATCCGGGCAGGCGTGGACCGTCCCCCGACGGCGGGCCGTCATGATTCTAGCGCGTCGGCGCGGTGGGCGGAGAACCGGCATTGGTCACCGGTACCTCAGCGCGCGAGGCCCGGGGCGCCGGCTGTGCTGACTGCGCCGCCACCGGATCGGCATCGCTTCGGATATCGATCTTCCATCCGGTTAACCGGGCAGCCAGTCTGGCGTTTTGTCCCTCTTTACCGATCGCCAGCGAGAGCTGGAAATCGGGGACGATAACTCGAGCTGTCTTGGCGCGCGCGTCGATTACCTGTACAGACACAACCTTCGACGGGGACAGCGCATTCCCCACGAACGTAGCTGGATCATCGGAGTAGTCGATGATGTCAATCTTTTCCCCACCCAGCTCACTCATGACGTTGCGCACCCGCTGGCCCATCGGTCCAATACAGGCGCCCTTGGCGTTGACCCCCGGGATGGTGGACCTGACAGCGATCTTGGAGCGATGGCCCGCCTCCCTGGCCACCGCTGGGATCTCCACGGTGCCGTCGGCGATCTCGGGCACCTCCAAGGCGAACAGACGGCGGACCAGATTGGGGTGCGTGCGGGACAAGGTGATCTGCGGTCCACGCAGGCCTCGGGATACGCCCACCACATAGCATTTGATTCGCTCGCCGTGCCGGTACGTTTCCCGCGGCGCCTGCTCCACCGGCGGGATAGCGCCCTCGGTCTCGCCAATCTTGACCACCACCACACCGCGAGCGTTCGCCCTGGCGTCGCGTTGTACGACGCCGGCCACGATTTCGCCCTCCTTGGCCGCGAACTCGCCAAAGGTGCGTTCGTGCTCGGCGTCGCGCAGGCGTTGCAGGATGACTTGCCGGGCCGTAGTGGCCGCGATGCGACCAAATCCCTCGGGAGTGTCGTCCCACTCTTGGACGACGTTGCCGGCCGCGTCGAGTTCCTGTGCCAGGACCCGGACCAGCCCGGTCTTGCGGTCGACGTCGATGCGCACGTTCGGCTGATGGCCGTCGGTGTGCTTGTACGCAGTGAGCAACGCCGTCTCGATGGCCTCGAGCACCGTCTCGAAGGAGACGTCCTTGTCGCGTTCAATGGCGCGCAGCGCGGCGATGTCGACGTTCACCGTTCCTCCCAATTGTGCCGTCGTGCGCCGTCGAGTGCGGCGAGCTCGGCGGCGGGCGGTGAGCGAAACTCCACTTCCACCACCGCCCGGCGTAGCTCCGTGTAACGCACTCGGCGAAGGGCTCCCGACACCAACAGTGTGACTCCGTCGTCATCGCAGTCACCGATCCGGCCGATCAGCTCGCCACCGGCGACCAGCCATGCGCGAACCAGCCGCAGCCGGTTGCGCCGCCAATGCCGGGGCGCAGCGAGCGGCCGGTCCACCCCCGGTGAGGTCACCTCGAGGTGGTAAGGCCCGGCGATCAGCTCATCGTGCTGGTCTAACGCTGCCGATACCGCACGGCTGACCGTGGCGATATCGTCGAGTCCGACACCGGTGTCCGAATCGACGATGACCCGGATCAACCGACGCTGGCCTGCGCGCACCTCCTCCAGGTTTTCGAGCTCGAACCCAGTTGCACAAACCGCGTCGCGCACCACCGACTCGATTGCAGAGTCGGGATTGGCTGGCTGCGCGCTCACCGTAGCCTCCTGGGTCCGAAGTGCTGGCTTTCTGAAAGTAATCCTTGTCGAGGTGCTGCTTCCTGACGATGTGGCCATCCGGGCGGCGCCAGCGCCGGCGCGCTCCGGTCGGGATCACCTAGGGTATCGCGTTGCGGAACTGGTCCGCGCCAAGTGGATCACGGTGTGCGAGCTCACGACAAAACAGCGGCCTGGCAAGATGAGCGACCGTGTTCCAGGCCCGCCCCAGCCGCCGCCACGTACTGGCCGCCGGGGCCAGTACCGCGGCGCTGTTCGTGGCCGGTTCGGCGGCGCTCGCCGGATGCAGTGCCTCGGCGCCCGGCCCCGAGGAACCCGATCCGCTGGAATCGCCCGCTCGGCGCGCTGAGGCCGACGCGGCGCTTGCCACCACGGTGGCTGGGATGCACTCGACATTGGCTGCCGTCGCCAACGCGCTCGCCGCCGACCGCGCAACCCATGCCACCGCGCTGCGCGCCGAGCTGCACCGGGTGCAGCCGACTTCGGTACCTCCCAACGCCGCCCCGCCGGCGCCGCCGGCTGCACCCCCGCCCGTCAGTCCCGATAAGGCGACCGCCCAGGCGGCTTTGACCCAGGCTATGCGCGCAGCGCAGGACGAGGCAGCCGAACTGGTGATCACACTGCCCGGATACCGAGCGGCCCTCCTCGCGTCCGTCGCGGCCTGCTGCGCGACCCATGTCACTCTCCTCACATGACCTTCCTTCCCCCCGCCGTCCCACACCCCGATATGGAGACATATCGGGGTGCTCGGGGGTATCAGAGCGCGGGCGGGAAGCAGGTGCCGGTGGAGGCGCTGCAGGCGGCGTTGGCGGCTGAGCATGCGGCGGTGTGGGTCTATGGGGTGGCGGGCGCGTTCGTCTCGAGCGCGTTGACCCGTCGGCTCGACGAAGCCACGACCGCGCATCAGGCGCGACGCGACGCCACGCAGCGGATGCTGATCGACGCAGGCGTGTCGCCGGTACCGTCAGAGCCGGGATATCTGAGCCCGGAGCCGGTCACCGACACCGCGTCAGCGCTCCGGTTGATAATCACCGCCGAGATAGACGCAGCCGCAGCATGGCGCTCAGTGGTGGAACGTAGCTCGGCAGACCCTGATCTGCGCGGGGCCGCGCTGGAGGCGCTGACCGCGGCAGCCGTGCGCGCCACCCGCTGGCGGGTGACCGCCGGCATGGCCCCACTGACAGTGCCGTTTCCCGGAGCACCGTAAGAAAGGACCGTAGCAAGCGTGCACACCGAGCAAATTCGCATCCACACCGGTTCCCGGGAGCAGGTATCCGACCTCACGGATCAGTGCCACTCCTTTCTCGAACGCATCCATGCCGGCGACGGCCTGCTGCATCTGTGGGTGCCGCACGCGACCGCCGGCCTCGCCGTGATCGAGACTGGCGCCGGCAGCGAGGCTGACCTGCTCGCTGCGCTGCGCGAGCTGCTGCCGGCCGACGACCGGTGGGGCCACCAACATGGATCGCCCGGGCATGGCCGAACCCACATCCTGCCGGCGCTGGTGCCGCCCTACGCAACCGTCCCGGTGTTCGGTGGACGCCTCGCGCTGGGCACGTGGCAGTCAATCTGCCTGGTGGACATCAACGTCGACAACACGATGCGCACCGTGCGGTTGAGCTTCCTACCCGGCTGAGAGCTACTTGCTACACAACTCCTGCACGTGCGCCACCGCACCGTCCACTGGCACCTCGGTGCGCTCGCCGGTGGCGCGATCCTTGACTTCCACGACACCCGACGCGAGGCCACGACCCACCACCAGGATGGTCGGCACGCCGATCAGCTCGGCGTCGGCGAACTTTACGCCGGGAGTGGCTGTGCGGTCATCGAGAATCACCCGCACGCCGGCGGTGTCCAGCTCAGCAGCCAACTGCTCGGCGGCGGCGCGGATCGTTTCGTCCTTACCCGCGATCACCACGTGCACGTCGGCGGGCGCGACCTCGCGGGGCCACACCAGCCCGTGCTGGTCGTGGCTCTGCTCGGCGATGGCGCCGACCAACCGGGAGACCCCAACGCCGTAGGAACCCATGGTGATGCGGATTGGCTTGCCGTCTGGGCCCAGCGCGTCCAATGCGAACGCGTCGGCGTACTTGCGGCCGAGCTGGAAGATGTGCCCGATCTCGATCCCGCGGGCGGCGACCAGGGTACCGGCCCCGTCGGGCGACGGGTCGCCGGCGCGCACTTCCGCGGCCTCGATGGTGCCATCGGGGACGAAGTCGCGCCCGCAGACCAGGTCGACGACGTGGTGGTCGGAGCGGTCCGCCCCGGTAGCCCACACGGTACCCCGGACGATCCGGGGATCGACGAGGTAACGCACCCCATGCTCAGCCAGTGCGCCCGGCCCGATATAGCCCTTGACCAAGAACGGATGCGCGGCAAAGTCGGCGTCATCGAGCAGTGCCACGTCGGCCGGAGCCAGCGAGGCCGCCAGCCGTTTCATGTCGACCTCGCGGTCGCCCGGCACCCCCACGCCGACCAGCACCCAGTCTGTGGCACCGGGTTGCCGGGTCTTGACCATGACGTTCTTGAGCGTGTCCGAGGCACTGAAAGTGCGACCTAGACCCACCCCATTGAGGTGTCCAACCAGGGTGTCGATAGTCGGGGTATCCGGCGTATGCAATATGCGGGCCGGTGGCAGACCGTCGATGGACCGCTCGGGGGGCGCCGGCGTGGTCACCGCTTCCACGTTGGCCGCATAGACAGACTCGGTGCTGCGCACGTAAGTGTCCTCGCCAGTCTCCGCATCGGCGAGGAACTCCTCGCTGGCTGAGCCGCCCATCGCGCCGGACACCGCTGACACGATCACATACCGCAGCCCGAGCCGGTCGAAAATCTTGATGTAGGCGTCGCGGTGGAGTTGGTAGGACTTCGCCAGCCCCTCGTCGGACAGGTCGAAGGAGTACGAGTCCTTCATCAGGAACTCCCGGCCGCGCAGGATGCCGGCTCTGGGGCGTTCCTCGTCCCGGTACTTGGTCTGTATCTGGTACAGGATCACCGGGTAGTCCTTGTAGGAGCTGAACTCGCCCTTGACGGTGAGTGTGAACAGCTCCTCGTGGGTGGGCCCGAGCAGATAGTCGGAGCCCTTGCGGTCGCGCAGCCGGAAGAGGTTGGCGCCGTACTCGGTCCAGCGACCGGTGGCCTGGTAGGGCTCCCGGGGCAACAACGCGGGGAACTGGATCTCCTGCGCGCCGATGGCATCCATCTCCTGGCGCACCACGGCTTCGATGTTGCGCAGTACCCGCAAGCCCAGCGGCAACCACGAATAGATCCCCGGGGCGACGCGCCGGACGTAGCCGGCGCGGACCAGCAGCCGGTGGCTGGGCACCTCGGCGTCCGTCGGGTCCTCGCGCAGGGTGCGCAGGAACAGCGCCGACAACCTGGTGATCATGGCTTCGGAGACTCCTCAAACAGACGGATCACGGAGGTCGCAGCGTATCTCGCCGCAAGACATGCTCATGGTCCCCCTATGCGGTTTCCCAGTTCGAGGACAGCTGGGGTGCACCGGCGAGGGTCTGGTACACGACGCAGTACCGCTCGGTGAGCCGGATCAGGGTGTCGAGCTGCTCGGGCGTGGCGGTCGTGTCCAGGGTGTACCGCAGCCGGATAGCCCGGAAGCCGACGGGCGCCTCCCGGGAGACCGCCAGCGTGCCTCGGAAGTCGAGATCGCCTTCAACCTCGACGGTGCCGCCTACGACTGGGATGTCGAGCGACGTAGCCACCGCCCGCAGCGTCACACCCGCGCAGGCAGCCAGCGCCTCCAGCAACATGTCGCCTGAGCACAGCGACAACCCATCGCCTCCAGTGGCCGGGTGCAGGCCAGCCTCGGCCAGGGCCCGGCCGGTCTGGACCGAGCAGGTGATGCCCTCACCGAGACTGCCCTGAGCCCGCAAGGTGACGAGTGCGGCCGTGGTGTCGTCCCGGTACCGCTGCTTAAGCGGATCCTGTAGGGCACGGAGCTGCTGGCGGTCCATGCCCCATGGTGACACCGCTTAGTTCACGCCGCGTCCCGAGTCGGCCCAGTATCTCGCGCGCAGCTCGCGCTTGAGCACCTTCCCAGTTGGCGTAGCGGGAAGCACGTCGACGAATTCCACAGTACGGGGTGCCTTGTAGCCGGCGATGAGCGACTTGACGTGGTCCCGGATTTCCGCGCCGGTCACCTCGGCGCCCGGCTTTCGCACCACGACCGCATGGACCCGTTCGCCCCAAAGGTCGTCCGGCACCGCGACCACCGCGCAGTTCGCCACCGCCGGGTGCGCAGATACAGCGTTCTCCACTTCGGTGGAGTACACGTTCTCCCCGCCAGTGACGATCATGTCCTTGAGCCGGTCGGAGACGTAGACGTAGCCGTCATCGTCCATCCACCCCGCGTCCCCGGTGTGCACCCAGCCATTGCGCAGCGCCGCAGCGGTCTGCTCGGGCTTACCCCAGTAACCCAGCATCACGTGCCCACCTCGGCACGCGACCTCGCCGATCTGGCCGCGGGGCAGCTCCCTGCCCTCGGGGTCGACGATGCGGACCTCGGCGTGCGGAGCGGCCTGGCCCCCGGAACGCAGCCGGCCGGGTTGCGGCCCGGACTCCTCATGGTCGGCCGGCATCAGGATGGTGGCCGTGGGAGATAGCTCAGTCTGGCCGTAGAGCTGAGCGAAGTCGGTTTGCGGCAACGCCTTGCGGGCCCGGTCCAGCACCGCAACCGAGATCGGGGAGCCGCCGTAGACCAGTCGTTGCAGGCTGGACAGGTCGTGCTCGGCGCACTGCGGGTGGTCTACCAGCAGCTGGATCATGATGGGGATGAGCACCGTATCGGTGACGCGGTGGCACTCGATGGCACGCATGACCGCGACCGGATCAAACCGTGGTACGGCCACGTGGGTGCCGCCCGTGATGAAGGCGCTCAGGATGGGGATGAGACCTCCCATGTGGAACATGGGAGCGGCGGCCAGGAACCGGCCGCCGGCGCCGAAGGTTCCAGTGGTCAGGGCTCCCAACGCCGAGGTGATCAGGTTGGCGTGGCTGAGCATCACGCCCTTGGGGAAGCCAGTGGTTCCGCCGGTATAGAACA
>DATELN010000074.1:0-57161 GCA_035276605.1 Pseudonocardiaceae bacterium | reverse complement strand
GCCACCGTTGTCTCGTGAGTGGCATTCGGTGCTATAGCACCGAATGCCACTCACGAGACAACGGTGGCACGATGGCGGCATGCTGCGTTGGATCACCGCTGGGGAGTCGCACGGCCCCGCCCTGGTTGCGGTGCTGGAGGGCATGGTCGCCGGGGTCGAGGTGACCTCTAAGGACATCCAAGCCGAGCTGGCCCGCCGCCGGCTCGGCTACGGGCGTGGGGCGCGGATGAAGTTCGAGGCCGACGAGGTCGACCTGCTCGGTGGTATCCGGCACGGCCGGACCCTGGGCGGCCCGGTGGCGATCCGGATCGGTAACACCGAGTGGCCCAAGTGGGAAACCGTGATGGCGGCCGATCCGGTCGATCCGGACACCCTCGCCGCGCAGGCCCGCAACGCGCCGCTGACCCGGCCCCGGCCCGGGCACGCCGATCTGGCCGGAATGACCAAATACGGCTTCGACGACGCCCGACCAGTGCTGGAACGCGCCAGCGCACGCGAGACCGCCTCGCGGGTCGCCCTGGGTACGGTGGCCAAGGCGTTCCTGCGCCAGGCCTTGGACGTGGAAATCCTGTCCCATGTGGTGTCGCTAGGGCAGGCGCAGGCCCCGCCCGATGTGCTGCCCAAGCCCGGCGACTTGGAGCGCATCGACGCCAGCCCGGTGCGGGCGTACTCGGACACCGCCTCCGACGCGATGATCGCTGAGGTGGACGCCGCGAAGAAGGACGGCGACACGCTGGGCGGTGTGGTCGAAATACTGGCGTACGGGCTGCCGGTGGGCCTGGGCTCGTTCGTGCAGGCCGATCGGCGGTTGGACGCCCGGCTGGCGGGTGCGCTGATGGGTATCCAGGCCATGAAGGGTGTCGAGGTGGGCGACGGGTTCGCCACCGCACGCCGCCGGGGCAGCGCCGCGCACGACGAGATGGCTCCCGGACCCGACGGGGTGGTGCGCCATACCAACCGCGCCGGCGGCCTCGAAGGGGGCATGACCAACGGGGAGGTGCTGCGAGTGCGGGTGGCGATGAAACCAATCTCCACCGTTCCTCGCGCGCTAGCCACCGTGGACGTCGCCACCGGTGAGGCAGCCGTCGCGATCAACCAGCGCTCGGACGTTTGCGCCGTGCCCGCCGCGGGTGTGGTGGCCGAAGCGATGGTCGCGCTGGTGCTGGCCGACGCCGCGCTGGAGAAGTTCGGCGGCGACTCCCTACCCGAAACCATTCGCAACGCCCGCGCCTATCAGAACACCTACCACCAGCACTAATCGCCCCACTCCGCCGCCTCATCGGTTCTCATGGATGCTTGTGCACCTCTCAACCGGCCCGTGAGGGGTCTTATGGATGCTTGTGCACCCCGCCGCCGCGCGAAGGGCAGCACGTGACAGGCGGCTCGGTGCAGCGAGCAGTGTCGGTGCTGTCTCTCGGCGGCACGATCGCGATGACGAATGCCGGACGCGACGGCGCCGGTGTGGTGCCAACCCTGGATGTGGCCGCTCTGCTGACCGCGATCCCCGACAAGCCGGATTGTCAGATCACGGCCAGAAACCTTCGAACCGTCCCTGGCGCGTCGTTGCAGTTTGACGATCTTTGCGAGCTGATCCACGTCGTGCGGGACGAGTTGGACTCCGGCGCCGATGGGGTAGTGATCACCCAGGGAACTGACACCATTGAGGAGACCGCTTACCTGCTCGACCTGACGGTCGCTCGTGCCGCACCGGTGGTGGTGACCGGTGCCCTGCGCAACCCGACGTTGGCCGGCGCCGACGGGCCAGCCAACTTACTGGCCGCAGTGCAGGCCGCAGCCAGCGATCAGCTGCGCGGCGTCGGATGCGTGGTCGTGATGAGCGACGAGATCCACGCCGCCAGGCACGTCCACAAGATGCACAGCACGAGTCCTGGCGCATTCGTCTCTCCCGACACCGGTCCGATCGGGCGCGTCGTCGAAGGCCAGCCCCGCCTGTTCATGCGGCCGCTAGCCGCGCCGACGTATCCGGTACCCACCCGCACCGTTCGAATCGCGCTGGTCACTGCATGCTTTGGCGACGACGGTGAGCTCCTGCGCCGGCTGGGTACCGGTTTCGACGGCGTGGTCATCGCCGGGTTTGGCGTGGGCCATGTGCCGGCGGCGTTCGTCGCACCACTCGCCGAGCTCGTTTCGCGGGTTCCGGTGGTGCTTGCCTCCCGCACCGGCGGCGGCCCGGTGTTGCGCGCGACTTACGGCTTCCCGGGTTCTGAGCGCGATCTACAGGATCGTGGGTTGATTAATGCTGGCTTCCTGGGCCCGTTCAAAGCCCGCATCTTGTTGTACGTCCTGACCGCCGCCGGTGCTGGGCACCAAGACATCGTCGCGGCGTTCGATGCAGCTGGCGGGCGCACTGATTAACTGAGGTAACGAGGGAGGTTTCGTCGCGTGGTGAGCGGACCTATTTTGATCCTCATCGGCCCGCCGGGGTCTGGCAAGAGCACCGTCGGGCGCCTGGTGGCGGACAAGCTAGGCGTGTCGTTTCGTGACTTCGATGACGATCTGCAAAAGGAGTGCGGTCTGCCCGCCGGCGAGCTGGTGGTTCAGCTGGGTCGGGAAAAATTTGGCGAACTCGAATGCCGGCTCATCGGCGGTGTGCTCGCGGACCATTCCGGAGTGCTCGCCCTCGGTGGCGGCACGCCTCTGAACCCGGCAGTCCAGGATCAACTGAAGCCCTTTTACGTGGTATTCCTCGATGTGGAGCTCGAGGAGCTGCTCCGCCGGGAGGGTCTGGTCCCACTGCACCCGTGGTTGCTGCCCAATCCCCGGGCCCATCTGCGGCAGTTGCTCGGGCAGCGGCGCCCGGTCTACGAAGCGGTGTCCGACCTGGTGGTGCCGACGACTGGTCGTTCTGCTGAGGAGGTCGCAGCAGAGGTCTTGCAGACAGTGCGCCGCTGATGTCACCGCCACCATGCTTGGCTCGTGCGATGCTGCCCTTGGGGGTGTGGACGTGGGAGGACCGGCGATGAGCGAGGCAGGTGAGCTGTTGGACCAGGTCGGTGCGACCCAGGTTGGTGAGACCCAGGTCGGTGAGACCCAGCCGCTGCGGATTCGGGTGGCCACGGCGCAGCCCTACGACGTCGTCGTCGGGCGGTACTTGCGGGCTGAGCTGCTGGCAGCGCTGGGCACTGGTGCGGTGGCGATCGTGCACCAGCCGACCATGGTGGAAGCCGCAGAGTCGTTGCGCGTTGTGCTGGAACACCTCGGTTCGCAGGCCTACCGCATCGAGGTGCCCGACGCCGAGGACGGCAAGAAACTGGCGGTGGCGGAATTCTGCTGGGATGTATTCGGCAAGGTAGGTCTGGACCGCACCGGCACAGTGGTGGGTTTCGGCGGAGGAGCGGTGACCGATCTCGCCGGGTTCGTCGCCGCCACCTGGCTACGTGGCGTTCGGGTGGTGCACGTACCCACCACGCTGCTGGGGATGGTGGACGCTGCGGTAGGCGGCAAGACCGGAATCAATATCGCTGCGGGCAAGAACCTCGTCGGTGCATTCCACGAGCCCGCCGCGGTGCTGGCGGACCTCGCGACTCTCCAGACGCTGCCGCGAGCCGAGCTCGTCGCCGGGATGGCGGAGGTGGTCAAGGCGGGCTTTATTGCCGATCCGGTGATCCTGGAACTGATCGAAGCCCACCCAGCCACCGCGCTTGACCCATCCGGACCGGTGCTGGAGGAACTGGTCGGGCGCGCGATCCGGGTCAAGGCCAACGTGGTCGCGGCCGACTTCAAGGAATCCCACCTGCGCGAGATCCTCAACTATGGGCACACGCTGGGCCATGCGCTGGAACGTCGGGAAGGCTACCGATGGCGCCACGGTGCTGCGGTCAGCGTGGGCATGGTCTTCGCGGCCGAGTTGTCTCGGTGTGCCGGTCGCCTGGATGACGCTACCGCGCAGCGGCACGGCGCAGTGCTGCGGTCGATCGGCCTGCCGACCAGATACGACGCAGACGCGTTACCAGAGCTGCTGGAGGGCATGCGCAACGACAAGAAGACCCGGTCGGGGGTGCTGCGTTTCGTCGTACTCGACGGTCTGGCGCAACCGGGCCGGCTAGAGGACCCGGCTCCCGAGTTACTCGCCGAGGCCTACGCCGCGGTCGCCAGGGGGACGGAGAGCGCAGAGTGAGGGTGCTGGTGCTCAACGGGCCGAACCTGGGCCGGCTCGGAACCCGCGAGCCCGACGTCTACGGCGCTACCACGCACGACGACCTGGTGGCGCTATGCCAGCGGGTAGGTGCCGAGCTGGGCCTTAAGGTGGACGTGCGCCAGACCGACCACGAAGGCACCATGATCAGCTGGCTGCACGAGGCCGCCGATACCGCCACCCCCGTCGTCCTCAACGCCGCGGCGTGGACGCATTACTCCATCGCGATCCGGGACGCTGCCGCGCAGTTGTCGGCGCCGCTGGTGGAGGTGCACCTCAGCAACGTGCACGCCCGCGAGCCGTTCCGGCACCACAGCCACATCTCAGCCATCGCATCCGGCGTCATCGTCGGCTTGGGAGTCGAAGGCTATTCGCTCGCGCTGCGCTGGATCGCCGGCCGCGCTGGCACCTGATGGCCGCGGTGGTCGCGGCCGGGATCCTGAACGTCCGTCCGCCGACCGCCCAAACACCGTTTTGGTCCCGCCACATCGAGGCCCGCCGTGCCCGCATCACCCAGATTGTCGATGACATTCTCGATACGCTCGGTGACTAGATCAATGTGATGACTGAGCTTGCTGTGCCGGTTTCGGTGGCTGTCAGTGGCGAACTAGTCGGTATCGACCCCGCTGATCCGTCAAACCTGGCCGACCTCGTACAGGCCAGCGTGGCCGGCCTTGAGGATTGGTCCAGCAAGGAGGTACTCGACCAGGCCGCGCAGGCGGACCAGGTGATCGAGGACTACTTCGCCCGCCTGATCGATCGACGCCGATGTGATCCGCAGGATGACCTGCTCAGGCCCCTGATCCGCACCGCGGACACCACTGGTGACCTCGACCTGTCGTGTCGGCCGTGCGGCCGGTGACGCACTCGATGACCGGGTGGTTTCCGGTCCACACCGTCCACACATCTGCCGACATCGCGCTACCGGCAACTCGACGCGGCAACGCAGCGCTACGTAGGCACACGCCGGTATCGGCTCCGCAGCCAGCTTCGCTGCCGGTATCCCACTACCGTCTTAGGCATGTCCCACCCGCAGCGCCGCGAAGCGCTTCGCAAGCGCCTCGTCGAACGACAACTTGACGCGCTGTTAGTCACCGATCTGTGCAATATCCGGTATCTGACGGGCTTCACCGGCTCAAACGCCGCCCTGCTGGTGCATGCCGACAGCGACCAGCACAGCGTGTTCTGTACGGATGGTCGTTACCGCACGCAATCCGAGTGGCAGGTGGCCGATCTGCGGCGGCTCATCGAGCGGTCCTGCGCGCTGCGGCTGGCCAAAGAGGCCACCGAGCAAGGGATCGGTCGGCTGGGTTTTGAGAGTCACGTGGTGACCGTCGATGGGCACGCCGCTCTCGCGGAGGTCACGGGTCGGGATGCGCTGGTCGCCACTTCGCGGCCGGTGGAGGCGTTGCGGTCAGTCAAGGACGACACCGAGATCGCCGCACTGCGGGCGGCGTGCGCGATCGCCGATGCCGCGCTGGCCGGGCTGCTCGCCGACGACGGGCTGCGTCCAGGTCGGACCGAACGCCAGGTGGCGCGCGACCTCGAGGCTCGGATGGTGGCCCTGGGCGCCGCCGGTCCATCATTCGAGACCATCGTCGCATCCGGGACGAACTCGGCGATTCCGCATCATCGCCCGACCAATGCCCAGCTTTGCCGTGGCGATCTGGTGAAGCTCGACTTCGGCGCCCTTGTCGACGGATACCACTCCGACATGACCCGCACCATGGTGCTGGGCGCGCCGGCGGGATGGCAGCGGGCGCTCTACGACCTCGTGGCCGCTGCGCAGGCCACGGGGCGTGCGGCGCTGCGCCCGCAGGCCAATGTCCGGGACGTCGACGCCGCTGCGCGAGACGTCATCACCGACGCCGGGCACGGCGAGAACTTCATGCACGGTCTCGGGCACGGCGTCGGTCTGCAGATCCACGAGGCTCCAGCGTTGTCGCAGTTCGGCGCCGGTACACTGGAGGCAGGCATGACGGTCACCGTCGAGCCGGGTGTTTACCTGGCCGGTCGGGGCGGCGTGCGTATCGAGGACACCCTCGTCGTCACCCCCGGCGAACCGGAACTCCTCACCCTGACCACGAAGGACCTCGTGGTTGTGCCCTGCTGACAACAACGCTGACCTTTACTGACCTACGCCGGCGTCGCCGGCGCCGACCGGGGAGTGACAGGCTGACGTGGCCACCACTAACGACCTCAAGAACGGACTCGTGCTCAACCTCGACGGCCAACTGTGGTCGGTCGTGAACTTCCAGCATGTCAAGCCCGGCAAGGGCGGCGCTTTCGTGCGCACCACGCTGAAAAATGTGCTGTCCGGCAAGGTAGTGGACAAGACGTTCAATGCCGGGACCAAGGTCGACACCGCCACGGTCGATCGGCGAGATATGACGTTTTTGTACGCGGATGGGTCCGACTTCGTGTTCATGGACTCCGACACGTTCGACCAGGTCACCATTCCCGGTGACGTCGTCGGAGACGCGGCGAAATATCTGCTGGACAACCAGACCGTGCTGGTGGCTGTCCACGACGGCACGCCGCTCTACATCGAACTGCCTACCTCGGTAGAGCTGGTGATCAAACACACTGACCCGGGTCTGCAAGGAGACCGATCTACAGGGGGCACCAAGCCCGCCACGTTGGAAACCGGGGCCGAGATCCAAGTGCCGTTGTTCGTGAGCACCGGCGAGAAAGTCAAGGTAGACACCCGGGATGGGCGCTACCTCGGCCGCATCAGCAGTTGACGTGGGTGATTGACGTGGGTGCCCGCAGCAAGGCTCGCAAGCGCGCCGTCGACATCCTCTTCGAGTCCGATCTACGCGGGCTGGACCCGCTGGAGCTACTCGGTGAGCGGGTCGGGGCGCCCGACCTTCCGCCGGTCAGCGACTACACCATCGCGTTGGTGCACGGCGTGATGGAGCACGCCGCAGACATCGATAAGTTGCTGGCTGATCAGGCCCATGGCTGGGCTCTGTCCCGGATGCCAGCGGTTGATCGGGCAGTCCTGCGGCTGGGCGTGTTTGAGCTGCTGTTCTCCGACGAGGTGGACGATGCAGTCGCCATCGACGAGGCCATCGAGTTGGCAAAGTTGCTGTCCACCGACGATTCGCCGCGGTTTATCAACGGAGTGCTTGGCGCGCTGGCTGCATTGCCGCGCGGCTCGTGAAGCAGCTAAGACGAGTGAGTCAGGCTTCTTCCTTGTCCTTTGCTGGGCGAGCGTCGGGCGGCAGCACACCCCAACCGATCAGTTGCTCGGTGAGGTCGCCCGGTGACATGTCATAGATGATCGCCAGTGAGCGCAGGTCTTCGGTGCGGATTGAGAGCACCTTGCCGTTGTAGTCACCGCGCTGGCTCTGGATCGTCGCGGCGTAGCGAGCCAGTGGGCCTACCTTGTCGACTGGCAACTGCTGCAGACGCTCGAGGTTGATGACAATCTTGGTAGCTGGTTCGCTGCCGGAGGACACCCGGCCTTCAGGTAACAGTTCGGGAACTGGAACCCCATAGAAGTCGGCAAGCTCGGCGAGCTTCTGCACCGTGACCGCCCGGTCGCCGCGCTCGTAGGAACCGACTACCACAGCTTTCCAGCGGCCCGCCGACTTCTGCTCGACACCGTGCAGGGACAGACCCTGCTGCTGACGGATGCCGCGCAGCTTGGACCCCAGTGCCTTGGCATAGTCGCCCATCTGGCCCCTTCTCCTTCTTCAGACCCCGACCAGTCAACGCCGTGGGGCGCCCCGCGAAAATCGGGATGATACGGAGAGTAATGCTGCGCTGAGTAATCCACCAGGTCAAGCCATCGGGCGGCTAAGACCGCGCAGAGTCACGCACACCACCCAGACGGGGCAGCGCATCAGCGGTTGACGACCCCTCTAAGGCGTGCCGGTGCTGTTCCGGTGATACTGTCCGGTCCGGGTCCCGGCACCGGTCGGAATCCTAATTGCCGGCTCAGCCGGCGTGCTACATGACGTCCTTTAAGGCCCGTCCGGTGAGGCGGGGAAGGAGGTCCACCGTGTCGTCCCCGTCCGGGACGGGCTCGGTGGGCGAGGCAGGGCCACCACGGCAGCGTGAGCTGCTGTCGGCGGCCGAAGTCGCGCGCATCGTTGCCCGGATGGCGCATCAGATCATTGAACGCACCGCCCCTGAGCCGGTGGTGATGATCGGCATTCCCACCCGCGGTGTGCCGCTGGCGCACCGGTTGGCTGGCCGGATCCGGGAGTTCGGCGGACCTTCGCCGGCCGTCGGCACGCTCGACATCACCCTCTACCGCGATGACTTGCGGCGCCGCCCTACCCGTCCGTTGCAGCCCACCGAGTTGCCTGCTGGTGGGCTGGATGACGTGCTGGTGGTGCTGGTAGATGACGTGCTGTACTCCGGGCGGACCGTGGCTGCCGCGCTGGATGCGCTGCGCGAGTACGGCCGCCCTCGGGCTGTCCAGCTCGCCGTGCTGGTCGACCGCGGCCATCGTGAGCTGCCGATTCGCGCCGACTACGTGGGTAAAAACGTGCCTACCTCGCGAGACGAGGAAGTCGGCGTACTGCTCACCGAGATTGACCACACCGATGCCGTCATGCTGCGCGCTTATGATCGGGGCGCCTACGATCGGGGCCAGCGGTGAGGCATCTGTTGACCACCACGGACTTGCAGCTGGAGACCGTCACCGCGCTGCTGGACACCGCCGAGGCGCTCAAGCAGGCGCTGCTGGGCCGAGAAGTGCGCAAACTTCCCACCTTGCGTGGGCGCACCGTGGTCACGTTGTTCTACGAAAGCTCCACGCGGACGCGGGCGTCCTTCGAGATCGCGGGTAAGTGGATGAGCGCCGACGTGGTGAACATTTCGGCGGGTGGCTCCGCGGTGGTCAAAGGAGAGTCGCTGCGCGACACCGCGCTTACCCTCACCGCGATGGGTGCCGACTGCGTGGTGATCCGTCACCCCTCATCCGGCGCGGCACATCGCCTCGCCGGCTGGATACCCGCGCACGTCGTCAACGCCGGCGATGGCACCCACCAACATCCGACCCAAGCATTGTTAGATGCCGCTACGCTTCGTGAGCGACTGGGGTACCTAAATGGGCGGACCGTCACCATTGTCGGGGATGTGCTGCATAGCCGGGTCGCGCGCTCGAATATCGAGCTCTTGATCACGCTGGGTGCCCGGATCCATCTCGTTGCCCCGCCCACGCTGCTCCCATGGGACATCGCCAACTGGGGCAGTGGTCTGGGTTCGACAGTGCGCGACTGGCCGGTCACGATTGGGCACGATCTCGACGCCGCGCTGCCCGGATCTGACGCGGTGATGATGCTGCGTGTGCAGACCGAGCGGATGCACGGTGGGTTCTTCCCGTCCGCCCGCGAATACGCGATCAGCTACGGCCTTACCGAGGCACGTCTGGGACAATTGCCCGACCATGCCGTGGTGCTGCACCCCGGGCCGATGCTGCGCGGCATGGAGATCGCGCACTCGGTCGCCGACTCCCCCCGGGCGGCGATCACCGAACAGGTCCGCAACGGCGTGCATGTCCGGATGGCAGTTCTCTACCACCTGCTCGCGGCGCAAGAGGAGCAGCCATGAGCCGGCCGTTGATGCTGCGCGGGATCCGGCCCTATGGAGAGGGCGAGCCGGTGGACCTGCTGGTCCGGGATGGGGTGATCGCCGAGTTGGGCACCGGGGTGGACGGAGCTGGCGCTGAGGTCCTCGATGGCGGCGGGCTGGTGGCCCTGCCCGGCTTGGTCGACCTGCACGCGCATCTGCGCGAGCCCGGCCGGGAAGATGCCGAGACGATCGCCACCGGGTCGGCTGCCGCGGCGCTGGGCGGCTACACCGCAGTATTCGCGATGGCCAACACCGACCCGGTGGCCGACACCGCGGTGGTCGTCGAGTACGTGTACCGGCGCGGGCGGGAAGTGGGATTGGTCGATGTGCACCCCGTCGGTGCGGTCACCGTCGGGTTGGGCGGCGAGCGGCTCGCTGAGCTGGGTGCCATGGCCAGCTCTGCCGCGGCGGTCCGGATGTTCTCCGACGACGGGTTGTGCGTGCACGACTCGCTGCTGATGCGCCGGGCCTTGGAGTACACCCGCGGGCTGGGCGCCGTGATCGCCCAGCATGCCGAGGATCCCCGGCTCACGGCGGGCGCGCAGGCGCACGAGGGACGCGTCGCCGCCCGGTTGGGCCTGGCCGGCTGGCCGCGTGTCGCGGAGGAGTCGATCGTGGCGCGAGACTGCCTGCTCGCCCGGGACGCCGGGGCAGCGTTGCATATTTGCCACGTGTCGACTGCGGGCACGGTGGATCTGCTGCGCTGGGCCAAGCAGCGCGGCATCCGGGTATCCGCCGAGGTGACCCCGCATCACCTGCTGCTCACCGATGAGCGCCTGCCCGGCTATGACCCAGTCAACAAGGTCAACCCACCGCTGCGCACCGCAGCTGACACCGAGGCGCTGCGCGCCGCGCTGGGGGAAGGAGTCGTGGACTGCGTGGCCACCGACCATGCCCCGCACGCCGCGCAGGACAAGGACTGCGAGTGGTCCGCAGCGCGACCCGGCATGCTCGGGTTGCAGACCGCGCTGTCGGTGGTGGTGGCCGCGATGGTCCAGCCTGGTCTGTTGGATTGGCGCGGGGTGGCCCGGGTGATGAGCGAGCGCCCGGCGCGGATTGGTGCGGTGACCGACCAGGGCCGCCCGATCGCCGTGGGACAGCCGGCGACGCTAATCCTGGTTGATCCCGATGCCATCTGGACGGTGCGCGGAGCGCAGTTGGCCAGCCTGGCGGACAACACTCCCTATGAGGGCATGGAGCTGCCCGGCCGGGTGGTGGTCAGCATGCTCCGCGGCCGGGTCACCACTGAGGACGGGAAGGTGCTGGGTTGATGAGTGCCCAAGCGATGCTGGTGCTCGAGGACGGCACCACCGTGCGCGGTGACAGCTACGGCGCGGTGGGCCAGGCGCTGGGTGAGGCGGTGTTCGCCACCGGAATGACCGGCTACCAGGAGACCCTCACCGACCCGTCGTACCGCCGCCAGATCGTAGTGCAGACCGCCCCGCACATCGGTAACACCGGCTGGAATGACGAGGATGACGAGTCACGGCGAATCTGGGTGGCCGGATACGTCGTGCGGGATCCGGCCCGGATGCCCTCCAACTGGCGGGCTACCCGGTCGCTTGGCGAGGAGCTGTCCCGCCAAGGTGTCGTGGGGATCTGTGGTGTGGACACCCGCGCGCTCACCCGCAGACTGCGCGAACACGGCTCGATGCGCGCGGGGATCTTCTCCGGCGAGGCGCTGGCCGAGCCCGCGCAGCTGATGGCCCGCGTGCTGGCCAGCCCGCCGATGGCCGGTGCGGATCTGGTCGGTGAGGTCACCGTCGCGCAGCCCTACGTCGTGCCCGCCACTACAGCGCGGCGTTTCCAGGTGGTGGCACTGGATCTAGGCATCAAGTCCAACACACCCCGAATGCTCGCCGCTCGAGGCGTCGAGACGCACGTGCTGCCGGCGACTGTTACGGCGGATCAGCTGCTGGCGAGCGAGCCCGACGGGGTGTTCCTGTCCAACGGTCCCGGAGACCCGGCCACCGCCGACCACGCGGTCGCCCTGACCCGTGCAGTGCTGAGGCGGCGGATACCACTGTTCGGAATCTGCTTTGGCAACCAGATCCTGGGTCGGGCGCTGGGGCGAGGTACCTACAAGATGCGCTACGGGCATCGCGGGATCAACGTCCCTGTTGTCGAGCACGCCACCGGGCGGGTCGCCATCACGTCGCAAAACCACGGGTTCGCGGTGACCGGACAGCCGGGGGAGCGCTTCGACTCCGACTTCGGCGCCGCGATGGTGAGCCACTCCTGCCCTAACGACGGCACCGTCGAAGGCTTCACCTGCCTGGAGGTGCCCGCGTTCAGCGTCCAATACCACCCGGAGGCAGCCGCGGGCCCGCACGACGCCGCCGACCTGTTCGACCGGTTCTGCGATCTCATGGCGGAGGCCCGAGGTGAACAAGCATCCATAAGACCCGGTGCCGGGTGTGGAGGTATCGGTGCCGCGCAGGGATGACATCCGGCATGTGCTCGTGATCGGGTCGGGGCCGATCGTGATCGGGCAGGCTTGCGAGTTCGATTACTCCGGAACCCAGGCCTGCCGTGTGCTGCGGGAGGAAGGGCTGCGGGTCAGCTTGGTGAACTCCAACCCGGCCACGATCATGACCGATCCCGAGTTCGCCGATGCCACCTACGTCGAGCCGATCACCCCGGAATTCGTCGAGAAGGTCATCGCCGCCGAGTGTGCTGCGGGGTTCCCAGTCACCGCGCTGCTGGCCACCCTGGGCGGGCAGACCGCGCTGAACACCGCCGTTGCGCTGCACGAGCGTGGCGTGCTGGCCCGTTACGGCGTCGAGTTGATTGGCGCGGACATCAACGCGATCCAGCGTGGGGAGGACCGGCTGAAGTTCAAGGAGGTGGTGCGCGCGGTGGGCGCCGAGGTGCCGTGCAGCGCTGTCTGCTCCTCGTTGGACGAGGTCCGCCAGACCGTCGACGAGCTCGGCCTGCCGGTGGTGATTAGGCCGTCCTACACCATGGGTGGACTCGGCTCTGGGCTGGCGCACAATCTTGACGAGCTCCAACAGTTGGCCCGTGCCGGGTTGGCGGAAAGCCCGGTGCACCAGGTCCTCATCGAAGAAAGCGTGCTGGGTTGGAAGGAATACGAGCTTGAGCTGATGCGCGACCACCGGGACAACGTGGTGGTGGTGTGCTCCATCGAAAACGTCGACCCGATGGGGGTGCACACCGGGGACTCAGTGACCGTGGCCCCCGCGTTGACCCTCACCGACCGCGAGTACCAGCACATGCGCGACGTCGGGATCGCGGTGCTACGCGAAGTCGGGGTGGACACTGGCGGCTGCAACATCCAGTTCGCGGTGCATCCGGCGACCGGACGGCTGGTTGTGATCGAGATGAACCCGCGAGTATCGCGATCCAGCGCGCTGGCATCCAAGGCCACCGGTTTTCCGATCGCCAAGATCGCCGCGAAGCTGGCTATCGGTTATACCCTCGACGAGATCACCAACGACATCACCGGCGAAACTCCAGCCAGCTTCGAGCCCACCCTGGACTACATCGTGGTTAAGGTGCCGCGGTTCGCATTCGAGAAGTTCCCCGGTGCGGATCCCACCCTGACCACCACGATGAAATCCGTCGGCGAGGCCATGGCGCTGGGTCGTTCCTTCCCGGAGGCCCTGGGCAAGGCGATGCGGTCGATGGAGACCCCCGTCGCCGGCTTCTGGACCAAGCCCGACTCGCCCGATGCCACTCTGGACTCGCAGCTGTCGGCCTTGGCAGTTCCGCATGACGGGCGGCTTTACACCGTTGAGCGGGCACTGCGGCTGGGCGCCACCGTCGCGCAGGTAGCGCAAGTTTCGGGGATCGATCCGTGGTTCGTCGACCAGATCGCCGGTCTGACAGAGCTTCGGGCGGAGCTCCTTGCGGCGCCCGAACTGGATGAGCGGCTATTGCGCCGCGCCAAGCGCGCCGGCGTCTCCGACCGGCAGCTCGCCGCCCTGCGCGGTGACCTCGCCGAGCCGGAGATCGCTGCGCTGCGGCGCCGGCTAGGCGTGCGGCCGGTCTACAAGACCGTGGACACCTGCGCGGCCGAGTTCGCTGCCCGCACCCCGTACCACTACTCCGCCTACGAGAACGACCCGCAAGCCGAAACCGAAGTCAGCGAGCAGCGGCAGCGACCCAAGGTGATCATCTTAGGTTCCGGGCCAAACCGGATCGGCCAGGGCATCGAGTTCGACTATTCGTGCGTGCACGCCGCGATAGCGTTGCGCGACGCCGGGTACGAGACCGTGATGGTCAACTGCAACCCAGAGACGGTATCCACCGACTACGACACTGCCGATCGGCTTTACTTTGAGCCGCTGACCTTCGAAGACGTCATGGAGGTCGTGCACGCCGAGCAGATGTCGGGCACTGTCGCGGGGGTGATCGTCCAGCTGGGCGGGCAGACCCCGCTGGGGCTCGCGCAGCGGCTGACCGATGCGGGGGTCCAGGTCGTGGGCACCGCCCCGGCGGCGATCCATCTCGCCGAGGACCGTGGGTCATTCGGAGCCGTCCTGGAGCGCGCCGGATTACCCGCCCCGGCCTACGGAACCGCCACCTCGTTTGCGGAGGCCCGCAAGATCGCCGATGAGATCGGCTACCCGGTGCTGGTCCGTCCGTCTTACGTGCTCGGCGGGCGCGGCATGGAGATCGTCTACGACGAGCAGACCCTCGCAGGCTACATTGCGCGTGCTACCGAGATCACCCCGGAACACCCGGTGCTGGTGGACCGCTTTCTGGACGACGCCATCGAGATCGACGTCGACGCGCTGTGCGACGGCAGCGAGGTCTACCTCGGCGGGATCATGGAGCACATCGAGGAGGCCGGGGTGCATTCCGGGGACTCCTCTTGCGCGCTACCGCCGGTCACCCTGGGGGAAGCCGATCTGGCCGCGGTGCGGGCCTCCACCGAGGCGATCGCCCACGGCATTGGGGTGCGCGGCCTGCTCAACGTGCAGTACGCCCTGAAAGACGATGTGCTCTACGTCCTGGAGGCCAACCCCCGGGCCAGCAGGACCGCCCCGTTCGTCTCCAAGGCCACCGCGGTGCCGCTGGCCAAGGCCGCCGCCCGGATCATGCTCGGGGCCAGCATTGCTGCACTGCGGGCGGAAGGCGTGCTGCTCGCTCACGGTGATGGAGGCGATCTGCCGGCCGACGCGCCGATCGCGGTCAAGGAAGCCGTGCTGCCGTTTCACCGGTTCCGCACCCCCGAGGGTCAGGGCGTGGACTCACTGCTGGGACCGGAGATGAAGTCCACCGGCGAGGTCATGGGCATCGACGCTGTGTTCGGCCAGGCCTTCGCGAAATCGCAGGCGGCGGCTTACGGCTCGTTGCCCACGTCGGGGCGGGTGTTCGTGTCGGTGGCCAACCGGGACAAGCGGGCCATGGTGTTTCCGGCCAAGCGGCTGGCTGACCTCGGCTTCGAGGTACTCGCTACCCGCGGCACGGCCAATACGCTGCGTCGCAACGGTATCCCGTGCACCGTGGTGCGCAAGCACTTCGAAGGCGCCGACAACATCGTGGACTTGATCAACGCGGGAGAGGTCGACATGATCATCAACACTCCCTACGGCAATCCGGGTCCCCGGGTGGACGGCTACGAGATCCGCACCGCCGCGGTGGCTCGCGGAATCCCGTGCGTCACCACCGTTCAAGGCGCCGCTGCGGCCATCCAGGGAATCGAGGCGCTGATCCGTGGCGACATCACCGTGCGCCCGCTCCAAGCGCTGCATGCGGCACTTCGTTGCTCGGAGTCAGCGGGCTTATCCGGTGGCCATTAATTCTCCTCAAACCACCGCTGAGCCCGCTCAACGCGGATTTGGGGCGCGATTGTGGCACGCCGTGCGGGTCAGGGGGCCGTTGTGTGTGGGGATTGATCCGCATCCGGAACTACTGCGCCAATGGGCGCTGACCGATGACGTGTGGGGAGTGGAGAGGTTTGCGTTGGCAGCGGTGGAGGCACTGGCGCCAGTGGTGGCGGTAGTCAAGCCGCAGTCGGCATTCTTCGAGCGGTACGGGGCGCGGGGCGTCGCGGTGTTGGAGCGGGTGTTGGTGGCTGCCCGGGGCGCGGGGGCGCTGGTATTGCTCGACGTCAAGCGGGGGGACATCGGCTCCACCATGGCCGGGTACGCCGCGGCATACCTCGACGACGGGGCGCCGCTCGCCGCCGACGCGATCACCGTATCGCCCTACCTCGGCATCGGTGCGCTCGACCCGGCGTTCGAGCTGGCCGAGCGGACCGGACGCGGAGTGTTCGTGCTGGCGCTGACATCCAACCCGGAGGGCGCGACCGTGCAGGCCGCAGTCACCGGTACCGGTCACACGGTCGCACAGTCGGTGATAGACGCCGTCGCCGCGCGCAACGCCGGTCGGCAGCCGATCGGTGATATTGGGGTCGTGGTGGGGGCTACCGCACCAGTCGGGAATGTGCGCCTGACCGATCTCAACGGACCGATACTTTCCCCCGGAATAGGCGCGCAAGGCGCCCGGGTGCGCGATTTGCATCGCATCTTTGGCGCCGCGGCACCCCACGTCGTGGCGTCAATCTCTCGCGAGCTGTTGTGGCATGGTCCACAACCGGAGTCGATGCGCCACGCCGCCCGTCGCATCGCTGATGAGGCCGCGCGCCTGCACCATCCAGGTTGGGCCAGGTCGGCCGGGATACCCCCGGGTTAAGCGGCGGGTGGCCAGGGGGATACGGTCGCCGCACTACTAAGAACTATCCCTGGAAGCACTAGCAATTGACGGAGGAGACCGTGGCCCTTCCCGAGCTGACCGAGGAGCAGCGGGCCGCTGCGCTGGAGAAGGCGGCCGCCGCCCGACGTGCCAGGGCCGAGCTCAAGGAGCGCCTCAAGCGCGGCGGGACCAACCTCAAAGAGGTCCTGGCCAAGTCCGACAGCGACGACATCCTGGGCAAGATGAAGGTCTCGGCTTTGCTCGAGGCCTTGCCAGGCGTGGGCAAGGTCCGCGCTCAGCAGATCATGGAGCGGCTGGAGATCGCCACCAGCCGGCGGTTGCGCGGCTTGGGCGAGCGCCAGCGCAAGGCGCTGCTCAGCGAGTTCGGCCCAGAATAAGCAACCGGTGAGGTAATCGGCCCGGAAATCGGCAAGCAGTGATCAACGTACGCTGTGACGGTGTGTGAGCCGGGGTCCAGTGAGGCTACTGGGCCTCGGCTCACCGTCGTCTCAGGTCCCTCGGGAGTCGGAAAGTCCAGCGTGGTCGCCGAGGTTGTGCGGCGCTGGCCCGAGTTGTTCGTCAGCGTCTCGGTCACCACGCGGCCGCGTCGGGCCGAGGAGCGACCCGACGAGCACTACCACTACGTGGATCGGGCCACCTTCGCGAGCATGATCGAGCGTGGAGAGTTCCTCGAGTACGCCGAGTACGCCGGCAACTTCTACGGCACTCCCGCTGGCCCGGTGCGTCAGGCGCTGGCGGCCGGCCGGTTCACCTTGCTGGAGATCGAGGTACAAGGTGCCCGGCAGATCCGAGCCGCGATGCCGGACGCGCTGCTGGTGATGCTGGTGCCGCCATCGTGGGAGGTGTTGGATGGCCGGCTGTCCGACCGCGGCACGGAAGATCCGGTGGCGCGGGAGCGCCGATTGCAAGCAGCCCGCGACGAGCTGGCCGCCGCCGGGGAATTCGATGCCACGGTGGTCAACGACGACGTGCAACGCGCCGCAGCGGAGTTGATAACCTTAATGCGCGGCACCCTTCGGTGAGCAGCCTTACCCCGACCGCTGTGGCACGGACAAGAGCTGTGCCACCGGCATCTGTGACTGATATCAGACGGCATCCTGGAGATAATGAGTGAGCATCCCCACCGAACTGGACGGCTTGCACGCGTCCTCGGGTCCTGTCCCCGAGGGCATCACCAACCCCCCGATTGATGACCTGCTGACCAAAGTCAGCTCTAAGTACGCCCTGGTTATTTTCGCGGCGAAACGCGCTCGCCAGATCAACGACTACTATGCCCAACTGGGCGAGGGTCTGCTGGAGTACGTCGGACCTTTGGTGGAGCCAGGTCCTCGGGAAAAGCCCCTGTCGATCGCGCTGCGCGAGATCCACGCCGGGTTGCTCGAACACGCCGAGGGGCAGTGACCCAGGCCGGGCCCGTCCGGCCGGACTCATCCCGGCGGATCGTGCTCGGCATTGGCGGCGGCATCGCCGCCTACAAGGTGTGCGAGGTGCTCCGCCGCCTCACCGAGGCGGGACACCTCGTTCGGGTCGTGCCTACCCAAGCAGCCCTGAAGTTCGTGGGCGCACCCACCTGGGAGGCGCTATCCGGGTTGCCCGTACACCACGACGTGTTCGTCGACGTGCCCGAGGTCCCTCATGTGCGGCTGGGGCAGGCCGCCGATCTAGTCGTGGTGGCGCCGGCCACCGCGGATCTGCTGGCGCGCGCCGCGCACGGCAGGGCCGACGATCTGCTGTGCGCCACCTTGCTCACCGCTCGTTGCCCTGTTCTGTTCGTGCCCGCGATGCACACCGAGATGTGGGAGCACCCCGCCACCCTGCACAACATCGCCATGCTGCGGGCCCGGGGAACCGTCGTCGCGCAGCCGGCATCCGGGCGACTTACCGGTGCCGACTCAGGCGCCGGCCGGCTGCCGGAGCCCACAGAGATCGTCGAACTGGCAACTCTGCTGCTGCACCGCGGGGATGCCCTGCGCGACGACCTCACCGGCCACCATGTCGTGGTCTCCGCTGGTGGTACCCGCGAACCGCTGGATCCGGTCCGGTACCTGGGCAACCGGTCCTCCGGCCGGCAAGGCTACGCACTGGCCCGGGTGGCGGCACAGCGCGGTGCACGCGTCACACTGATCGCAGCGCATACCGCCGACCTGACCGATCCGGCTGGCGTAGAGGTGGTCCGGGTGGGCACCGCGAGTCAGCTGCGGGAGGCGATGCTCAAGGCAGCGCCACATGCTGACGCAGTGGTGATGGCCGCCGCGGTGGCCGACTTCCGGCCGGCGGTCAGCCATCCCAGCAAGATCAAGAAAACTGGAACTGATCCTGACCCGGTGGCGCTGGCGGTCAATCCGGACATTCTCGTCGAGCTGGTCGGGTGCCGCCCTCGCGGGCAAGTCGTAGTCGGCTTCGCGGCCGAGACCGGCGACTCCGTGGCTGACGTGCTCACCCATGCGCGGTCCAAGCTCGCCCGCAAGGGCTGCGATGTGCTAGTCGTCAACGCTGTCGGGGAGGGCCGGGCGTTCGAGGTCGACCACAACACGGGCTGGTTGCTGGGCGCCGACGGGACACAGACCGCGCTTCCTGAAGGCCCCAAGAGCCTGCTGGCTTCCTACGTCTGGGACGCGGTGGCGGCTCGCCTGACCCAGTGAATGCCCCCGGTCACCCGCCACCGACGTGGGGCACTGCTATGCAGGCAGTGGGTGTGGTGCTGTATCCGCGGCATTTGTCGCGAACGATGCTCATTGCAGTCATCGTGGGCAGCGCGCTGTTCGCGATCAACCACCTGGATACGGTGCTCAACGGTGCGGCAACCACCACGACGTGGGTCAAGGTGGGCGTCACCTACCTGGTGCCCTTCGTGGTGTCCAATGTCGGGCTGTTGGTGGGCACCCACCGGCCGCGCAGCGCACCGTAAGCGCTCTGGTACACCCGGCAGGTGAATGTCGGCCGGTCTCGTCGCGGGCAGCGCAGCCCAGCTGCCGCGTTGCCCATCGCCCGGGTATGTGTGGACCTCCCGCTGGCTCACCTCGATCGGCCTTTCGACTATCTCGTACCGGCTGAGTTCGACGCCATGGCGGCGCCCGGTGTGCGCCTTCGGGTCCGCTTCGCGGGGCGTTTGGTAGATGGCTGGTTGCTGGGGCGGGTAGAGCGATCCGACCACTCGGGCCGGCTAGGCTGGATTGATCGGGTGGTCTCCGCAGAACCCGTGCTCAGCCCGCAAGTGGCCAGGCTGGCACGGGCGGTGGCCGATCGGTGTGCCGGCACCATGAGCGACGTGTTGCGGCTGGCCGTGCCGCCGCGGCATGCCCGCACCGAAGCCGAGCCCGGCATCGCTACGGTGCCCCCGCCGCAGCGGCCCGCGGCAGAGGGTTGGCGGGCCTATCCTCGCGGGCCAGCCTTTCTCGACGCGCTGCACCAGGGTCGGGCCGCGCACGCCTGCTGGCAGGCATTGCCGGGGGAGGACTGGCCCGCCCGGCTCGCCGAGGCCGCCGTCACCGTCGCCGCCACCGGCCGGGGTGCCCTGTTGGTGGTGCCCGATCATCGAGACACCGCGCGGGTACACGCCGCCATCACCGAGCTGGCCGGGCGTGACGCAGTGGTCACCTTGGCTGCGGAGTACGGACCAGCGCAGCGCTACCGGCGGTGGCTGGCGGTGCGGCGGGGCGCGCTACGGATTGTCGTCGGCACTCGGGCGGCGGCTTTCGCCCCGGTCGCCGACCTTAGCCTGATGGTGCTCTGGGACGACGGTGACGATCTGCACGCCGAGCCTCGAGCCCCGTACCCGCACACCCGGCTGGTGCTGGGCCAGCGCGCGGTGCTCGAAGGCGCCGCGTTGCTGGTGGCCGGCTACGCCCGTACCGCGGAGACCCAGCTGTCGGTCGATACGGGGTGGGCGCATGAGATTGTGGCCGCTCGCGACGCGGTGCGGGCTGCTGCGCCGCGCGTCACCGCGATCGGCGAGGACAGCACCCAACTGGTGCGGGATCCGCTGGCCCGCGCGGCCCGATTGCCCACGGTGGCGTTCGAGGCGGCGCGCGCCGCGCTGGGCCGCGACCGTCCGGTGCTGGTGCAGGTGCCGCGTCGGGGTTATGTACCCGCGTTGGCTTGCGGGCAGTGCCGGGCTCCGGCCCGCTGCCGGCGCTGTGCGGGACCGCTGGCGCTGCTGGGCGCTGGCAACCTGGCATGCCGTTGGTGCGGTGTTCCTGAGGCCCAGCACCGCTGCCCCGCCTGCGGGGGCGCCCGCCTGCGCGCAGCCGTGACCGGTGCCCGCCGCACTGCCGAGGAGCTTGGCCGCGCCTTTCCCGGCGTGCCGCTGTACACCTCCGGCGGCGGCGGCACCGGCGAGCGGAAGGTGCTGGCGGAGATTCCAGGAGGGCCGGGGCTGGTGGTCGCCACCCCGGGCGCCGAGCCATTGGCCCGGTACGGGGCGGCACTGTTGCTCGACGCCGCGGCGCTGTTGGGCCGGCCCACCTTGCGCGCGGCAGAGGAGGCACTGCGCCGGTGGATGGCCGCAGCGGCGATGGTGGAGCCGGCGACCCACGGTGGCCGCGTCGTTGTGGTCGCCGAGGCGTCACTGAGCCCGGTACAAGCCCTGATCCGGTGGGACCCGGCCGGCCACGCGGCCGCCGAGCTGGCCGCCCGTGTCGAACTTGGCTTTCCTCCTGCGGTCCGGATGGCCGCGCTGGATGGCACGCCGGAAACCCTGGCGGACCTGGAGATGCCAGCTGGAGCCGACGTGCTGGGTCCGGTGCCGGTTCCCGGGCAAGCCGGGGACGGTAGGGAACGAGTGCTTCTGCGGGTCCCCCGTTCCGCGGGTTCGGCCTTGGCTGGGGCGTTAGCGGCGATGCAGGCGGGACGCAGTGCGCGCAAGGCGGATGATCTCCTCCGGGTCCGGATGGACCCGGAGGAGATCGCGTGAGTGGGATTGGGTGCCAGGGCACCCAATCCCACTCACGAGGCATACTGCGCAGGTGGCTGTCCGACCCGTCCGGCTTTTCGGCGATCCTGTGCTGCGCACCCGCGCGGCGGAGGTCGTCGACTTCGACAAGGAACTGCGCAATCTGGTCCGTGACCTGATGGAGACCATGACCGAAGAGGGCGCAGCGGGACTTGCCGCTCCTCAGTTGGGCATCTCGCTGCGGGTTTTCACTTACCACGACGAGGACGTCACCGGTCATCTGGTCAACCCGGTCGTCGACATGGTGGACCAGGACATGCAGGACGGCCCGGAGGGCTGCCTGTCGATTCCGGGGCTGTCTTGGGATTGCCAGCGCCACCTGCGTGTCGTCGCCCGCGGATACAACCAGCACGGCGAGCCGATCGAAGTGCACGGCACCGAGCGCCTGGCCCGGGCGATCCAGCATGAGACTGACCACCTCGATGGGGTGCTGTTCATCGACCGGCTCGACCCCGAGACCCGCAAGCAGGCGATGCGGGAGATCCGCCAAGCTCGGTGGTTTGGTGCTCCTGCGCCGGTGATCAAGCTCAGCCCGCACCCGCTGCTGGGCAAGGTGCGCTGAGCGGTGCGGTTGGTTTTCGCAGGGACGCCCCAGGCCGCGGTGCCCGCGCTGCAAGCGCTGCTGGACTCCGGCCGCCACGACATCGTCGCGGTGGTGACTCGCCCCGACGCGCCGGCCGGACGCGGGCGACGACTGGCCCGGTCCCCGGTGGGAAACCTGGCCGATGAGGCGGGGATCGAGGTGCTGACCCCCCGCCGCCCGTCCGAGCCAGAGTTTTTGGCTCGACTGTCCACGCTGGCCCCGGACTGCTGCCCAATTGTCGGCTACGGAGCCCTGGTACCGCGGGCGGCGCTGGACATTCCCCGCCACGGCTGGGTGAACCTGCATTTCTCGCTACTGCCCGCCTGGCGCGGCGCGGCACCAGTGCAAGCCGCGATCTGGCACGGCGACGAGATCACCGGAGCATCGACGTTCGCGTTGGAGGAGGGATTGGACACCGGTCCGGTGTACGGCACGGTCACCGAAGTAATCCATCCGGACGATACCGCGGGCAAGCTGCTGTCCCGGTTGGCCCGTGCCGGGGCCGGCCTGCTGGTGGCCACCCTCGACGGGATCGCCAGCGGGGCCCTGCACCCAGTTCCCCAACCGGCCCACGGCGTTTCTTACGCCCCCAAGCTCACCGTGGACGATGCTCACCTGAACCTCACCGCACCGGCCTTCGCGGTGGACCGCCAGCTGCGCGCAGTCACGCCGGCCCCCGGTGGCTGGGTTCTGTTCCGGGACCAACGCCTGGGCCTCGGACCGGGGCAGCTGACTGACATTGACGGGCTGGCGCCCGGCGAGCTCCACGTGACCAAACGGGAAGTGCTGGTAGGCACGGCCACCGTGGCACTCCGGCTGAGCGAGGTCACCGCGCCCGGCAAGCGGGTGATGCCCGCGGCGGACTGGGCCCGTGGCGCCCGGCCCCAACCGGGAGAGCGTGTCGAGTGACGGTGCCGCGCAAACCCTCCCGACCTTCCCGGCCCGGACCGCCCCGCCGGCGCTCTGGGCCGAGCCGGCCACCCGCGGAAGATCCCGCCCGTCAGACCGCGCTCGACGTGCTTACCGCGGTGCGCGAGCGTGATGCGTACGCGAACCTCGCGCTACCCAGCTTGCTGCGGCAACGGGGCATCAACGGTCGGGACGCCGCGCTGGCCACCGAGCTGTGTTACGGCACCTGCCGCGCTCAGGGGTTGCTGGATGCGGTGCTGGAGGCGTGCATGGACCGTCCCCTATCGGAGGTCGACGGTGAGCTGCTCGACGCCTTGCGGCTGGGCAGCTACCAGCTGCTGCGGACCCGGGTACCGCCCCATGCGGCGGTCAGCACCACGGTTGATCTGGTGCGGGCCGGTCGTGGCAGTGCTGCCACGGGCTTTGTCAACGCAGTGCTGCGCCGGGTCGGTGAGCACGACGAGCAAGGCTGGGTGCGGGCCCTGGCGCCAGCGTTCGACGATGACCCGGTGGGCCACCTGGCGCTGGCGCACCCGCACCCGCGGTGGATCGCCCAGGCCTTCGCCGACGCGCTGGCCAGTGACCTCGACGAAGTGGCGAGCGCGCTGGTCGCCGACGACGTCCGCCCAGTGGTGCATGTCGCGGCGTTGCCTGGGCGGTCCAGCGCTGCCGAGCTGGCCGCGGCCATTGGCGGTAAGCCCGCCCCCTACTCGCCTTACGGCGTGCACCTGGCCGAGGGCGGTGATCCAGGTGAGCTGGATCCGGTACGGCAGCATCGGGCTCAGGTGCAGGACGAGGGCAGCCAACTTGTCGCCCTCGCGCTGGCCGGGATGCCGCTAGCCGGCACTGATGCCCGCTGGCTGGACTTGTGTGCCGGGCCCGGTGGCAAGGCGGCCCTGCTGGGTGCGCTGGCGCTGAGTCGGGGCGTGACCGTAGATGCTGTGGAAAAGGCTGAGCACCGGGCCCGGTTGGTCGAGCAGGCCTGCGCGGGGCTGCCGGTGACGGTGCATGTGGTCGACGGACGCGACAGCGGGTTGCCGGACCGGACTTACGACCGGGTGCTGGTAGACGCACCGTGCACCGGGCTCGGAGCTCTGCGCCGCCGGCCCGAGGCGCGGTGGCGGCGGCTGGCCAATGACATCGCCGGCCTAGTCCGGCTTCAGCGCGAACTGCTGGTAGCCGCGCTGCGGTTGGTGCGTCCAGGTGGGGTAGTCGCCTACGTGACCTGCTCACCGCACCTGGATGAGACGGTGGGTGTGGTCACAGAGGTGGTACGGCGCATGCATGCCAAGCGGCTTGACGCCAGGCCGGCATTCCCCGGGGTACCCCAGGTCGGCGACGGGCCGTACGTGCAGTTATGGCCGCACCGGCACGGCACCGACGCGATGTTCTGCGCGCTCCTGCAGCGTTGAGCCGTGCGTTGAGTTAAATCAATAACGCCTCAGGCGTAGTTTAGAGGAACATAAATCACGCCTATTCCCAGGGAACTACGAGGTTGTGTCCAGGTTGCTCGCACCTCACCGCGCTATAGCGGGAAGCGAGACCAGATCGAGGAGTCGAATGATCCAACTAGAGGGCATCACGAAGGCGTATCGGATGGGTAAGGTCGAGGTCGGAGTGCTTTTCGGCATTGATCTCACCATCGACGACGGTGAGCTGGTCGCCATCATGGGACCATCAGGGTCGGGCAAGACCACGTTGATGAACATCCTTGGCTGCCTGGACACTCCCACCAGCGGGCGCTACTTCCTTGACGGCATCGACGTGACCAGGCTTTCGGACAACCGGCTCGCGAAAATCCGCAGCCGCAAGATCGGATTCGTCTTCCAGTCGTTCAACTTGGTGCCCCGTACGAATGCGTTACGTAACGTCGAACTTCCGTTGGTCTATGCCGGCATGCGATCCCGGCACAAATCGGCCCGACTCGCACTGGAGCAAGTTGGCCTGGCCGATCGCCAGAAATTCATGCCCAACGAGTTGTCCGGGGGCCAGCAGCAGCGCGTGGCGATCGCCCGGGCACTGATCAACGATCCGGCGCTGCTGCTGGCCGACGAGCCCACCGGCAACCTCGACTCCGCCTCGACCAGAGAAATCCTGAAGTTGCTCGGTGGGCTCAACGACGCCGGTCGCACCGTGGTGATCATCACCCACGAAGAGGAGGTCGCCCGGTTCGCCAAGCGGGTCGTTCGGTTGCGCGACGGACGCATCGTCAGTGACGAGTGACCTCGTCACCCGCCCAGCGCCTGGAGTCCCACACTCGGCGCGAAGGGCGCTGCGGGGGCATTATCGACACTGGTGAGGCGAGGAGGCTCGGTATGCCCGAAGGTCCGTTCGGTTCCGGGTTCAATCCGCTTGAGGATCTCGTGAGCCGGCTGGTCGGCGGGCTTGAGCAGTCCCTGGGAGGCATGACTCGGCCCGGCACGTCGACACGGCGCCTGGACCGCTACGGCCGGGACCTCACTGCCGCAGCCCGTGCCGGCCGCCTCGATCCGGTCATCGGGCGCGAGAACGAGACCGAGCAGCTGCTGGAGGTGCTGTCGCGGCGAACGAAGAACAACCCCGTGCTGATCGGCGATCCAGGAGTTGGCAAGACAGCGATCGTCGAGGGTCTCGCCCACCGCATCGCCGGTGACGCAGTGCCGGACGCGCTGCGCGACCGGCGGGTCATCGCGCTTGATCTGGCCGGGATGGTGGCCGGAACCAAATACCGTGGGGAGTTCGAGGAGCGGCTCACGGCAGTTATTGACGAGGTGACCTCCGCGGCGCGGATGGTGGTGCTGTTTCTTGACGAACTGCATACGGTGATCGGTGCCGGCGCGGGGGCCGAGGGTGGCGCGATGGACGCCAGCAGCATGCTCAAGCCCGCACTGGCCCGGGGCGATTTGCAACTCATTGGGGCCACCACAGTCGACGAGTACCGCCGGCACATTGAGCGGGATCCCGCGCTGGAACGACGGTTCGCCCCGATCCTGGTCGCCGAACCGAGCGTCGCGGACACTGTCGCCATCCTGCGCGGCGTGCGCAAGCGCTACGAGTCGCACCACCGGGTGCGGATCACCGACGAGGCCACCGACGCCGCTGCCCGCCTGTCCGACCGTTACCTCACCGACCGGTATTTGCCCGACAAAGCCATTGACCTGATCGACCGGGCCAGCGCGCGGGTACGACTGCGAGGGGTCGCGCCGAGCGAGCACACCCGGGCCCTCGAGCAGCGCGTCGAGCAGCTCACTCGGGCCAAGGACATCGCCGTGGACGCCGAGGACTACGAACGTGCCGAAGCGCTGACTCACGAACTCGACCTGGCGATTGTGGCGCTGGAGACCGCGCGTGCCGGCTCGACGCGGCCGCCAGAGGTGGGCGCCGACGATGTCGCGGACGTTGTCGCGCGCAGCACCGGTATCCCGGTTGCGCAGCTCACCGAGGTGGAGCGGCACCGGCTGCTGCACCTCGAGGAGCATCTGCGAAGGCGGGTCATTGGGCAGGACGAGGCGGTGGAGGCCGTCGCGGACGCCATCCGGGCCAGTCGGGCCGGCCTAACGCACCCCGACCGTCCAGTAGGTTCGTTCCTGTTCCTCGGTCCCACCGGCGTAGGCAAGACCGAGCTGGCTCGCGCGCTGGCGGAAACCCTGTTCGGATCAGAACAGCAGCTCATCCGCATCGACATGAGCGAATTCCAGGACCGGCACACCGTGTCTCGTCTCGTCGGCGCCCCACCCGGTTACGTCGGCCATGAGGAGGGCGGCCAGCTCACCGACGCGGTGCGCCGCACGCCCTACGCCGTGGTGCTGCTCGATGAGATCGAAAAAGCACATGCCGACGTTTCGAACATCCTGCTGCAGGTCTTCGATGCCGGCCGGATCACCGATTCCCGCGGCCGGACGGCCAACTTCACCAACGCGGTGATCATCATGACCAGCAACCTCGGAGCGGAGGCGTTGCTGGCTGCGACCAGCGCTCGGCGGCCGGTCGAGGAGGTGCGAGAGCCGCTGATGGCCAGCGTCCGTCGGCATTTCAGACCAGAATTCCTTAACCGGATCGATGAGATCGTTCTATTTCGCGGCCTTGATCAGGCGCAGCTGCGCACGATCACTGAGATGCTGGTGGAGCAGACTCGACAGCGGCTACAAGCCCGCAAGATCACACTGCACGTGGATGATCCTGCCCTCGACTGGCTGGCTGACCGGGGCTACCAGCCCGAGTTCGGAGCTCGGCCGCTGCGCCGGGTCATCAGCCGTGAACTCGACCGGAATCTGTCCCGCCTGCTGCTGGCCGGCGACCTGCGAGATGGCCAACAAGTGCGGGTCAGCGTCGCCCAGGAGGGGTTGCAGCTGCGCTGCTTGTGAGTGGCATTGGGTGCTATAACACTGTTTGCCACTCACGAGCACGGTAGCCTGCTACCGTGCTCTTCCAGCCGATGATCGCGCCGTCACTGCTCGCTGCCGACTTCGCCCGACTCGCCGACGAGGCCAATGCGGTGCCGGGCGCTGACTGGCTACACGTTGACGTGATGGACGGGCACTTCGTACCGAATCTCACGCTGGGCCTTCCCGTGGTGGAAAGCTTGATGAAGTACACCGATATCCCGCTGGACTGCCACCTTATGATCGAGAACCCGGATCGGTGGGCGATTGGGTACGCGGAAGCGGGCTCTCACAACGTCACCGTGCATGCCGAGGCCGCGCAGGAGCCGGTGAAGCTGGCCAAGGATTTGCGCGCAGCCGGGGCGAAGGCGGGCCTGTCGATCAAGCCTAAGACCGCGCTGGAGCCCTGGGTGGAGGTATTGCGGCATTACGACACCCTGCTGGTGATGAGCGTGGAGCCGGGATTCGGCGGGCAGTCGTTCATCCACGAGGTGCTGGACAAGGTTCGCACCGCCCGGCGGTTGGTGGACACCGGACATCTCACCGTGCTGATCGAGATCGACGGGGGAATCAACGACGACACCATCGAGGCTGCCGCGGAGGCGGGGGTGGACTGTTTCGTCGCCGGGTCCGCGGTGTACGGGGCTGATGACCCGGTGCGGGCTATGGAGTCACTCCGGGCGCAGGTTCTGGGCGTACGGCCGTCGACGAGGCGGAGTACCCCGGAGGGTTGAGCGATGTTTACCGGCATCGTCGAGGAACTCGGGGAGTTGCTCGGTCGCCGCGAGCGGCCCGACGCGGCTCGGCTCACCATCAGCGCTCCGCTGACCAGCGCCGATGCCCGGCACGGGGACTCAATCTCGGTCAACGGCGTGTGCCTGACCGTGGTCAACGTTCAGGACGGCGTGTTCACCGCCGATGTGATCGGCGAGACGTTGCGTCGTTCCAGCCTAGGCATCGCCCGGCCCGGTGATCGGGTCAATCTGGAACGAGCGGCGAAGCTGGGCGACCGGCTCGGCGGGCACCTGGTGCAGGGCCACGTCGATGCCACCGGCACCGTGCTGTCCCGGACCGCGCCGCAGGATGGAGCACCCTGGGAGCTGATTCGGATCCGGATGCCCACGGCACTGGCGCGTTACGTGGTAGAGAAGGGCTCCATCGCCGTCGACGGCGTGTCGCTGACTGTCATCGAGGTCGCTGGCGACGAATTCTCCGTAGGGCTTATTCCGACCACCCAGGAACTGACCACGCTGGGCCTGCGGCGTCCCGGCGAGCGGGTGAACCTCGAGGTGGACATCGTCGCGAAGTATGTCGACCGCATGATGTCGAGCTATCTGCCTTCTGATCAGCGATGACGTCATCGCGCGAGCTTCCGGCACTCCGGACAAATCTGGTCGACGTCCAGCGGTGCACCGGACAGCGGGCCTAGCTTCGGTGGCATTCCCACTGGCAGCGGCACGAACTCGACACCGCAGAGGGCGTGCACACAGCGGCTGGCTCGGCAGTAGACACCCTTGTGCGTACCCCCATCGGCCACGGATTGCACAAACCATCGAGACTCGGACCCCGTCACGATCTGTGATTCTTATGTGACGGATATGCGTGCGTCGACCGGTTTGTCGGGTTTTCCTGACGTCGGATCTCGCCTCAAACTGGGCCGTGGCGCTGGAGTGCACGCCAGGGCAGCCTAGCTCACCGCCAGCCGCTTATCGCGATCACGCCTCGCGTTCTGACAGCTTCACTGCACCGGGATCGTTGCGGGTAACGTGCGCTGCTGTGAAACCTGCCAGCGATGAGCGCACACCGGACGGGGGCGAGTACCTCGGCGAGCAGCCCGATCGCGAGCAACTGATGACAGTGCGGTCGTCTGATCGCAACGACGCGGTGATTGTCACTGTCCGCGGCGACATCGATGGACTGACCGCATTCCGACTGCGTACGGCGGTCGCGGAGGCGTTCGACCGGCTCGACGGCCGGGTGCTGGTGGTCGATCTCACTGGGGTGACGCTGCTCGGCTCGCCGGGCTTGCGAGTCTTGCTGGAGAGCGCCGACGAAGCGGTGCGCCATCGTGGCATGCTGCCGTTGCGCGTCGTAGTCGACGAGGCACGCCCGGTGATACGCCCGATTGAGATCATCGGGCTGGATCAGATTCTCGCCCTCTACGAGAGCGTTGATCATGCGCTGGCCGGCGGTGGGCTGCACCTGTAGCCAAAGGCTGGAACCATACCCTCGTGTCCCCACCTTCTTCCGATCAGGACAACCGATCCCGGCGGGCCGATGCTGCGCGGCCCCAGGCGCCCGCAACGCCACCGGCGGCTGCCACGATGGAGGCTGTCCTGGCTGCCGAGTGGGTCGCTCCCTCGATTGCACGGGACCGGGTCCGGCAGTGGCTGACCGCGCACCGGTGGTCTCCCGCCCATCTGGACGACCTGGTTCTCGCGGTCAGTGAAGCGGTGAGCAACAGCGTCGAACATGGTTACGGCATTTCCGCCGATGACCCCATCACCCGCTCGGCCGTGACCGCGCCTTCGGGCACCATCGAAGTGCATGGACACGTCATCACCAACCCGCACGGCGTTCGACGCGTCGAGTTCACCATCCGCGACCACGGCCGGTGGGTCCCGCCCGCCGCGTGCTGTGGCAGTCGCGGTCATGGCATAACGATCATGCATGCCTGCGCCGCCGAGGTCATCATTGACCACTCCGCCGACGGAACCACCGTCGTGCTGCGCAGCCGCCAACTGCCGCGGTTACCGCTGCGCTCGGTCTGAACGCACCGCTCGGTGTGCGTTTCAGGGTCGTGCTGGTGGCAACTCAGACCGGGGCCGGGGAGGTTCGACGTAGGGCGAGCCCGCGCGGATCTCCAGGCACTTCGCGCAGAGGCACCCGCTCTCACGAGCGTGCGAACGGCACCAGCCGCAGGCGCACCCGTCGTGGAATCTGGCAAGGGTCCCATGCCCGGTCGGGTCGGGCTGTACCGGCGGCTTCACTCGCCCCTCCTCAGTGGTGCAAAGGCCGGGCAGGCCCGCCCGGGTGAGGGTTCGTGCAAAGGCGTTGGAATCCAAGAAGGTGTCCGATAAGAGGAGATTGGGGGATTAGCGAAATTGTTGATGCTGTGCGTCCGCCAATCCAGGATCGATAGGCGGCACCGCCCTCTGTCGGCCACGTACTCGCAGGTAGCGACCACTTCATCATCGATCACGTCGAGACCATCGATAACGCCGATTCTTCCGCTGGGTGGTTTATTCGTGGTTTCTTTCCGCTTTCTCAGGCACTCATTCGGGTGCTCACTCGCGACCGCCTGCAGCGCCACCGGCAAACGTGGAACGCCAACGGTGCATGTCGGTGCTTAGCCTCGACGGAACCAACGCCGCGCGGTGCGTCGAGCAGCGGCCGTGGGTTGCGGCGGGCCTTCGATGGCAGGCCGCCTAGGCTCGATACGGCTCGCCAATACCTGAAGCGGTTGGCCTGGCCACATTTTGCACCCGGTACCGACGAGCTGGGGGGATGATGCGGGGGAGGAGGACACGATGACCGAGAGCGCCTTTGCCGGCATCGATCGCGCGATCGCCGACGTGGCGGCTGGGCGCCCGGTGATCGTGGTAGACGACGAGGACCGGGAGAACGAAGGAGATTTGATCTTCGCCGCTGCCCGGGCCACCCCTGAGCTGCTGGCCTTTACCGTCCGGTACACCTCCGGATACATCTGCGTGGCCCTGACCGGCGAAGACTGCGACCGGCTGGATCTGCCCCCGATGTATCACACCAACCAGGACAAGCGAGGCACCGCTTACACCGTGACCGTGGACGCCCGGGAGGGCGTTACGACCGGGATCTCGGCGGCGGACCGGGCGCGCACCATCCGGCTGCTGGCCGATCCGGACGCCAAGTCGGTCGATTTCGTCCGTCCTGGACACGTCGTGCCGCTGCGGGCCAAGGATGGCGGGGTGCTACGCCGGCCGGGACACACCGAGGCAGGGGTGGATCTGGCCCGGATGGCTGGGTTGCCACCGGCCGGCGTGCTATGCGAGATCGTCTCCGCCAAAGACGACGGTGAGATGGCCCGCCGGGATGAGCTAGAAGTCTTCGCCGCCGAGCACGACCTGAAGCTAATCACTATTGCCGATCTCATTGCCTACCGGCGGCGGTTCGAAAAGCAGGTGGAGCGGGTGGCGGAGGCCCGCATCCCGACCGTGCACGGTGAGTTCCGGGCGATCGGGTTCGACTCGCTGCTCGACGGGGTGGAGCACATCGCGCTGGTCGCCGGCGACATCGGAGACGGCGCTGACGTGCTGGTCCGAGTGCATTCGGAATGCCTCACCGGCGACGTGCTCGGTTCGTTGCGCTGTGACTGCGGTCCCCAGCTGGACGCGGCGCTGGCCGCGGTCGCCGCCGAGGGCCGGGGGGTTGTGCTCTACGTGCGTGGTCATGAGGGCCGCGGTATCGGACTGATGCACAAGCTGCAGGCCTACCAACTGCAGGACGCCGGTGCCGACACCGTTGACGCCAACCTCGCTCTCGGCATGCCCGCCGACGCCCGTGACTACGGCACCGGGGCACAGATCTTGGTGGATCTAGGTGTGCGGTCGATGCGGTTGCTCACCAACAACCCGGCTAAGCGAGCCGGTCTGGAGGGCTACGGCTTGACCATCACAGGCCGGGTCCCGCTGCCGATCCGACCGAACCCGGAGAACCTGCGATACCTGCGCACCAAGCGTGACCGGATGGGTCATGATCTTGACGGTCTGGAGCGAGTGCAGCCGTGAGCGGCACTGGCCAGCCCGCACTGGAAGTACCGCGCTGCGAGGATCTGCGGCTGGGTATTGCCGTAACCCGGTGGCATGAGCGCATCACCACGGCATTGCTGGATCGGGCGTGTGCTGCCGCGAGCGAGGCCGGGATCGTGGAACCGACGGTGGTGCGCGTGCCCGGCGCTGTCGAGCTGCCGGTGGTGTGCCAGGAACTGGCCCGGTCACACGACGCTGTGGTCGCGCTCGGTGTGGTGATCCGCGGCGGCACTCCGCATTTCGAGTATGTCTGCGACGCAGTCACCGCTGGGCTGACCAGGGTCGCCCTGGACGCGGGGGTCGCGGTGGGCAACGGTGTACTGACTTGCGACACCGAGGCGCAGGCCCTGGACCGCTGCGGGTTGCCCAACTCGGCGGAGGACAAGGGATTCCAGGCCTGCGTCGCCGCACTCCAGACCACTGCCGTCCTGCGCCACCTACGTCAAATCCCGCGGAGCGTGCCATGACCTCCCCCCTTCCCGGCGTGTCGTGCCGCCGTGCACGCTGTGTTGGTCGCACGTGCTCGGGCGGAGCGGGGTGAAAACCGCCGGCGTGTTGTTCCAGGCGCGACCGCGCAAGGCCCGCCACGTCGCGGTGGCCGCTGCAACGGTGCTGGTCGTGGTCTTCACGGTGGTCGCAGTGTTGTTGCGACGCACACCTACCGGCGTCTACTTCCGGTTCTCCGACCAGGTGGCCATGGTGCTGCTGGGCCTGTTGCTTGCCGGCGCGACCCTGTTGTTCGCCCGGCCGCGGGTACGGGCCCTCGCCGATGGCGTGGAGGTACGAAACGTGCTCACCACCCGCGTTGTGCCGTGGGATCTCGTGCTGCGGGTGTCCTTCCCAGATGGGGCCCCATGGGCACGCCTTGAGTTGCCCGACGACGAGTACATCGCGGTGATGGCCATCCAGGCAGTCGATGGGCAGCGGGCAGTGCAGGCGATCCGTTCGCTGCGTGCGGTTCACGCCGAGCACAGCGCACCGCGCAACGGTTGAATCTCATACCCGGGTGATGAGGGAGCTCTTGCTGCTGTACCGAGCGAGCGTAGTGATGTCGCAGACCTACAACTGCGGTAGCCACTGCGTGGAAGGCGCGCCCTCGTCGCCGAGTTCGACAACAGATCGGGTAGTCGCCCGCCGACAGCCGTGTTGTCGAACTTGGCGACAATAAGGCCGCCACTGCGTAAATTCGGGTGCCGGCGGTGGGATTCGAACCCACACTGGCGGGCTCCTAAGGCCCGTGCCTCTGCCGTTGGGCTACGCCGGCGTGTGGTAACGCGCGCACCGAGTGCGCACAGGATACGGCTCAGACGCTGAGGTCCTTACGCAGTTTGGCGACGTGACCGGTGGCGCGGACGTTGTACAGCGCCCGGTCAATTCGGCCCTCAGGGTCGATCACGAAGGTGGATCGGATCACGCCGTTGACTGTCCTGCCGTACATCTGCTTCTCGCCGTATGCGCCGTAGGCGGCAAGTACGGAGCGGTCTTCGTCGGACAGCAGCGGGAAAGTCAGGCTCTCCGCATCACGGAACTTGGCCAGCTCGGCCGGCGGGTCTGGCGAGATGCCCAGCACCGCCAGCCCGGCGGTGTTCAGTTCGCTGAGGTTATCCCGAAAGTCGCAGGCCTGCTTCGTACAGCCGGGTGTCCCGGCGGCAGGGTAGAAGTACACCACCACAGATTGGCCACGGTAGTCCGACAGCGCGACGGGCTTGCCGTCAGCGTCGGGCAGGGTGAAGTCAGGGGCGGGGTCGCCGGGGGAGAGCCGGATGTTGTCGGTCACGATGTCGGACGGTACCGCTGCGATGGGGTGGCTTCGCCACCCGGCTGCCGGTGATCTACGGTGTGCCGCAGCCCTATCCACCCCGTATCGGCAAGGAGGCCAGATGGGCCGCGACGCTGACACCATCGAACGCGATATCGAGCAGGCCCGCGATGCGCTGGCTGCGACGCTCCAGGAGATCGGTACCCGAGCGAATCCCCAACGCCTGATCGAGGCCGGCAAGGAGCAGGTGGAGACCACCATGGCCGACCCGAGGGTGCGCTACACGCTGATGGGTATTGGTGCGCTGCTCGTGCTGTTGTTGTTGCGCAAGCTGTTCCGCTAGACAGCCACGGCAACCACAACGAACGTCTCGCCGTCAAGCTGCACCGCGTGCTGCGCGGGAGTAGCCGGCCCGGAGCTGAGCAGGACCCGGACAGGTGCCCTGTCCAGCGCGACGTTGGCCGGCTGGGCACTGAGATTCACGACAACCCTCAGCGCACCTCGGTGCAGCACCAGCGTCCGGGCCTGGTCATCCACGTCGATGGTCCATGCGTCCAGCCGGGGATCGGATAGCTCCGGGTGGCGCCTGCGCAGCGCGATGAGCTCTCGATAGATATGCAGCACTCCGGCATGCGGTTGGGTCTCCAGCTCAGACCAGTCCAGCTTGGAGCGTTGGAACGTTTGCTCATCATTCGGGTCGGGGACGTCCGTTTCGTCCCAGCCGTGCTCGGCGAACTCGGCATAGCGGCCACGGCGAATGGCGTCGCGCAGCTGCGGATCGGGCATGCATGAGAAGAACTGGAACGGCGTTGCCGCCCCCCACTCCTCGCCCATGAAGATCATCGGCGTATAGGGGGTGCACAACACGAGTGCCGCGCCGCAGGCCAGCAGGCCAGGGGACAGGGTGGCGGAGATGCGGTCGCCGGTGGCGCGGTTGCCCACCTGGTCATGGTTTTGCAGGTAGCTGACGAACTTCCAGCCAGGCAGGTGAGCGGTATCCACCGGGCGACCATGGGTGCGCTGCCGGAAACTCGACCAGCGCCCGTCGTGGAAGAACACCCGGCGCAGCGTCCGGGCCAGCTCGGGCAGCGCGCCGAAGTCAGCGTAGTAGCCCTGCCGTTCGCCGGTCAGCGTGGCGTGCAGGCAGTGATGGATGTCATCGTCCCACTGCGCGGTCAGCCCGTAGCCACCGGCGGCACGCGGCGTGACCAGTCGGGGATCGTTCAGATCGGATTCGGCGATCAACGACAGCGGCCGCCGCAGATGCGCGGCCAGGGCGTTTACCTCGGTGACCAGCTCCTCTAGCACGTGGGTGGCGCGGGTGTCCCGCAAAGCGTGCACGGCATCCAACCGCAGGCCGTCAAGGTGGTAGTGGCGCAGCCACTCCAGCGCGTTGTCGATGACGTAGCGGCGCACCTGGTCGGAATGTGGGCCGTCTAAGTTGACGGTTGGTCCCCAGATGTTGCTGCCTGCGAAATAGGGCCCGAAGCGGTCCAGATACGCTCCCGATGGACCGAGATGGTTGTGCACGACGTCGAGAACCACGCCCAGCCCGCGCGCGTGGCAGGCGTCCACGAACCGCTTGAAGCCGTCCGGTCCGCCGTAGTTCTCGGTGACGGCGTACCAGCCCACCCCGTCGTAGCCCCAGTTGCGGGGTCCGTCGACGGCGTTGACCGGCATCACCTCGACCAAATCGATGCCCAGCTCGACGAGGTGGTCGAGACGTTCGATTGCGGAGTCAAAGGTGCCGGCAGCAGTGAAGGTGCCGATGTGCAGCTCGTAAAGCACGCTGCCGGCCAGCGCGCGGCCGGTCCAGTGGTCGTCGGTCCACTCGAACGCAGCGTGGTCGTAGATCCGCGACGGTGCGTGCACCCCGTTGGGTTGCCACCGGGATCGAGGGTCGGGTAGGGGGATGTCGTCCTCGTCGAGCAGAAAAGCGTAGTCGGAACCTGATCCGGCGCCTTCGACCTCGGCAGCCCACCAGCCGCCGGTTGTTTGAGCCAGTTCGTGTTCGGCACCGTCCACCACTACCCGCACCCGCTGAGGTAGCGGGGCCCATACCGTGAACTCCATGGGAACCGATCTTGTCAGGGTCGTGCGGCATTGTCTGGCTATGACCACAGTGACGGGTCACCTTGGCCGGCATGGCCACCGGAATGGACGCGTTCGGGCCCGCGCGAAAGTTCACCGTTGCCGAGTCCCTCTTCCCGTGATCGCCGTTTGATCATGGAATGGTCAGTCTCGAATCAGCAAGGCGACGGGATAGCGGGCGAGCAATTCGGTCAGCAGCGCCTCACCTGAGGTCGATAAGCCAGTGATCGCGTCGGTCCACGAGCCATCAGGAAGCGCCAGCACGGTTTGCCCCCAGCCGCCGCGGGTGGCCAGCCCAACCGGGAGGCGGGTGGCCACCGCGACCACCCCATGGCGGGCGAATGCCACGGCGTGCGATGCGGCAGGCCCGGTAGCGTGCAGCGGCAGGTAGCCGGTGAACCGCTCAGGCTGATCACGGCGAGTGCGCAGCGCCCGGGATACCACCAGCAGCTTCGCCGCGCCAGATTCGTCGATGTCGGGTAGCCAGCCGTGGTCAATCTGTGCGAGCAGGTTCGCCCGCGCAGTGAAGTCCACGGGGCGACGATTGTCCGGGTCCACCAGGGACAGATCCCACAACTCGCCGCCCTGGTAGGTGTCCGGCACCCCAGGCATGGCCAGTTGCAGCAGCACCGCTGACAGCGAATTCGACCATCCAGCCGGGATGATCCGGGCCGCCGCCGCGGCCACCGCGGAGCGCAGCGAAGGGTCATTAAGCGCCGCGTCGGCGACCGCGTGCAGGGCGGTCTCGAATGCCTCATCCGGGTCGGTCCAGCTGGTCCTAGTCCGCGCCTCGCGCATCGCCTTTTCCAGGTAGGCATGAAGCCGCTTGGACGGCAGCGGCCAGGCGCCGACCACGCTTTGCCACAGCAGGTGACCGAGAGCCGGATCAGGAACGGGAGCCCCGGCGGTTGCCGCCAGGCCGGTGAACTCCCGGACGGTTGCAGCCCACCAGTCCGGCAGTTCAGCCAGCACCGCAAGCCGTGCCCGGACGTCGGCGGAACGCTTGGTGTCGTGAGTAGATAGCGTGGTCATCCCATACGGGGCGATCTGCTCGCGGTGCGCCATCGCGGCGTGGAAGGCGTCCAGATCGAGCCCGAACCGGTCCGGATCGCCGCCGACCTCGTTGAGTGCGAGGAATCGCGTCCAGCGGTAGTAGGCGGTGTCCTCGACCCCTTTGGCCATCACCGCGCCCGAGGTCTGCTGGAATCGGACGGCCAGCTCGTCGCCGGGATCACGCAGCCGGACGGACAGAGCTGTCAGGGCCGTCGCGAGATCGGGCCGCCGGCGCTGGGCGGCGGCCAGCGCCTGATCGAGATGTTCGACCCCGTCTGGTAGGTATGAGCGGTAGACGGGGAAGCAGGCCAGCACCTCGGCAAGCGCATCGGTGACGTCCGGAATGGACGGTGCCAGCCCGGCCAGGCGACGCAACTCCGAGCCGAGCATGCCGGTGGCCACATCAAGCTTGCAGTCGTGCACCAGCTGCGGCCAGTTGGTCTGCACGCCGGTCAACGCGGTGTCCAGCGCGGTGAAAACCTCGGCTCCCGCCGGGTCGACCAGGACTCCGTCGACCTCGGCGAGCGCGTCGTAGCCAGTGGTGCCAGCGACTGGCCAGGAACGGGGCAGCTCCTCGCCTGGTTCGAGGATCTTCTCCACCACGATCCAGGTATTCGGGGCGTACGAACGCAACCGGTGCAAGTATCCCTGGGGATCGGTAAGGCCATCCGGGTGGTCGACGCGCAGGCCGTCGACGTCGCCGTCAGCGACCCAGCGCAGCACCTCGCGGTGGGTGGCGTCAAACACCTCCGGGTCCTCGACGCGAACCGCGGCGAGGTCGCTGATCGCGAAGAACCGCCGGTATCCCACGTCAGCCCGCCAGGAGACCAGCCGGTAGTGCTGCGCTTCGTGTACTTGTTGGGGGCTGCCGCCGGCTGTGCCTGGGGCCAGCGGGAAAGCGTTCTCGTAGTAGCACAGCACGCCACCGTCCACCCTCAGGTCAGACAAGGCGCCGGGGGAGTCAGCCAGGACCGGTAAGCGCAGCGGCCAGCCCGTGATGTCGAACCACCGTGCGAAGCGCGACGACGGCCCGTGTTGCAGCACGTCCCACCATGCCGGGTTCGCTTCTGGTTCGGCTACTCCGAGGTGGTTGGGCACGATATCCACCACCAGTGCCAGTTCGTGCTTGCGCACGGCGGCCACCAGCGCTCGGCGACCCGGTTCGCCGCCGAGCACGTCGGATACCTGACCTGGATCGGCCACGTCATATCCGTGCTGCGATCCCGGCATCGCCGCCAGCAGCGGCGAGGTGTATACCGCGCCGACACCCAGTGACGCCAGATAGGGCACCACCGCAGCGGCATCGGCGAAGGTCAGGTCGGCGCTGAGCTGAAGCCGGTAGGTGGACGCGGGGGTCAGCATGGCGTCACGCATGGCGTCATGTGGCACGCTCCAGGATTACGAGCGACCGGCCGGTGACAGTGATCTTCGCGTCGCCCGCGGCGGTGGTACCGCGGCTGCCCGGTAGCTGGCCGGTCGCGGTGTCCAGCACGATCGTCCATTCCTGCCCGTAGCCGTTGCCGGGCAGCTGCACATCGACGTCGGTGTAGTGGGCGTTGAAGCACAGCAAAAACGATTTGTCGGTGACCGGCTGGCCGCGCGTGTCGGCGTCTGGTATGCCGTCCCCGTTGAGGAACACCGTCAGGCATTGGCAGACCTGCACTTCCCAGTCTTGTTCGGTCATCTCCTTGCCGGACTCGGTGAACCAGGCGATGTCGCGCAGGTCGTCTCCGCCGCGGATCGGGCGGCCGGCGAAGAACCTGCGGCGCCGGAACACCGGGTGCGCGCGGCGCATCGCAATCAGCGCGGAAGTGAAGGCGGCCAGCTCCTGGTCGGCCGAGCTCCAGTCCACCCAGGACAGCTCGTTGTCCTGGCAGTAGGCGTTGTTGTTGCCCCGCTGGGTGCGGCCGAGCTCGTCGCCGTGCAGCAGCATGGGGACGCCCTGGGACAGGAACAAGGTGGCCAGCATGTTGCGCCGTTGCTGGGCCCGCAGAGCCTGCACCTCAGGGTCGTCAGTGGGGCCCTCCACCCCGCAGTTCCAGGACCGGTTGTCGTCGCTGCCGTCCCGGTTGCCCTCGCCGTTAGCCTCATTGTGCTTGTTGTTGTACGACACCAGGTCAGTGAGGGTGAAGCCGTCATGCGCGGTGATGAAATTGATTGATGCGTACGGCCTTCGTCCATCGTCCTGGTAGAGATCCGAGGAGCCGGCAAGCCGGTAGCCGAACTCCCCGAGCGTGCCGGGCCGGCCACGCCAAAAGTCCCGTACCGTGTCGCGGTACTTGCCGTTCCACTCGGTCCACAGCGGCGGGAAATTGCCTACCTGATAGCCACCCGGCCCGACATCCCAGGGCTCCGCGATCAGTTTCACCTGGCTGATCACCGGGTCTTGCTGCACCAAATCGAAGAAGGTGGACAGCCGGTCGACGTCGTAGAACTCGCGCGCCAACGTGGAGGCGAGATCGAAGCGGAAGCCGTCAACATGCATTTCGAGCACCCAGTACCGCAGCGAATCCATGATCAGCTGCAGGGTGTGCGGTTGGCGCACATTGAGCGAGTTGCCAGTACCGGTGTAGTCCATGTAGTAACGGGGGTCGTTTTCCATGAGGCGGTAGTAGGCCGGGTTGTCGACGCCGCGCAGGGACAGCGTCGGTCCGAGATGATTGCCCTCGCCGGTGTGGTTGTAAACCACATCGAGGATCACCTCGATGTTGGCCGCGTGCAGCTCCCGGACCATCGACTTGAACTGTGTGACGACCTCGTGCGCCCGCGTTCCAACGGTGCCCGCCACGGCATAGCCGTTATGCGGGGCCAGAAACGCGATGGTGTTATATCCCCAGTAGTTGGTCAGACCACGTTCGGTGAGGGTGTGGTCGGTAATGAACTGATGCACCGGCATAAGCTCAACAGCGGTGATGCCCAGCGAGGTGAGATAGTCGATCATCACCGGGTGCGCGAGACCGGCGTAAGTGCCGCGCATGCTTGACGGGATCTCGGGATGGGCGATGGTCAGACCGCGCACGTGGGCCTCGTAGATCACCGTTTCGTGGTAGGGCTTGCGCGGGTGCCGGTCGTCGGCCCAGTCGAAAAACGGGCTGATCACCACCGACTTCGGCGCGTGGGTCGCAGAGTCGGTGTCGTTGCGCTGTTCCGGGTCAGCAAACTGGTAGCCGAACAGCGACTCGTCCCATTCCACCCCAAGCTGATCCGCGGCGGTGGACACCGCCTTGGCGTAGGGGTCGAGGAGCAGCTTGGCGGAGTTGCACCGGTGCCCGGAAGCTGGGTCATACCGGCCATGCACCCGGTAACCGTAATGCTGGCCGGGCCCGATACCGGGCAGGTAGCCATGCCAGACGAACCCGTCGACCTCGTCGAGCCGCACCCGGGTCTCGATCGCCTCGGCGCCGCCGCCGTCGTCGAACAAGCAAAGCTCCACTTCCTCTGCGACCTCGGAAAACAGCGCGAAGTTGGTCCCTGCACCGTCGTAAGTGGCGCCTAGCGGGTACGCAGTGCCGGGCCAGGGCCCGCTGCTCGTGAGTGGCGTTCGGTGCCAGAACACTGTTACGCACTCACGAGTCCGCGGACCTGTCCGCGGACCTCCCCTAAACCGATGGTGCTGCCTGCTGGGCCGGGCGCGGTGGCGGTGATCGAGACGTCATCGCCGTCGGCGAGGAAGCTTCGGGTGGCGCCATCGGCCAGGGTCAGGGGTGATGCGCCGTTCCAGCTGAGCTCCAGCAGGCAACCTCGCTGGTCCGGCGCGGCGCCGCTGACCGTGCCGGAGGCAAGCAGGTCACCAGTGCGTAGGCAAGCGCCGTTGCTGGTCAGGTGCGCCAGCTGCTGCGCGGCCGTCCAGTACATCCCGGCGAACGGTGGGCGGGATACCAGTTGGTCGTTGAGCCGCACCTCCAGCGTGATATCCAGCCCCCAGGGCGCGGTGCTGGTGTCGTCAAGGTAGGGCAGCGGGCGCGGGTCCCGCGGCGGAGGCTGGACACGGGCGGTGGCCAGGGCGTCGAGCGGAACCACCCATGGGGAGATCGAGGTGGCGAAGGACTTGCCCAAAAACGGCCCAAGAGGCAAGTACTCCCAAGCCTGGATGTCTCGCGCGGACCAGTCGTTGACCAGGCACACGCCGAAAACGTGGTCGGTGAAATCGGTCAGCGGGACCGGCCGGCCGGCAACCGATGGCGCGCCGACGACGAAGCCGACCTCGGCTTCGAAGTCCAGCGCGCTCGACGACCCGAAGGTGACGGTGCCGTCCGGGAGGCGCCGCTGACCGGGAGGCCGGCAGATTGGCGTTCCGGAGATCACCACCGTGCCGGCCCGGCCGTGGTAGCCGACCGGCAGGTGCCGCCAGTTCGCCGGTAGCGCCGGCTGGTCAGGCCGCAAGATCTGCCCGACGTTGGTCGCATGCTGTTCACAGGAGTAGAAGTCGACGTAATCAGCGACGGTGAACGGCAACCGCATCGTCGCACCGGTGGCCGGTACCAGCAGTGGTGCCAGAATCTCGGCATAACGATCGTCGGTCAACCACTCGGTCAGTGCAGCCCGGACCACTGTCCAGGTCGATCGGCCGGCGCCCAGCAACGGGTCGAGGGTGCCGCCGGCGAACAGCGCGAGGTGCTCGGGCAACAGAGCCGCGGCGGCGGCAGTGAGGTCGAGGATGGCGTCTCCCACGGCCACGCCGACCCGCGGCTGCTCGCGGGCTGCATCGGTGAACACGCCGTAGGGCAGGGTATGTATCCCGAAGGGATGGTCGGCGGCCATCCCGGTCCACCCGGTTTCGGTTGCGCTGCTCACCGGCCGGGACCTCGCCCCGACCAGCTCCACGGGTACGTCCGGTCCTCGCATGCGGTAGTGCCCTCACCCAACTCAAGGGGGCGGAACGTGTCCACCATCACGGCCAACTCGTCGAAGGACTCGGCTCCAAGGCTTCGTTCGATCGCTCCCGGTTGTGGGCCGTGCGAGTGGCCACCGGGATGTAGCGACAGCGATCCGACGCCGATCCCGCTGCCCTTGCGCGCTTCATAGTCGCCACCGCAGTAGAACATGACCTCGTCGGAGTCGACGTTGGAGTGGTAGTAGGGCACCGGTACCGACAGGGGGTGGTAGTCGACCTTGCGTGGCACGAAATTACAGATCACGAACCCGTTGCCGGCGAAGACCTGGTGAACCGGCGGAGGCTGGTGCACGCGTCCGGTGATCGGCTCGAAGTCGGCGACGTTGAACGCGTACGGGTACAGGCACCCGTCCCAGCCCACCACATCAAAGGGGTGACGCGGATAGGTGTATGCCGTACCGGTGGCGCCGCGTGCCCCACGGTGCTTGACCAGCACCTCCACGTCGGCTGCCGCGACCACCTCCGGCGCGCCAGGGCCCCGTAAGTCCCGCTCGCAGTATGGTGAATGCTCCAAGAACTGCCCGAACCTGGACAGGTAACGGGGTGGCGGGGTGATGTGGCTGTTCGCCTCGATGCAGTATGCGCGCAACGGTTCGTCTGGACCGGGCACCCAGCGGTGCGTGGTGCTGCGCGGTAGCAGGACGTAATCGCCCGAGGCGACCTCGAGCGCTCCGAACACCGTCTGCACCGTCGCCGAGCCCGATTCCACGAAAACACATTCGTCACCTAAAGCGTTGCGGTACAGCGGTGACGCAACGCCGGCGACGACGTAGGAAATGCGCACATCGGCATTGCCGAGCACCAGTCTCCGGCTGGTCACCGCGTCGCAGCGTTTCCATTCCTGGCCGGCAAACAACTCACGCAGTCGCAGGTGCCGGGGCACCAGCGGCTCATTGGGCACCGTGGTCTGCTCGGGCAACTTCCAGGGTTGGGCGTCGACGATCGCCGACGGAATTTGATCGTGATACAGCAGCGAGGAGTCCGAGGAGAATCCTTCAGCGCCCATCAGCTCCTCGTAGTAGAGGCTGCCGTCGGGACGGCGGTATTGGGTGTGTCGCTTGCGGGGAATTGTGCCCGCTTGCCGGTAGAAGGCCATGGCGCCTACAAATTCCCTCGGCGGGCCTGCTCGCGCTCGATGGCCTCGAATAGAGCCTTGAAATTGCCCTTGCCGAAGCCCATCGAACCGTGCCGCTCGATCAGTTCAAAGAAGACCGTCGGTCGGTCCTGCACCGGCTTGGTGAACACTTGCAGCAGGTAGCCATCCTCGTCACGGTCGGCGAGAATTCCCAGTTCCCGCAACTTCTGGACGGGCACCCGGGTATCGCCCACCCACTCGCCCAGCGTGTCGTAATAGGAGGCGGGCGTGTCCAAAAACTCCACACCTCGCTCCCGCATCGCCGCCACGGCGACGACAATGTCGCCGGTCGCCAGCGCAATATGCTGTACGCCTGGACCTCCGTAGAAGTCCAGGTACTCGTCGATCTGTGACCGCCTCGCGCTGATTGCCGGCTCGTTCAGCGGAAATTTGACCCGGTGATTACCACTGGTCACTACTTTGGACATCAGTGCGGAATATCTGGTAGCAATGTCCGCACCGATGAACTCGGCCATGTTCTCAAAACCCATCACCCGGTTGTAGAACGACACCCAGGTATCCATGCGACCCAACTCGACGTTTCCCACGCAGTGATCAATCGCCTGGAATAAGCGGCGTCCGGGCCGCACCAACGGCGGGCGGGCGACGAACCCGGGCAAAAAGGGGCCGTGGTAGCGAGACCGATCAACCAGGGTGTGCCGGGTATCGCCGTAGGTGGCCAACGCTGCCAGCCGTACCGTGCCGTGCTCATCGGTGATGTCAGCCGGCTCCGCTAGCACGGTGGCACCTTGCTGGCGGGCGAACGCGGCCGCCCGGTCCACGTCAGGCACCTCGATCGCGAGGTCGCTCACCCCATCGCCGTGGGTTGCCACTCGCCGGGCGAGTGGCGTGCCGGCACGGGTTGCCCCGGTGAGCACGAACCGGACCCGGCCTGAGATCAGCACGTAATCCACCGCATCCCGGTAGCCCTGCTCGGGGCCCCGGTAGGCGGCGCAGGTCATGCCGAACACTGTCGAGTAGAAATGCGCGGCCTGGCGGGCGTTGCCGACGGCGAAGCGGATGTGGTCCATACCGATGACCGGAAACGGATCCGACCCGAGATCGTGTACGACGCCGCCGATCAGCGCGTCGACATCACGACGTTTCGGCTGCCGGAAAGATATGGTCACATCACGATGCTAATGGCCCCGCGGGCCTGTGCGGGCAGCCTTACCGAGAGCGAACGGCGGCGTCCAGGGCTGCGCGCATCTGGGCGGTCGGCGCGCGGCGGCCGGTCATCAGCTCAACTTGGGCGGCAGCCTGGTAGAGCAGGACCGCCAGGCCGCTGACGACCTGGCAACCCGCGGCGAGCGCGGAGGAAGCCAACGGTGTCGGCCACGGCGTGTAAACCACATCTAGTACCACCGGCCGGCAGACCCAGGGCCTCCCGCATACCGCGTCGGCGGCTCCAGGCGGCAGGGTGGAGATGACCACGTCCGCGTTCGGCAGTTCTACCTCGGGTAACCCTCTAAAAATCCTCGGCTGGACCCCGAGTCGTTCGGCTGTGGCGAGCAGGTCGGTCGTTCTGGCCGGCTCCCGAACCACCACTGTGGGCGCGAGTTCGCCTAGTTCGCGCAGCGCGGCGAGGGCAGCTTGGGCAGTGCCGCCGGCTCCGAGAATCACCCCAGCGCGAACCTGGCCGACACCTGCTTCCCGCAGCGCCGCGAGGAGACCGGCCACGTCGGTATTGTCCGCCCGGCGGGGCTTCCCCGGCGGGCCCAGCACCAAGGTATTTGCTGCGCCAACTGCACTGGCCAGCGCAGATACCTCGTCGGCCACGCTCAACGCGACCCGCTTGAGCGGCATCGTCAGGGACAACCCCACCCATTCCGGACCCAGCTGATCGACGAAGGTGGGAAGTGCCGTTTCGTCGCAATTTACTGCGTCGTAACACCACCCGGTCAGGCCGAGGGCAGTGTATGCAGCGCAGTGCAGCGTCGGTGACAGTGAATGCCGAATTGGAGAACCGAGCACTGCTGCCCGTCGCTTCGTCGACTCACTAGGCGCCACTCACCGATCTTCCCACGGCGTACACCCAGTGTTCACCAGGTGAGGCAGTATCAAGAAACAGCCAACGGTCAGGCATGCAGTCTTGCACGGACGGTTTCCGGTCTGTTATTGAGGTGTCGCGGAGTAAGTTCGTGTTCGCGGTCTGCAGCTGTTCGGCATCCAACTTATCGACATCAGCAGGGAGGGTGACCGGTGGAACTGCCGAGCTGGGCATTGGAGGACATCGACATCGAGCATGCCAGTCCGGCTCGGATGTACGACTACTACCTCGGCGGCTCACACAACTTCACAGTTGATCGGCAGATGGCCCGTGAGGCGATCGAGCTGTGGCCGGAACTGCCGTTGATCATGCAGGCCAACCGCGCGTTCCTCCGCCGCTCGGTGCGCTACCTGGTGAAACAGGGCATCGCCCAATTCCTCGACATCGGTTCCGGCATTCCTACCGAGGGCAACGTGCATGAAGTTGCCCAAGTCGCCTGTCCCGAGTGCCGAGTGGTGTATGTGGATATCGACCCGGTGGCCGTCGCGCACAGCCGCGCCATGCTGGTCGGTAATCCGTTCGCCGACATCGTCCAGGCCGACCTGCGGGATGTGGCGGGGATCTTCGGTGACCCCCGCACCAGGCGGCTGCTCGACCTCAGCCAACCGATCGGCGTGCTCATGGTCGCGATGCTGCACTTCGTCCCGGACCAAGCCGATCCGGCGAACATCGTCGCTCAGTACCGCAAGATGATGCCGCCGGGCAGTTACCTGGCGGTCTCGCACGCGACCCACGAAGGACGACCAGACCAGGCCGGCCCGCACACTGAGCTCTACCGGCGTGCCGGCGCACCCTTAACTATGCGCTCGCGGCAGGAGATCGAAACCCTGCTCGATGAGTTCGACCTGGTGGCGCCCGGCGTGGTGTTCATGCCGCTGTGGCGTCCGGACTCGCCGGCCGACGTTGACGATCACCCCGAGCGGTTCAGCGGCTACGCGGTAGTAGGCCGGCGAACATGACAGTGGATGATCACGAGGCGTTCGCCCGGCGTTGGGCCGAGGCGATCGTTGGCACCAGTTATGTATCGATGGGGCGCCGCGTGCTCGCCGAACATCTGCTCGGACTCACCCAGCGACTGATTGATGCCGCGCTCGCGGAGGAGTTCGACGCCTCGGCCGGCCGCCAGATCGGCGTTGACATGGTTGCGGCGCATTTCACCGGGACCGAGACGCTGCGAGGCACCCTGGCTTTGATCTCTGAGGAGCTGCCGGGCCTGTTGGGCTCAATTCCGCACTGTGCCGATGTGGCCAGGCGGGTTGCGCAACTGGCGGCCAGCATGGCCGCCGGCTACGCCGATGCGCTGCGCGAGCGCAGCCTCGACGAGCAGGATGCGGTGTACCGAGCAGGGCTGCGCTCGCGCAGGCAGGCAGAACAGGCTCTCGCGGCGAGCGAGGCGAAGTTTCGCGCGATGTTCACCGAAGCGGCAATTGGAATCGGGATCGGTGATCTGGATGGCAACATCACCGATGCCAACCCAGCGCTGCAGGAAATGTTTGGTTACACGCTCGAGGAGTTCACCCAGCTCAACGTCAGTGCGATGGTCCACCCGGATGACGCCCCTAGCGTATGGCGAACCTACGCGGAGCTGATTCGTGGCGAGCGAGACCACTTCTGCATGGAGAAGCGTTTCTACCGAGCTGACGGTGGTGAGATCTGGAGCAATTTGACGGTGTCGCTGGTGCGCGATGAGAACAATGAACCCGCCTACCAGGTGGCGATGTTGGAAGACGTGTCCCAACGGCGTCATCTGCAGGCCAAGCTGGAGCATCAGGCCTACCACGACCCGCTGACCGGACTGGCCAACCGGCAGTTGGTGACCGAACGGCTGGCGCAGATATTCGCGGAGGCGGCCGGTCGGCGCCGGGTCGGGGTGTGTTTTCTGGACCTGGACGGGTTCAAAGTGGTCAATGACAGCCTGGGGCATCACGTCGGCGACGAATTGCTGAAAACCGTCGCGGCCCGGCTGACACGCTGCTGCTGTGCTGGGCAGCTGGTGGCGCGTATGGGTGGCGACGAATTTGTCATCGTCGTGGAGGGAACTGCCGGAGAACATGACGTGGTTATGCTGGCCGATAAGGTGCTGGCCGCTATGGCGGAGCCTATTCGAGTCGGTATTCACGAGCTGACGGTGACGGCGAGCATTGGTGTCGTTGAACGGCCCGTGGCTGAGACCAACCCAGAGGATCTTCTCCAGGCTGCCGACATCACGATGTATCGCGCGAAAGCGGATGGCAAGGCTCGCTACGCGATATTCGACCAAAACCGCAACGACAGCGAGGTGGTGCGTTTTACGCTATCCGCGACGATGCTTGCTGCGGTGGAACGCGGCGAATTCTTTGTCGAGTACCAACCGCTGTACCGGCTGCGAGACCGGTCCTTGATCGGCGTTGAGGCCCTAGTCCGGTGGCGTCATCCGACGTTCGGCGTGCTCGGGCCGGAACGCTTCATTGATCTTGCCGAGCAGAGCGGGTCGATCGTGCAGCTCGGACGTTGGGTGCTGGTACGGGCATGTGAGCAGGCCCGGGCTTGGGTCGACAGCTTCGGCGCTGCTGCCCCGTTCGTCAGTGTCAATCTGGCGCCGCGGCAGCTGCACGAGCCAGCCCTGGTGGCGGACGTCACAGAGATCCTGGTACAGAACGGGTTGGAGCCCACCAGCCTGCAACTTGAGCTCACCGAGCAGGCCTTGATGGGCGACGGAACGGGGCCGCTGACGATGCTGAAAGAGCTGCACGCGATGGGCGTACGCATCGCTTTAGATGACTTTGGCACCGGCTACTGGAACATCCCCGACTTGCGCCGGTTGCCACTGCATGAACTCAAGCTGGCGGGTTCATTCGCCGTAGGGCTGCAATCGTCCTCCGGCCTGGTGGATCAACGGATCATCGCGGCGTTAGTGGACTTGGCGCACGCCCTGGGCCTGACGGTCACGGCGGAGGGTATCGAGACACGCGCTCAGTTCGGGCGCTTCCGCGCGGCCGGGTGCGATGCTGGCCAGGGCTCGTTGTTCGCCTCGCCCAGTTCGCCAGAGCAGATCGATGACCTGTTGCAAGCCTTCCATCCGTTCTGCAACATCAGCACAGAGGCGAGATGACCCCGGTCGATATCGCGAGTGTGTTGCTACGCGTGGTCGTAGGGCTCACGGTGGTGGCACACGGGTACAACCATTTATGGGGCGGCGGCGGCTTGGCCGGCACGACCCGCTGGTTCGGCTCCCTGGGGCTGCGACCGCCTAAGTTGCACGCGGTGCTGTCCGGTGCGGGCGAGCTGGCTGCCGGGTCGGCGCTGGCGATCGGGTTGTGTACCGCGCTGGCGGCGGCGTTCGTGGTCGGCACCATGGTCGTCGCCGGGATCACCCACCACCGCGTGAACGGCTTCTTCGTGTTCAAGGAAGGCTACGAGTACGTCCTGATGATCAGCGTGGTGTGCGCGGTCATCGGGTTGCTCGGACCCGGTGCCGCCTCGGTGGACCGACTGCTCGGCATTGCCGTAGCGGGCCCAATTGGATTGGCCATCGTGATCGGGCTCGGTGTGATCGGTGCCGCGGTGCTGCTGGCGGCCACCTGGCGGCCTACCCGATCCATGAGCCGCTGAACGCAGTCGCTATTGGTCGCTACCCCAGCGCGGGATGCAACCGAAGCGGCGCACAGGCGTCTCGATTCATAGCTGCCGAAAGCGGTCACTGAGCCAAGTGATTGCGAAGCGTTGACGTCTGTGCGCGCTACGTGTTCACTAATTACTGTGTGTCTCGAAGTATCTACGGAGTGTTGAACAAGGAGGGTTCATGCCTCGACGGGGTTTGCTGACCGGGCTACTGGTCAGCGGACTGATCGCCGGAGGTTCGTTGGCCGCGAAGCCGGCAAGCGCGGCGCCGGCGCTTGTTCCGCTGTCACCGTCGTTGGCCGGACAGCTGCTGTCGGTGGTCTCCGCTCAGCTGCCGGTGATGGTGCACGGCGCAACTCTCGCGGACGCGCAGCGGGCAGTCGCTGCCACCGGGATGCGTCAGGTCACCACTTTCCGCGAGATCGGGGTGGTGGTCGCATCGGCAACCAAACAACAGATCGAAGCGGCCCGGACACAGCCCGGTGTCAGCTACCTCGAGGGTGATCAGCCCGTCGTGGAGCACGCGGTTCCCACCAACGTCAACACCCGCTCCACTTCGTTGCTCGCCACCCGCGGGTTGGAGGCCCAGCAGACTCTGACCGGTGCCAACGGCGCTGCGTTGGATGGCACCGGAGTCAGCGTGGCGATCATCGATTCCGGGATCGACCCCACCCATCCCGCGTTCGCCGGGGGCAAGGTCGTGCGCAGTCTGAAAAGCGTGTGCCTCGACGAGGCCAACACAAACACGAACTGCATCGTGGACATGCCGCGCAGTGTCGACACCGACACGTTGTCCCTCGGCGGCCATGGCAGCCACGTATCCAGCATCGCCGCAGGTCGCACGGTTACGCTCAGCGATGGCACCAGGGTGTCCGGCGCCGCACCGGGAGCCAAAATCGTCTCACTGTCGACCGGTTCGGCTGTGGTAATCATTGGTGCGGATACAGCGTTGAACTGGGTGCTGGAGCACCACACTAAGCCGTGCGGCGACGCAGTACTGCGCGCCCAATGCCCGCCGATCAGGGTGGTCAACAACTCCTATGGACCATCGGGTGGGGGTATGTTTGACCCAAATTCGGCGACGGTCAAGCTGCAGCGTGAGTTAGTCAAGCAAGGCGTGGTCATGGTGTGGGCCGCGGGCAATGATGGCGGGGACGGCTCGAAAAGCCATACCAACCCGCCGGCTCAAGACCCGACCGGTGGAATCATTTCGGTGGCCTCCTATAACGACCAAGGTACCGGCACACGCAATGGGCCAGTATCGAAGTTCTCTTCCCGCGGCGCGAAGAGCGATCCCGCGACCTGGCCAGACATCTCCGCGCCGGGTGAGAATATCGTCGGTGCCTGCCGGGCCTACCTACCGGTCTGCTCCACCGGACTCAAGCCGCAAAGCGGCCCCGGCCTTCTCGACGTGGGTAGTTACAACACGCTTAGCGGTACGTCGATGGCAGCGCCGCAAATTACCGGTATCGTGGCCCTGCTGTTTCAGGCTGATCCCACCGCGACGCCTGACGAGATTGAGAAAGTGCTGAAGTCGACGGCATTGCATTATTCGGACGGCGCCTCTTACCAGCAGGTGGCTGGCTATTCGACATCGTTTGACAAGGGGACGGGACTGGTTGACACGGTGAGGGCCTCGGAAGCGTTGGGAGCCCATAGCCACTGAATCTTTCTCTCGCGACACACGCTCCCACCGCTGGCGCACCCGCGGTGGGGAGGGCACAATACGTAACGGTGCGCGGCCAATGATCACGAGGACGTAGGGGAAGACGCTCCTCGTCGATCAGCGGAGGCACCACGTGAGCACTAGTGGCATCATCTATGTCCACTCGTCGCCGTCTGCGGTATGCCCGCACGTCGAGTGGGCGGTGTCAGGCATCTTGCAGACCAAGGTGGAGTTCCTGTGGGCTGCGCAAGCAGCGGCGCCTGGCCAGCTGCGCGCCGAATGCGAGTGGTCTGGCAAGCCGGGTACCGGAGCGGCTCTGGTCGGCGCCTTGCGCGCCTGGCCCATGCTCCGTTTCGAGGTGACTGAGGAGGCCAGCCCAGGGCTGGATGGTGAGCGGTTCTGCTTTGTGCCCGGGCTTGGATTGTGGCGGTCTCGCACCAGTGCCAACGGGGACATCGTGGTCGGTGAGGACCAGTTGCGGTCGTTGGCCGCCACGGCGCGAGATGCCGAGTCTTTCGCTCACCAGCTCGACCAGCTGCTCGGCGCCGCCTGGGACGACGCGCTGGAACCTTTCCGTCGCGCCGCCGACGGTGCCCCCGTCACCTGGCTGCACCGCGTCGGCTGAGCCTGAGCCATCCCGACTTCCCCGATATGTCTCCATATCGGGGAACGGGACGGTGGCGCGTAGGCTGCCCCGGTGGCACGGCGGGTTGCGCGACGCGGGTGGATCTTTCTGGTGGTGACGGTCATGGTGTTGGCCGGCGCGGCCGGAGTGGGATTCCTGCTGCGAGACCAGCGGCCAGTTACCGGGGTTCACAACGTCGGCTCGCTCGGTGGCTCGGTCGCAAAAGGCGCTACCCCTAGACCGCCGGAGCCAGGGCCGGCCACCGTCATGCTGGTCGACGACGTAGCGCTGCATCCAGATGCCGACCGGATCCGGAAGGTCCTCCAGACTTATTTCGACGCGATCAATGCAGGTGACTACAGGTTGTGGCGCAGTGCCGTCATTCCGCAGTGGGCCCGAGACACCGGCGAGGCGGCTTGGCGGGCTCAGTACCGGACTACCTTGGATGGCAGCATGGTGGTGCATCGCCTGGAGCCGCGGGTCGGCGGCGGGCTCGTCGCGCTGACGTCGTTTACCAGCCTGCAGAACCCGGCTGATGCCCCGCCCGAGCTGCCGGTGAGATGCCTACGCTGGTGGGTGTCCTACCCACTGCTCGGGCAGGGCGACGCGCTGCGGCTGGGCCCGAGCTCACCGACTGCGAACCTGCTGATGGCCTGCTGACGTTGGTAGCTCTTCAAGACCACCAACTACCCGGTTGGCCGGTCTTGAAGAGCCACCAACTACAGCGGGATGTTGCCGTGCGCACCGCGGCCGGCGGGTGCGGCGGCGAGCGCTTCAGCCAGGCGCCGTCGAGTTTGTGCCGGCTTGATCACCTCGTCTACCACCCCGATGGCCACCCCCCGGTCTACTCCGCCGGCGATCTGCTCGTGGTGCTCGGCAAGTTTAGCGTGCAGGGCCTCGCGCTCGTCTTCTGCCGCTGCGGCCAGGGCCCTGCGGTGCAGGATGCCCACCGCGGCCTTGGCGCCCATGACGGCCACCTCGGCGTCGGGCCACGCGAAGACCTGCGTAGCACCCAGTGATCGGGAGTTCATGGCGATGTAGGCACCGCCGAACGCCTTTCGAGTGACCAGGGTGATCCGGGGAACGATCGCTTCGGCAAAGGCGTGCAGCAGCTTGGCACCGCGACGCACCACGCCGTCCCATTCCTGGCCGACACCCGGCAGGTACCCAGGCACATCGACTACGACGAGCAGGGGCACACCAAACGCGTCGCACATCCGCACAAAGCGCGATGCCTTCTCCGCTGACACCGAATCCAGGCATCCCCCTAGCCGCAGCGGGTTGTTCGCGATCACGCCAACGGTCCGACCGGTGAGCCTGCCCAATCCCACCACGATGTTGGGCGCCCATTTGGGTTGCAGCTCGACGAAGCCGTTAGTGGGATCGGCCTGGCCGGAATCGGCTCCATCCAGCAGGGCGTGCAGCAAGGGGCGCACATCGTAAGCGCGTTGACGCTGCGTGGGCAGGTACTCGGAGAGGTCGACCTCCTCACCGAGTGAATGCAGATCGAACATGCCCGGCCGGGCGAACAGTCCTGCGATATGGCGTGCCCGCAGCAACGCGTCGGGTTCGGAGGTGGCCACCACATGCGCCAGACCGGATTTCTTGCCGTGCGCGGCGGGACCGCCCAGCGCTTCCATATCGATCTGCTCGCCGGTGACGCTGCGCACCACGTCCGGGCCGGTCACGAAGACCCTGCCCTCCGGTGCCATGATCACGATGTCGGTGAGCGCGGGCCCATAGGCCGCTCCACCTGCGGCGGCTCCCAGCACCACGGAGATCTGCGGTATCCGTCCGGAGGCCCGGACCATCGCAGCGAAGACCTGGCCGACGGCGTCGAGAGCCTCCACGCCCTCGGCCAGCCGGGCCCCACCGGAGTGCCACAAGCCGATCACCGGTGACCGTTCCCGGATCGCGATGTCAATGGCCTCGACGATGTGCCGGCAGCCTTCAGAACCCATCGCGCCGCCCATCGTGGTGGCATCGGTGCAGTAGGCGATCACCTTGGCGCCGTCGATGCGGCCGCGGGCGGCGAAGGCTCCACTGCTGTCCCGAGGATGCAGCGCCACCAGCGTGGCGGGGTCGAACAGGCACTTGAGGCGTCGTTCTGGGTCGCGCGGATCGGCGGCCTGTCCATCCCCGGAGTGCCCATCCGCGGCGCTGGAACGATGGGCCAGAGCTGTCATCGGATGATCTCCTTGAGAGCGTGCCTTGTGGGGTAAGGCGGTCACGCCGAGGTGAAGGCGATTGCCACGTTGTGCCCGCCGAACCCGAAGGAGTCGTTGACGGCGGCGGTCAACCGGACTTCGCGGGCTGAGCCGGTGACGACATCGAGCTGGACGCCCGGGTCGGGGTCCTCCAGGTTGAGCGTCGGCGGTACGACACCGTCTCGCAGCGCGAGCACGCAGGCCAGGCCTTCAACCGCACCGGCGGCGCCAAGGAGGTGACCTAACGCCCCCTTAGGTGCGGTGACCACCGGATGCTCACCGATGGCGGTCCGGATCGCGGCCGCCTCGGCGACGTCGCCGACCGGGGTGGCAGTGGCGTGCGCGTTGACGTGCCCGACATCACTCTTAGCCAGGCCCGCGCTGCGCAGCGCCGCGGAAATCGCCCTGCTGGCGCCAGTCCCTTCCGGCTCAGGCGCGGTGATGTGGTGCCCATCGGAGCTGGTGCCTATACCAGCGAGTCGAGCGTGCCGGGCGGCCCCCCGGGCGGCCGCGAACTCCGCCCGTTCTAGCACCATCGCCCCGGCGCCCTCGCCCAGTACGAACCCGTCCCGGGCGATATCGAACGGTCGAGAGGCACGCTCGGGCTCGTTGTTGCGGGTGCTCATCGCTCGCATCTGGGCGAATCCAGCCAGGGTGATGGGAAGGATGCAGGCCTCGGCTCCGCCGGCCACTACCACGTCAACCTCGCCGGCCCGCAGCATTCGCCACGCGATGACCAGCGCCTCCGCGCCTGATGCGCAGGCGGCGACGGGCGCGTGGACTCCACCGCGGGCACCAAGGTCCAATCCGACATGAGCGGCTGGGCCATTGGGCATCAGCATGGGGATGGTCAGCGGCGAGACCTTGCGCATCCCCGCGTTCTCAAGCAAGTCATCCTGCCCGAGCAGGGTGATCGCACCACCGATGCCGGTGCCCATCACCACGCCCAGCCGCTCCGGCTCGACCTCGGGTGCGCCGGCGTGCTGCCAGGCTTGTCGCGCGGCGATGACTGCCACCTGCTCGCACCGGTCCCAGCGGCGGGCCTGGACCCGAGGAAGGCAGTCGGTGGGATCGACTGCCAGCTTCGCCGCGATACGCACCGGCAGGTCGTAGCGATCAACCCAGTCTTCGGTCAGCGCGACGACGCCGCTCTTGCCGGACCGCAGGGCATCCCAGGTCGATGCGACGTCGCCGCCGAGCGGGGTCGTCGCACCTAGCCCAGTGACGACAACCTCAGTCGTCATATTCATCTCCGCCCAAAAGAGTTAGCGCCAGAGAAGTGCACGCAGATGGTCCGTGGGTGTCATGTGGTGGTTTTGGCTACGTAGTCCACCGCGTCGCCAACGGTCTTGAGGTTGGCCAGTACGTCGTCGGGCACCTTGACGCCGAAGCGGTCCTCCACCTGCACCGCGATTTCCACCATCGACAGCGAGTCGATGTCCAACTCGTCCACGAAAGACTTGTCCGGGGTGATCTCGCTGGTCTCGACGCCTGCTACCTCGTTCACGATCTCGGCAATGCCTTTGAGGATCTCCTCGTTTGTCACCGGTGTCTGTCCCTTCTGTCGGTCTCGGTGATCGGGCCGCAACGTGCCGTGCGGCGATGCATTCTCCAGCTGCGCACCATGAGCTTCACGGCAGGACCACCGCTTGGGCGGCATAGGACAGTCCGGCGCCGAACCCGACCAGTAGCGCGAGGTCACCGGAACGGATCCGGCCTTCGGCTCGCATGTGGTCGAGCGCAAGCGGTATCGACGCTGAGGACGTATTGCCCGAGTGGACGATGTCGTCGGCGACCACCATGTCCTTGCGACCTCCAGCGATCCGGATGCGCCTGGCGATGGCCTCAACGATGCGCAGGTTGGCCTGGTGCGGCACCAGCACGTCGACATCCGCTGGGGCTAGCCCAGCGAGTTCCAACGCCCGCAACGCCACTGGCGCGATCTTCGTGATCGCCCAGCGGTACACCTCCTGGCCTTCTTGGCGGATGAAGGAATGACGGTCAGCCACCACGATGGTGTCGACCAAGTCTCCGGCGCTGCCGGCTGCGATCGGGCCTATCCCAGGCCGCTCGCCGTGGTCGGTCGAGCCGACCACGACCGAGCCCGCGCCATCGGCGAAGATGATGCACGTCGACCGGTCCATCGGATCGACCCAGTCGGACAGCTTTTCCGCACCGATCACCAGCACGTGGCGCGCGGATCCGGCGCGGATCATGTCGGATGCGGTGCCCAGCCCGTAGCAGAAACCGGCGCACGCGGCGTTGATATCGAAGGCGGGAGCGGCCCGCACCCCGATGCGGTCGGCGGTCTGCCCTGCCGCATTGGGAATGAACGAGGGCATCGTGCAGGTGGCGACGAGGACCGCGTCGATGTCGCCGGGTGCCAGCCCCGCATCGGCGAGCGCCTTGGAACCCGCATCGACGGCCATGTCCACTACCGACTGGTCGGTGCGGGCCACCCGCCGTTGTTCGATTCCCACCCGGGTGCGGATCCATTCGTCAGTAGTGTCCACCCCGCGAGCGGCGATGTCGGTATTGGTCACGATCTGCTCGGGTTGCATGCTGCCCAAGCCGAGGATGCGCGCGCCAGCCATCGGCGGCAGCTGCCGAGGGTAGAGGTTCACGCGTGGCTTCCCGACAGGTCAGCCCGGCTCACCGCACCGGCATGATCGTCAACCAGACCAGCGACCTTGTCGAGGTCCTCAGGTGTCTTCAGGGCCAGTGTGACCGTCCCTTTCAGATCGCGTTTGACGAGTCCGGACAGCGTGCCAGCGGGCGGAAGCTCGATTGTGGCGGTGACGCCCAAGGTGCGCAGCGTAGCCATGCAGCAGTCCCAGCGGACCGGCTTGGTCACCTGCGCGACCAGCCGATCCAGTATCTCGGCCCCGTCGGAGACGACCTGCCCGTCGGCGTTGGACAGCACCGGTCGCGTCGGGTTCTTGACGGTGAGCTGCGCGGCGTAGTCAGCCAGGGCCCGTTCGGCCGGCGCCATGAAATGAGTGTGGAATGCTCCGGCTACCGGCAGCGGGATCACCCTGCTTCGGGTGGGTGGTTGCGCGGCCAGCGCGGCCAGCGCCGCAAGCCGGCCGGCGGCGACGACCTGGCCGGCGCCGTTGTGGTTGGCGGCGTCCAACTCCAGTTGCGCCAGCGCTGCCTCGACACCATCAGGGGTACCCCCGAGCACGGCGGACATTCCGGTGGCCGCCAGTGCACACGCCGCAGCCATCTGTTTGCCACGGACAGTGGCGAGCGTGACGGCCTCGTCGGCGGTGAGCACCCCGGCGATCGCTGCCGCGGCTAGTTCGCCGACTGAGTGTCCAGCGACCGGAGCCTCAGTGGGCAGGTCCAGCCGCCGGAGTAACTCTTCGGCGGCGAGCAGGGACAGCGCCACGATCAGCGGCTGCGTCACTGCGGTGTCCTTGATCTCGTCGGCATCCGCCGTCGTGCCGAGGCGCTGGAGGTCTAGCCCGGCGCTGTGCGACCAGGCCGCGATCCGGTCGGCGGCACCTTCCAGTTCCAGCCAGGGCGCCAACATGCCGGGGGCCTGGGCGCCTTGTCCGGGTGCGAGCAGTGCGATCATCGGTGTCCACTGAACACCCTGGTTGGCCACGGTGGTGATGCCGCCGGGAACGAAGTCCACCGCGCCATTCTTGTGGAGTGTCTACAAGGTGGCTTCCGGCGGCCACGCTGCCATCTGGGCGAGCCGGTGGGCTACCCCACGGCTACCACAGGCCGCGGGAGCGGGCTAGCCGACCGACTGCCAGGCCTACCCGCAGCACCAGGCCGTCTCGCGGGTCACCGGGTACCCGTCCAGTGATCTCGGCGATGCGGCGTAGCCGGTAGCGCACCGTGTTGGGGTGCACGAACAACCGCCGAGCACAAGCTTCCAGGACTCCGCTGGCATCGAAGTAGGCGTCGAGCGTTTCGACTAGCCCACCGCTGGCCTCCGTGAGAGGCCGCATCACCTGGTCCACCAGCAACCGTTCTGCTTCCGGGTCCCCGGCCAGCGCACGTTCGGGCAGGAGCTCCGCGGCCGGCACCGGGCGCGGCGCGGTGGGCCA
>DATELN010000073.1:0-3342 GCA_035276605.1 Pseudonocardiaceae bacterium | reverse complement strand
TTGCACCCACGGGCCGTGGTCGGTTTCGATCCCGACGACGACCTCGACATCCCCGTCATCCTCACCGAGCTGATCGCCGACCAGGGCATGCAGGCCAGCCATCCCGGCCACTCCCTCGGCAAGCTGGGCCTTGGCCAGCGTCCGCCCGGTGGCGTCCATCAGCTCCACGTCATGGTCCGCCTCAGACCAGTCATCCCCCACAAACAGTCGCAAACCCCTCCCCCTCTCGATCCCGATCACCGGTCATCAGCAGCCTGCGGGAGAACCATCAGCGACCTAATCAAGCAGTGCTCACACCACAAGTGGCGGGCACGACATCCCAGCAGCGATCACGTTCTCCCGACCACCGACAGGGGCACGATCTGTGAGCAGGACTCCACGTCCAGGGCCTAACAGTGCTCACCTCCCGGCGGCCACCGGGCGCCAAGTCTGCCGGATCACCACCAGCCAGATCATCGACAACCCGATAACGGTGATTAGGGCCAGCCGGTCGTTGACTCACCTCAATGGAGTGCAGAGTGTGAACTGGTCGCATTAAGCCACAGGCTTACCCGGACTGGTTCATCTGCTCACTAAAAACTGCGCAGCATGCTTTCGGATGCGGGGATCGGGGTGGCGGTCACCGAGGTGACTGCTGACGGGGACACCGTTGCTTAGATGTGATCGCAGTGTGTGAGGAAGAATCGGACCATTTCGGCGGATGCGTCGGGTCCCATGGGATCGGTGTAGGACCCGATTGGGCTGCCCCCAAACCAGGCGTGTCCGCCGCCGTGCACCGTCCAAGATTCAGCCAGGACCGTGCCGTTGATGTCGGTGTGCACGGTTCGGGTGCAGGTGTGCTGGGTCTGGTCGGTGAGGTGCGTGGTTTCCGAGAGTGAGGTGGCGGCCGTGATCAGCCGGGCAGCGATGAGGTTTTCGGCGTTCACGGGAGCCACGATCCGGTCGCGGTCGCCGTGGAAGACGATCAATGGCACAGGGCCGCCTGGGGCCGGTGAGCCACCTGTGCGCATGGCGGCGAACGCCGATGCGACGTCGTGTGCCGCGCCGTAGGCGATCCCGGAATGTACCCCGACCGCGGCGTAGAGGTGGGGGTGAGTGGCGGCCATGACTGCAGCCATCGCGCCGCCGGCGGATAGTCCGGCGACGTACACCCGGGTGGGGTTGATCGTATGGTCGGTCATGACCTGGCGGGTGATGCCCGCGATGATCGCCGGTTCGCCGGAACTGGGCTGCTGGTCGCTGGGGGAAAACCAGTTCCAGTAGCCGCCGCTGTTGGCCGCCTGGGACTGCTGGGGGTAGGCAACGAGGAAGGTGTGCTTTTCGGCGAAGTCGTTCATCCGGGTGCCGGCGGCGAAGTCGGTGGCATTTTGCTTGCCGCCGTGCAGCATGACGACCAGCGGCACCGGCGTACTGCGGTAGCCGGTGGGGATGTAGAGGTCATAGCCTCGGGTCCCGGCTGCGGCGGTGTAGCGCAGGTGGCGGATCTCGCCGCCGGGTGCCACGGCCGCTGCCAGCTGTGCGCTGCGGCGGCTGGCGGTGGGCAGGTCATTCGGTAGGTCGGCCAGTCCACCGGGCAGCTGGGTGCCCAGCGTGTCGCGCAGTGTGTCGATTAGCCCGCGAGCGGCGGGGTGCTCGACTGGTGAGGTGCGGTACCCGCCTGACAGCCAGTCGCCGAGTGAGTGCCCGGAACTTTGCCAGCCGGTGTAGTCGGGCCCGGCCGCAGGTGCGGTGCCCAGCGTGCGCTGGAGCACGGCCAGCGCCTCGGTCAGCTGTCCGGTGCGGGTGAGCCTGAGTGCTTCGGACATGTTGGCGGCGCGATCGTGATCCATGTGAGCCCCTTGGAGGGTGTGGTGTCGGCGATGCGGGTTGGCATAACGCCGTGTGATGGCGGGGCCGCGTCGTGCTGGCGAGCGCGGCAGCTGCTCAGGGGACGGTGCGGGGGGCGAGGGCAGCCTTGACCGCCCGCGGTGCTCGGAAGGCGCCGAGGACCTCCACCGAGGCGATCGTGGCCAGCGCGAGTTCAGCAGTGACGTCGTCAGCGATGGTCGCCAACCCCAGGACTCGCAGCTCGATCATCTGCCCGGCGTCGCGAAGCTCTTCGAGATCGCGGCGGCTGAGGTGCTGGGTGCCAAGTGTCAGCGTGCGGCGCACTATCGTGTCGTTCACCGCAGCCGCCCGGCTTTCCAGCTGGCGCCGGATTGCCGTACGGATGAAGTCCGTGCGGTTGGCGTAGAAGCCCTCATCGACGAGGAGATCGATCTGACCGAGGTCGACCAGTCCTATGTTGATGGTGATTTTTTCACTCTTGTCGACCTCAGCCATGGATCCTCCTACCATCCCACCACCATCCTAACACCATCCATCAGGATGGCAAACAGTCGTCGATCGCTCGTTGATGCGCTGTGGGTGCCGAACCGGTCATCCATGTCATGCGACCTGGGCGTATTCGTGGATCAACCCGCCGAGCAGATCGCGGCGTTGCAGGTGAAGCTGGGAGGGCGCCGCCGGTGGTGGTAGGGACCTCAGTGGTGCTGCTTGGTTGAGTGCGCGGTGTGGGCGATGGTATTAAAGTGCGCCACGTACTCAGTCAGCACTGCCGTGAGATGGTGGCGGTTGCTGATCAGCATCCGGTCTAGCAGTTCGCGGCGGAGGGTTCCGATCCATCGTTCGGCGATCGCGTTCGCTTGGCGTGCCCGTACCGGAGTGCGCAGGATACGCATGCCCTCGCTGGCGAAGATGGCATCGAAAACGCTGGTGAACTTGCTGTCGCGGTCCCTGATCAACACCGTGAACTGAGTCACGCGGTCGCCGAGGTCCATCAGAAAGTTCTGCGCCTGCTGGGCCACCCAGGCGCCGCTGGGGTTGGGGGTGACTCCCAGGAGGTCAACGCGCCGGGTCGCGTGTTCCACCACGAACAGCACAGACAACCGCGGCAACAACAGCGTGTCGACACAGAAGAAGTCGGTAGCCAGAATGCCGCGGGCTTGTAGCCGCAGGAACTGCCGCCAGCTGGGCCCGTCGCGGCGCGGGGCGGGCTCGATGCCAGCCCGTTGGAGAATCGACCACACCGTAGTGGCCCCGATCTAGTAACCAAGCCCGGCGAGTTCACCGTGGATTCGCCGGTAACCCCAGCAGGGGTTCTCGGCGGCCAGCCGCAGCACCAACCGCCGCAGCTCAGGTGCCACGCGGCGGCCGTTGGTGCGGTGACGCCGGGGCCAAGTCCAGCGTCGTCTCACCAGGTCCCGGTGCCACCGCAAGGGCGTGGCCGGCGTGACGAGGCGATGCAATCGGCAAGCCGGGGACAGCAACCCGGTCAATGCCGCGAACACTGCCCGGTCCGCC
>DATELN010000072.1:0-10350 GCA_035276605.1 Pseudonocardiaceae bacterium | reverse complement strand
TGCCGACCCTGCTACCCGGCGGCCGGCTGGTGACCGACGACGTCGCGCGCGCCGAGGTCGAGAAAGCCTGGGGCGTGACGGTGCCGAGCCGGCCCGGGCGCGACACCGCGGGAATCGTCGCCGCCGCAGCGGCTGGGCAGCTGGGTGGGCTGGTCATCGGTGGGGTGGACCCCTACGACCTGCCCGATCCTCGGCTGGCCGAGCAGGCGCTGAGCCGAGCCAAATTCGTCGTAAGCCTGGAGATGCGCCCGTCAGCCGTCACTCGAGCAGCGGACGTCGTACTCCCGGTCGCAGCCGTCGTTGAAAAATCCGGCAGCTACCTCGATTGGGAGGGCCGCCGCCGGAAGTTCGCAACCACCATTACGTCCGGCAACAGTATGGCGCGGGCCGCTATTCCGGACTGCCGGGTGCTTGACAGTCTTGGCGTCGAGATGGACGTCGACCTGTTCACTCAGACGCCCGTGGCGGCGTGGGCCGGGTTCGCCGCGCTGGGCACCTATGGTGGCATCAAGCGTGACACCAGCCGTCACACCAGCCATAAGGCGGCAGAAGAGGCCGCAGTGCCGCAGGCGAGTGAGGGAAAGGTGTTGCTGGCCACCTGGCGCCGGCTGCTGGACAACGGGTCGATGCAGGATGGCGAACCGCAGCTAGCCGCCACTGCGCGGCCCGCCATCGCGCTGCTATCCGAGGCGACCGCGGCCGAGCTTGGGGTGCACCTCGGGGGGACCGTGACAGTGTCTACCCAACACGGATCGATCAGGCTGCCGGTCGCCGCTGCCGACCTGCCGCCGGGCGTGGTGTGGCTGCCGGGCAACTCCGGACCCGCCACCATCCGCCGCAGCCTGGGCGTGGGACACGGCGCCGTGGTTACGGTACGTAGTGGCAACGGCGGAAATTCAAAGACAGGGTGGGGAGGCAGGTCATGACACCCACTGGTGCCCTCCTCGCTGACGACCCGCTGTGGCTCATCATCCTCAAGGTTATCGTGATCTTCGTCTTTCTCCAGGTCATGACCCTGTTCATGATCTGGATGGAGCGCCGGGTGGTGGGCCGGATGCAGCACCGGCCAGGGCCCAACCGAGTGGGACCATTCGGGTTGCTGCAGTCGTTGGCCGATGGGCTCAAGCTGGCGTTGAAGGAGGACATCACACCGGTGCTGGCCGACCGCTGGGTGTACGTGCTGGCTCCGGTGATCTCGACGGTCACCGCCTTTACCGCGTTTGCCGTGATTCCGCTGGGCGGCCAGGTGTCCATTTTCGGGGAGCAGACCGCCTTGCAGGTCACCGACCTGTCGGTCGGGGTACTCGTGGTGCTGGCCTGCTCATCGCTTGGCGTGTACGGCATCGTGCTGTCCGGCTGGGCGTCCGGCTCGCCGTACCCCCTGCTGGGCTCGCTTCGCTCGGCCGCCCAGGTGATCTCCTACGAGATCGCGCTGGGTATGTCCATCGTCGCGGTGATCCTGTATTCGGGCTCGCTGTCCACCGCCGACATCGTGGCCGCCCAGTCGCGGCAGTGGTGGTTTGTCTTCCTGTTGTTCCCCAGCTTCGTGGTGTTCTGCGTGTCGATGGTGGGCGAGACCAACCGGGCGCCCTTCGACCTGCCCGAGGCGGAGTCTGAGCTGGTCGGCGGCTTCCACACGGAGTACTCGTCGCTGAAGTTCGCGCTGTTCTTCCTCGCCGAATACGTCAACATGATCACCGTCTCGGCGATGGCGACCACGCTGTTCCTCGGCGGTTGGCACGCCCCGTGGCCGCTGTCTGGCGGCGTACTCGACCGCGGCTGGTGGGGCCCGTTGTGGTTCATCAGCAAGATGCTGGTCTTTTTGTTCGTATTCATCTGGCTGCGCGGCACCCTTCCCCGGCTGCGGTATGACCAGTTCATGGCGGTCGGGTGGAAGCTGCTGGTGCCGGGCAGCCTGGTGTGGATCGTGCTGGTCTCCACAGCACGAACACTGCGTGGTTCGAACATCACGCCGGGTGAGGTCCTCGTGGTGGGCGGCGTCGTGCTGGTCATGCTGCTGATCGTCGCCTTCCTGCTGCCGCAGAACGGTTCCGCAGCTCGGACCGCGCCGCCGAACGGCAGGATCCAGCGCGCCGGTAAGGCGCCGACCGCCGGATCGGATTACCCGCTGCCCCCGCTGGACCTAGTGGTACCGGCCCCGCCGCCCCGACGCGCCGCGATGACCACGGCTGCTGGGGCCGGTGCGGACGAGACGCCCAACGGCGGACCACCAACCAGGAGGGAGGACGACCATGGGACTACTTGATCCGGTCAAGGGTTTCGGGGTCACCTTCTCGACGATGTTCAAGAAGGTGGTGACCGAGGAGTATCCCGAGGTCAAGAAGATCCCGGCGCCGCGCTTCCACGGCCGTCACCAGCTCAACCGGCACCCGGATGGGCTAGAGAAGTGCGTGGGCTGTGAGCTGTGTGCCTGGGCGTGCCCAGCCGACGCCATCTACGTCGAGGGCGGCGACAACACCGACCAGGCCCGGTACTCGCCGGGGGAACGCTACGGTGCGATCTACCAGATCAACTACCTTAGGTGCATCGGCTGCGGGCTGTGCATCGAGGCCTGCCCGACCCGCGCGCTGACCATGACCAACGAATACGAGGTGGCCGACGACAATCGCCAGGATCTCATCTACACCAAGGAAGACCTAGTGGCGCCGTTGTTGCCGGGAATGGAGCCACCCCCGCACCCGATGCGGCTGGGCGAGTCCGAGGAGGACTATTACGTGCAGGGCCCGAGCTTGGAGCGGCGGTCGGGAATGGTGGGTGAGGAGGAGCCGTGAGCCCGCTGAGCATGCTGCTGGCACCTGCCACCGATCCCATCGGCTGGGGCGAAACCATCGCGTTCTGGATTTTGGGTCCGCTGGCGTTGGCCGGGGGCCTGGCGATGGTCTTCGCCCGCAATGCGGTGCATTCGGCATTGTGGCTGGCGCAGGCCATGCTGTGCCTGGGTGCGCTGTACATGGTCCAGCAGGCGCCGTTCCTGGGGTTCGTGCAGATAATCGTTTACACCGGCGCGATCATGATGCTGTTTTTGTTCGTGCTGATGCTCGTCGGCAAGCAAAGCGCCGAGTCGGTGGTCGAGGTCCTGCGCGGGCAGCGCGTTGCGGCGGCGCTAGGCGGCATCGGGCTGGCCGTCCTGCTGGTGGCGATGCTGGGTCGGGCGTTCACCGGGGTCAGTTCTGTTGGGTTAACCACTGTGAACACCATCGGCGGGGGCAACGTCGCCAACCTCGGCCGGCTGCTGTTCACCGACTACCTGTTCCCCTTCGAGCTCACCTCGGCATTGCTGATCACCGCGGCGGTGGGTGCGATGGTGCTGGCTTACACCGAACGCACCAAGGAGGGCAGGCTGATCCAGCGCGAACGGGTCGAGGCGCGGATCCGCGGTGCGCATCCCTCCCCGCTGCCCGGTCCCGGAGTGTTCGCCACCCTCAACTCGGTAGCCACCCCCGCTCTGCTGCCGGACGGTACGCCGGCGCCGCAGTCACGCTCTGAGTTGCTCGAATCGACAGCTACCGATCGGCTAGACGCTGAGGTACGCAATGTCGTCAGCGCCGGGGTAGAACCCGACGCCCGGGCCCTGCGCGGACCGGTGCCGCCACCCCCAGCCGACGAGGAGAGCGGAGGGTGATGATGGCTCGACCCTGCAAGCAGGTCTCGCGGTGAGCCCCACGTACTACCTCCTGCTGTCGGCGCTGCTGTTCACCATTGGCGCCGTCGGTGTCCTGGTGCGCCGCAATGCGGTCGTGGTGTTCATGTGCATCGAGTTGATGCTCAACGCAGTGAACCTGACATTGATCACTTTCGCGCGGATTAACGGCACGCTGGACGGTCAGATCATGGCGTTTTTCGTGATGGTGGTGGCCGCTGCCGAGGTGGTGGTAGGCCTAGCCATCATCATGGCGATCTTCAAAACGCGCCGATCGGCGTCGGTTGACGAGGCCAACCTCCTCAAATACTGAGCCGGGCGAGTTCACGGCATGGCGGCCAGTTCGGCTGCGCCGAGGATATCCACAACGTGCGGAACGGCCGTGCTAGCTCGTCAATCTCGATCTGGACGCGAAGGTGCGCATGTATCCATGAGACCCCTCCGGCCCGAGCGCGACCCGCCCGAATGAGGTGGTGCCGGGTGAACAGCGCTACCCCCCTAGACTGAGGGGAAGGTGACTACGTGGTAGCGGGTGCTGCCTCGGTGTGCTGGAGTGCTTGCCAGACTGCTTGTTCATACCGCGACGATCGGAGTGGCCGGTATGGCCGAGGTCTTGCCTGCGGAGGGCACTGCGCTATCCGCGTGGCTGCTCGTGGTGCTGCCCGCTGTCGGCGCGTTCGTGTTGCTGGCCGGCGGCAGGCGCACCAATGCGTGGGGGCACCTGCTGGGCTGCGCGACGGTGCTTACCGCCTTCGTCTATGGGGTGGTGCTGTTCTTCCAGACGCTGGGTTACGACGCGTCGCAGCGAACCCGGGAACTGGGCAGCGGGACCTGGTTCGCGGTCAACTCCCTGCAGGTCAGCTACGGCCTGCGACTGGACCCGCTGTCGCTCACGTTCGTGCTGCTCATCACCGGAGTCGGGGGTCTGATCCATCTCTACTCGATTGGGTACATGGAGCACGATCCCGGGCGGCGCAGGTTCTTCGGGTACTTCAACCTGTTCATCACGGCGATGCTCATCTTGGTGCTCGCCAACAACTTCGTCACGCTCTACCTCGGCTGGGAAGGCGTGGGTCTCGCCTCCTACCTGCTGATTGGCTGGTACCAGGATCGTCCCAGCGCCGCCACGGCGGCGAAAAAGGCGTTCCTGATGAACCGGGTCGGCGACGTCGGCCTCGCGATCGCGATCTTTCTCATCTGGCGCTCGTTGGGCACCGTGCAGTTCTCTCAGGTGTTTGCCCGCGCGGGAGAGATCAGCGCGCCGACCCTGCTGGCGATCACGCTGTTGTTGCTGCTCGGCGCCTGCGGTAAGTCCGGTCAGTTCCCGCTGCAAGCATGGTTGCCCGACGCGATGGAAGGCCCGACCCCGGTCTCGGCGCTGATCCACGCCGCGACGATGGTGACCGCCGGGGTGTACCTGGTCGCCCGGTGCAGCCCGCTGTACAACCTCAGCACAGACGGCCGGCTGGCCGTCGCGGCGGTCGGGACGATCACCCTGCTGATCGGGTCGATCATCGGCTGCGCCTACGACGACATCAAGAAGGTGCTGGCCTACTCCACCGTCAGCCAGATCGGCTACATGATCCTCGCAGTCGGGTTGGGCCCGGCCGGTTACGCGCTGGGCATCGTGCACCTGCTCACCCACGGCTTCTTCAAGGCGGTGCTGTTCCTCGGGGCCGGCGCGGTCATGCACGGCATGCACGATGAGATCGACATGCGCCGGATGGGTGGGCTGGCCAAGCACCTGCCGATCACCTTTGCTCTGTTCAGCACGGGCTACCTGGCGCTGATCGGGTTCCCGTTCCTGTCCGGCTACTACTCCAAGGACGCGATCATCGAGGCGGCCTTCGGCGCGGATAGCGATGCCGGCTGGTTGTTCGGTGTGATCGCGCTGCTGTCGGCTGGCCTGACCGCCTTCTACATGACGCGGCTAATGCTCATGACGTTCTTCGGCGAGGAGCGCTGGCGCAACCTGCGCAGCGCCGACGGCCAGGCATACCACCCGCACGAATGCCCGCCGGTGATGTGGGTGCCGATGGTGCCGCTGGCTATCGGTTCGCTGATCGCCGGCTGGTTCCTCGCCTCGGGGGAGCGGTTGGCGCGCTGGCTGGAGCCCTCGGTGGGGGCGTTGGTGCCAGTGGAGTCGACCACCACGGCGGTTGCGGTGCCGCTGCTGACCGTGCTGGTGTCCGCAGTCGGTGTTGCAGTGGCCTGGCTGGTCATCGGTCGTAACCCGGTGCCGGTGGTCAAGCCCGAACCCGTGTCGCTGCCGGTGGCCGCCGCCCGAGCCGACTTGTACGCCAACGCGATCAATGAGGCGATCATCGCGCGTCCCGGTACCTGGCTGACCAGGGCGCTGGTGTTCGTGGACAACAAGGGCATCGACGGGATCGTCAACGGCACCGCGGCGCTGCTGGGCGGCACGTCCGGCCGGTTGCGCCGGTTGCAGACCGGGTTCGTGCGTAGCTACGCGTTGGGCATGCTCGGCGGGGGGATTGTGGTGATCGCTTTCTTGGTGGCGGTGAGCTACGCATGAGCGGGGGCGGAGTGCTCCTGGCCATGCTGCTGCTGCCCATGGTGGGGGCCGCGGTCGTGGCGCCGATGCGTACCGCGCCGGCCGCGGCCAAGGCAATCGGGCTGGCGTTCGCGCTGGTGGAGTTGATCCTGGCTGCGGTGGTCTGGTCGGAGTATCAGCCCGGTGGGGGGCGGCTGCAACTGATCCTGTCCGTGCCATGGATCCCGGCATTCGGAACCCGCTTCGCGCTTGGCGTCGACGGCATCGCCCTGGTCATGATCGCGCTGATCGGCGTGCTGGTGCCGATCGTGATGGGCTCGTCGTGGGCGGAGAAGCTGCCCGAGGGCCGTACCCCGGCGGATTTCTACGCGCTGGTCCTGGTGTTGGAGTCGCTGCTTGTCGGTGTGTTCGTGGCCACCGACGTGTTCCTGTTCTACCTGTTTTTCGAGGTCATGCTGGTACCGATGTACTTCCTGATCGGGCGATTCGGTGGCCCAAGACGGCAGTACGCCGCCGTGAAATTCTTCTTGTATTCGCTGCTGGGTGGGCTGGTCATGCTGGCCAGCGTGATCGGCCTGTTCGTGGTGAGCGGGCGCCGGCTGGGACATGGCAGCTTCGACTGGGCCGCTTTGGTGCGCATTGCCAACACCATTCCGACCAGCACCCAGATCTGGCTGTTCCTCGGGTTCTTCCTCGCCTTCGCCATCAAGGCGCCGCTGGTGCCTTTCCACACCTGGCTGCCCGACGCCGGTGCCGAGGCCCCGGTGGGTGTCGGCGTACTGCTGGTCGGTGTGATGGACAAGGTCGGCATCTACGGTTTCCTGCGGTACTGCCTGCCGCTGTTCCCCAACGCGTCGCGCACGCTGGCTCCGCTGGTGTTGGTGCTGGCCATCGCCGGCATCGTATACGCCGCGCTGCTGGCCGTCGGCCAGTCGGACATGAAACGCTTCGTGGCCTACACCTCGGTGGCGCACTTCGGGTTCATCGCGCTGGGCGTGTTCGCCTTCTCCACCCAGGCGCAGGCCGGCGCGGTGCTCTACATGGTCAACCACGGCATCTCCACCGGAATGCTGTTTATCGTGGTCGGCATGCTGATTGCTCGCGGCGGCTCCCGGCTGATCAGCGACTATGGCGGGGTGGCGGCGCTGGCTCCAGTCCTGGCTGGGATGATGCTGCTGGCCGGGCTGTCCGCATTGGCGCTGCCCGGTACCAACTCGTTCGTCTCGGAGTTCATGGTCTTGATCGGCTCGTACCCGCGCCAGCCGGTGGCCACCGTGATCGCTACGGCGGGCATCATTCTGGCCGCGCTGTATGTGTTGTGGTTCTACCAGCGGGTCATGCAGGGACCCGTGCGCGGCGCGGCCGTGCTGGCAACCGTGGACGGGCCGGGTGCCGCGACCGCACCAGGGGCTGCTGAGCCCCGGCACCGGATCCGGTTCCCCGACCTGTCGATCCGTGAGGTCGCGGTGCTGGTACCGCTGGTAGCGCTCATCCTGCTGCTGGGCTTCTTCCCGCAGCCGGTGCTCAACGTCATCAAACCGTCGGTCGGAGCCACGGTCACCGAGGTCGGCCTGTCCGACCCGGTCGGGCAGGGAGGCAGCTGACGGTGGTCGCGTTGCAGTGGGATTTCTCAGCCCAGGCCCAACAAGTGAATGCGCCTGCGGTCGATTACGGGGCGATCGCCCCGATCCTGATCGTGCTCGGCGCGGCCTGTGTCTCGGTGCTGGTCGAAGCGTTTGTGGCCCGCCCGGCGCGGTGGTCGGCCCAGGTCGCGCTGACGCTGCTCTCGCTGGGCGCTGCTGGTGCCGCACTAGGCATGCACCTGTACTCCCGCGGCGCCACGAACGTGGTGACGCTGGCCGGAACGGTCGCCGTTGACGGGCCCGCGCTGTTCTTGTGGGGCACGCTGCTGGCCCTAAGTGTGGGGGCGGCGCTGCTCATCGCGGATCGCACGGTCGAGCCCGGTGGTGCGTTCACTCCCGACGCCGCAGTGCGTCCGGGTACTGCCGCCGACCGCGCTCTTTTGGTGGGTACCCGGGCTGAGACCGTGATGCAGACCGAGGTGTTCCCGCTGTTCTTGTTCTCCCTTGGCGGGATGATGGTCTTCACCGCGGCCAATGACTTGCTGACCATGTTCATCGCCCTGGAGGTGCTGTCCCTGCCGCTGTACCTGATGTGCGGGATGGCCCGGCGACGCCGGCTGCTGTCCCAGGAAGCGGCCGTGAAGTACTTCCTGCTCGGAGCCTTCTCGTCGGCGTTTTTCTTGTACGGGGTGGCGTTGCTGTACGGCTACGCGGGTTCGGTGCAGCTGGCCCGGATTGCCGAAGCGTCGGCGGGCACTGATCGATCGGATACCTTGCTGTTCGGTGGGCTGGGGCTGCTGGTGATCGGGCTGCTGTTCAAGGGGTCGGTGGGGCCGTTCCATACCTGGACCCCAGACGTCTACCAGGGTGCGGCGACGCCGGTGACGGCGTTCATGGCAGCGTGCACGAAGGTGGCCGCCTTCGGCGCGATCCTGCGGGTCCTCAACGTTGGCTTCGAGGGCACCCGCTGGGACTGGCGCGGCCTGCTGTGGGGAGTGGCGATCGTGTCGATGGTGATCGGCGCGGTGCTGGGCCTCACCCAGACCGACATCAAACGGATGATCGCCTACTCGTCCGTGGCGCACGCCGGTTTTCTGCTGGTCGGGGCGATCGCGCTGACTGCCGACGGGCTGTCCGGCACGATGTTCTACCTGCTTGCTTACGGCTTCACCACGCTGGCCGCGTTCGGCGTGGTTACCCTGGTGCGCAACGCGGACGGCGAGGCCACCCACCTGTCCCAATGGGCCGGGCTGGCCAAGCGCTCCCCGCTGACTGCCGGGGTGTTCGCCTTCCTGCTGTTCGCGCTCGCCGGCATCCCACTGACCAGCGGGTTCACCGGTAAGTTCGCGGTGTTCAGCGCCGCGCTGGCTGACGGGATGGCCCCGCTGGTGGTGGTCGCGCTGGTGGCCAGTGCGGTGGCCGCGTTTTTCTACCTGCGCGTGGTCGTGCTGATGTACTTCAGCGAACCGGCCGCCGACGGCCCAACGGTGAGCGTGCCCGGCGCGTTCACCACCGCCGCGATCACGCTCGGCGTGGTGGTCACCCTGCTGCTCGGAGTGGTGCCCGCCTTCGCCCTGGACTGGGCCGCGCTCGGCGCGTTCGCCTCCTGATCCGGGCATGAGCAGATCGGCATCCGAGCAGCTCGCCGGCGTGGAGATGGGTGACCCAGAACTGCGCGCCGTACTGGAGCACGGTTTGAAGCAGGTCGAGGAGTTGCTGCACCGGGAGCTGCAAAGCGAGTTCCGGTTCCTCACCGAGACGTCGCTGCACCTCGTCGACGCCGGGGGTAAACGGTTCCGGCCGCTGTTCACCCTGCTGGCCGGCCAGTTCGGGCCAGATCAGGGACGGACGGCTGAGGTGGTGCGCGCCGCCGCCGTCGTCGAGCTCGTCCACCTGGCCACGCTCTATCACGACGATGTGATGGACGAGGCCACCATGCGCCGCGGCGCGGTCAGCGCCAATGCCCGGTGGGACAACACCGTTGCGATCCTCACCGGCGACTTCCTGTTCGCCCACGCTTCCCGGCTGGTCGCCGACCTCGGGCCGGACGCGGTACGGATCATCGCCTGCACTTTCGCGGAGCTGGTCACCGGGCAGATGCGGGAAACCACGGGCCCGATCGACGGCGCTGACCCGGTGGCCCATTACCTGGCGGTGGTGTCGGAGAAGACCGGTTCACTGATTGCCACCGCCGGCCGTTACGGTGCCATGTTCTCCGGCGCGGACCCAGAACGGATCGAGGCGGTGTGCCGCTTCGGTAAGACCATCGGCACCGCCTTCCAGATCTCCGACGACATCATCGACATCGCCTCACCGGCGGCCCAGTCCGGCAAGACACCGGGGACCGATCTGCGCGAGGGCGTGCGCACCCTGCCGATGCTCTATGCGCTGACTGACGGTGGCCCTGGCGGCGATCGGCTGCGCGCGTTACTGGCCGGACCGCTGACCGATGATGCGCTGATCGACGAAGCGCTGTGGCGGCTACGCGAGTCGCCCGGTCTGGACCGGGCCGTGCGTGCCCTGCGCTCCTACACCGACGCCGCCCGTCGCGACCTCGCAGTCCTGCCTGCCTGCTCCGCCCGAGACGCCCT
>DATELN010000071.1:0-16483 GCA_035276605.1 Pseudonocardiaceae bacterium | reverse complement strand
TCGGCCTCGACGGCAACCCGGACCGCGTCCGCCGCGCGGCCGGCCTCCGCCACCGCGGCCCGCCGAAGCGCCCCCGCCACCCCCCAGCTCACCGCCGCCCCCACCGCAAGCCCCACCAGGACCGCAACGATCAACCCTAAGTAGTTCACGCGTCACACCCTGCAACACCCCACCGACAATCTCGCCGAGGCGCGCCGCCTGCCGTGCCTTCAGCGGGCTCAGCGGGGCAAAACCGGTTGGCGCCTACACTTGGTATTTCGTGAGCCTCACTCTCGGGATCGTCGGGTTGCCTAATGTGGGCAAGTCGACCTTGTTTAACGCGCTGACCAGGAATAATGCCCTGGTGGCGAACTACGCCTTCGCCACCATCGAGCCCAACGTCGGCGTCGTACCGTTACCTGATGATCGTCTCGGCCGGTTGGCGGCACTGTTCGACAGCGCGAAGGTGGTTCCCGCGACGGTGTCGTTCGTCGACATCGCGGGGATCGTCGCCGGTGCATCGCAAGGCGCGGGCCTGGGCAACAAGTTTCTCGCCAACATCCGCGAAGCCAACGCGATTTGCCAGGTTGTCCGGGTTTTCGACGATCCCGACGTGCTGCACGTCGAGGGCCAGGTCGACCCGGCCGACGACATTACGACCGTCGAGACCGAGCTGGTGTTGGCCGACCTGCAGACTTTGGACCGCGCGCTGCCCAGACTGGAGAAGGAAGCCCGCACCCACCCGCGGGAACGCCGCGCGGCGCTGGCCGCTGCCCAGGATGCGCGCCAGGTGCTGGACACCGGACGCACTTTGTTCGCCGCCCGCGCGCAGCTGGACACCACCACACTCGCGGAGCTCAACCTGCTGACCATCAAGCCGTTTCTGTATGTCTTCAACGCTGACGAGGCAGCGCTCTCCGATTCGGAGCGGCAAGCCGAGCTGCGCAAGCTGGTCGATCCCGCCGATGCGGTGTTCTTAGATGCCAAGGTCGAATCAGAGCTGCTCGAACTGGACCCGGCGTCGGCTCGTGAACTGCTGGACTCCATCGGCCAGCCTGAGCCGGGTCTGCATGCACTGGCCCGCGCCGGGTTTCACACTCTGGGGCTACAGACGTTCCTCACGGCCGGACCCAAGGAGGCGAGGGCGTGGACGATCCGTGCCGGCGCCACCGCTGTCGAGGCAGCCGGCGTGATTCACAGCGACTTCCAGCGGGGATTCATCAAGGCCGAGATCGTGTCCTATGACGACCTGGTCGCCGCTGGCTCCATGGCGGCGGCTCGGGCTGCCGGCAAGATCCGCATGGAGGGCAGGGACTACGTCATGGCTGATGGCGACGTGGTCGACTTCCGATTTAATGTGTGACCACGCGGCGTCAGTTACCTGTCTGTGACCAGTTGTTAGCAGCTACGCGGATACACTCTGTACACGGTGAGGGAGGCTGCGGGCCGGAGCTTAAGGAGAAAACATGCACGAATATGGTGTTTCGTTCGCCGGCGTCTTGTACTTACTTATTGGCGTGGTAGTGGCGCTGACGAACGGATATGCGGTCCATACTATCGGCCAGTTGGTGTCCTTCGTCCTGGCCATCGTGTTGTGGCCTCTCGTGCTCCTTGGCGTGAATCTGCATATCGCTGCTTAACATGCAGAACAGCGTCCCGCGCTTAACCTGTCTCGCCGGCTAGCACGCGGTCGATCTCCCTGGCGAGTTCGACATCGAGATCGGTGATACCGCCCTCGGAGTGAGTGCTGCAGCGGAACGTCACGGTGCGCCAGCGGATATCGATATCGGGATGATGGTTGCGCGCCTCGGCGATCTCAGCGACCGCGCGGACCGCCTCGATGGCGGCGGGAAAGCTGGGTAGCTTGGCGGTGCGGACGATCGCGTCGTCCTCGCGCTCCCAATCGCTGAGCTCGTCCAGGGCAGCTGTCACCCGCTCGTCGTCCAACAACGTCGCCATACCGCTCTCCTCACGGTTTCATGAATGCTTGCACCCTGCGAACGTAAGTGATACGCCACCAGTCACGCGTCCCGGGTGGCCGTGATGGCCAGCGTCAGCGTTAGGCCCAGCAGCAGGTAGCACCCCGCGCGGACACTGCTGGAAGCCAGCCCGGCGAGCGGTATCGGGTCGCGCAGCACGTCGGTGAGGGCGAGCCAGCCGGTGGTCAATAGTACGGGCCGCAGCCAGTCCAGGGCGGGGATGGCGGAAAGCACCCCACATCCGATCAGACCTGCCAGTACGGCTGCGAGGACTACCAGCGGGTGATCGGTGGCCGAGGAGACTGCCAACGCCATCGAACCCACTGCGGCAAGCTGTCCCACCGTCCAGACCGCCGCCAGCGCCACTCGCATCAGCGCCGATCCCGGCCCGACTTCGGTGCCCGACAGGGTGAACATGCCGTGGGTGCTGTTGGAAGGCCCGACCAAGATCAAGCCGGTAAGGGCGCCGAGTACGGCCACCGAAGCGACCGCAGCCACCGCGACGGCCAGCACGCCGAGCGACTTAACCAGGACCAGCCGGCTGCGGCTGACCGGCGCCAGCAACAGCCCGCGTAGTGTCCCGTGCGCAGACTCGCCGGCCAGGGCGTCGGCGGCGGCCATCGCCACGGCAAGCGGCAGCAGCAGCGTCAGGCAGATTGACAGCGCCACGACCGGCAGTACCAAGCCGTTACCAGCGGCTGAGGTGAGCAGTCCAGCGCCGATCGGGGAGCCGGCGGCTGCGATGCCGATCCCGGTCAGCACCGGGACCAGCGCCAGCAGGACCAGAGCGATCTGGGTACGCGGCCGGCGCAATACCCAGCGCAGCTCGCTGCGCAGCAGCCGCCCCAGCGGTGCTCGCACTGACCTAGAGATCGTCACGCGTCATTCCTCTTAGTCAACTGGGCGAACAGCTCATCCAGTCCGGTACGCCGGCGCTGGACCTCATGCACCGCGATCCTGGCACCCACCAACAGCGCTACCACCGTCGGCACCTCGGTGCCGGCCAGCTCGACACGTACACCTTCCGGGGTCGCGGCGGCACTGATCCCGGCCGTCTGCAGGGCCTGGATCGCGGCGGCGGAATCCGGGGTGCACACGTCCAGCGCGGGTATGTCGCTATCGAGCAGGGCAGCCAGCGATCCCGAGGCGATCAACGATCCCCGGTCAAGCACCGCCACATGCGTGCAGGTGGCCTCCACCTCGGCGAGCAGGTGAGAGGACACCAGCACGGTGGCACCGTCGGAGTGCAGCTCAGCGATAATCCGCCGCACCTCCTGGGTGCCCGCGGGATCCAGGCCGTTCGTCGGTTCGTCGAGCACGACCAGCCGGCGGGGCGCGAGCAGCACCGCCGCCAGTCCCAGGCGCTGTTTCATGCCCAGCGAGTACGCCCGGTAACGCCGCCCCGCCGCACTCGTCAAACCCACCCGGTGCAGCGCGCGCTCCACCGCGTCCGGAATCGCCCGGGAAGCAAGCAGCGGCTCAGCTGCCGCGCACCGCCGCAGGTTGTCCCGGCCGGACAGGAACGGATGAAAACCCGGGCCCTCTACCAGGGCCCCGACATGCGGCAGCACTTCCCCGGCGGCGGCCGGCACCGGGGCACCGAGCACCTCCACCGTGCCCGCGGTAGGCCGGCACAGCGTGAGCAGCAAGCGAATCATCGTGGTCTTGCCCGAGCCGTTGGGCCCCAGCACCCCCATCACCGCGCCCGCCGGGACGTCGAGGTCGACACCGCAGACCGCGACGGTGGTACCGAACGACTTGCGCAAGCCCCGTACGCGGATCGCCGCTGCTGTCACCGTGGCAAAGCCCCGGCGCCTACGTACGGCTCTGGCACGGTGAGCCGAGAACTGGGCACCGTTAGCCCTTGTCTAGGCCGAGCGCTTCGCGAAGCCGGTGGGGGCTCATCAGCCCCGCTGTCGGCTGTCCGGCGCGCTGGGTTTGCAGCAGGATCACCTCAATGTCGTCGACCATGCTGCGCAGCTCAGCGCGAACTGCGGGATCGCTGGACGCGGCGGCTTGCCGCGGGCTGAGATCACCGATGATGCCGGGCACGTCGAGCCACCTGATCTCGGCGTCGCGGCCCAGTTGCTCGGCAGCGTCGGTTTCGTCGGTAACAGTGCTGGCGTCCATGAAATAGCTGTCCACGATGAGGATGCGGGCTTCGCGATCGCCGGGGTTCTGGCTGAGGGGTTCGACGTGTCGGTCCTGCTCGACAGCATCTCCCGCGACCTCACGCAACTGGGCCTCCAGAGCGCTGAGTCGCGCCGGGGAGTTCGCCACGAGGGTGAACTGATCGCCGGCTCGCTCGATCAGCCCGAGGTTCAGTACCCGCCCATCAGGCAGGTGGCGGTGCCAGCAGACCACGTCCTCGCCGCTCTGAGTCAACTGTTCGCTGAGGCGGTCAAAAACCCCCAGGGGGTCCGGCACGCGGTAGGTGACGCGGCACTCATACACGTCGTCGCCGTCGCTGTTGCGGAACTGGATGGGAGGTTCCGGAGCGAGGAAGTCGGCGATCTTTTCCGGGGGTGGATCTGATGCCAGCAGACCAGCCAGCTCACGACGGCGCTGGCGGGGGACATTCACGGGGGCAGCCAGGATCCGTGGCTGCGATCCGTCATGCAGCACCCGCCCGCAGAACAACTCCAGCCGTTGCGCGGACTGCGAGAACAGCGCGTCGGTCAGCTGGATCGGCTCACCGTCTGGCAGCGCCCGCAGTGTGACGCCGGTGTCGCGTTGGACGTCGAGGGTTTCGTAGAGCGTGACGGGAATCTGCCGCCAGTCCTCGATGAGTTCGCGTTCATCCGGGTGCAGCCAATGGCCCCGGGCGGCGAGGAATCTGTCCACCAGGCCACCGCGGAACAGGGCGAGGTCTAATAGGAACATCGCATGCTCGGCGGCGTTGTCGGTGCGCTCGACCAGCGCTGTGATCACCTCGAGGCCGGGCGCGCGCTCGGCGTAGGTGCCCAGCAGTGCGTACAGGAGCTGGGCCCGGGCGCTCAGCGGGGGCAGCGCATCCCGCAGGCAGCAAACCTTGAACTTGCGGCCTGACCCGCATGGGCAGGGGCTGTTGCGCCCAACGGCGGTCGCCGGGTCGGCTGCGGCGATGGCCTCGCTCAGCCCCGGCCGAAGGGGGCTGGGTTGCTCGGCGCGCCGCAGGTACCGGTCGGCGGTGGCGTAGTCACCGCGGGCAGCGGCGTACTGAGCGCCGTCGTGCAATGCCGGCTCCAGGCCGGGGCGCAGCGTCAACGCATCGTTAATCAGGTCGCGGGCGGTGGCGGAGTCGCCGGAGCCCTCGGCAGCGCGTGCCGCGACGAGCGCAACGGCTGCTTTCTCCTCCCGGCTTCGGGCCTGCGAACGCAATGTGGCCAGTTGGGTATCGATCACGCCGCCCCGGGCGGTGTGGCACTCGATCTGGCCGGACAGAAAGCCCAGCGCGCTATCGGTCGCCGAGGCCAGTGCATCAAGCACGAACCGGACGCGGTCGTCGTCCAGGGGCTCGTGGCCGACCACCATCCCCACCACGGTCTCAACTTCGATCAGTACCTCGTCGTCATCAGCCACCCCAGCACCGTACCCCCGCATGGACCCACACCCCGACATGGAGACATATCGGGGTCACGAGGCCCCGGAAAACCCTGATATGTCTCCATGTCGGGGCAACGAAGGCGTCGGGTAGGAGGCAAGCGTGCAGGTGGTGGTGGCGGCGGCACTCGTGCGTGATGGGCGGGTGCTGGCCGGGCAGCGGGTGTATCCGCCGGAGGCCGCGGGCCGCTGGGAGCTGCCGGGCGGCCGGGTCGAGCCGGGGGAAAGCGCCGCGGACGCGGTGGTCCGGGAATGCCGCGAGGAACTCGCGGTGGACGTCGTACCGGGCGAGCAGCTCGGATCCGATGTGCCGTTGCCCAGTGGCTCCATCCTCCGAGTGCACCTGGCATATCTGGTCCGGCCGGGGGCGACGCCGAGCCCGGTGGAGCATGCCGCGCTGCGGTGGGTGAGCCACACGGAGCTGGCCGAGCTGGACTGGCTGGATGCCGACCGCGCCGTCCTGCCCGAACTGGCAGTGCTACTCAAGGCCCAGGAGGACGGGCGCGCTGGGGGCTCCGGGTAGCCTTGAGGTCTCCCGCACATCCCCCGAGTATCCGATGAGGAGTTTCCGCGTGCCCACCGCCGCCCCTGCCCGCATGCGCACCGACCTGCGCAATGTGGCCATCGTCGCGCACGTCGATCACGGTAAGACGACGCTGGTGGATGCCATGCTGCGCCAGTCCGGCGCGGTGGCCGGGCGCACCGAGCTGGACCGGGTACTGGACTCCGGTGACCTGGAGCGGGAAAAGGGCATCACGATCCTGGCCAAGAACACCGCGGTCACCTGGTCTAGCCCGGACGGTCCCGTGACGATCAACGTGGTCGACACCCCCGGCCACGCCGATTTCGGTGGCGAGGTGGAGCGCGGGCTGTCCATGGTGGACGGTGTGCTGCTGCTGGTCGACGCCAGCGAGGGCCCGTTGCCGCAGACGCGGTTCGTGCTGCGCAAGGCGCTGGCCGCGCACCTACCGGTCGTACTCGTGGTGAACAAGGTCGACCGGCCGGATGCTCGCATCGACGCGGTGGTCGAGGAAACCCACGACTTGCTGCTGGATCTCGCCGCCGACCTGGAAGAAGACGCGGCGGAGCAGGTGCTGGACATGCCGGTGCTCTACGCCAGCGCCCGGGCCGGCCGCGCCAGTCGCACCCGACCGCGCGACGGCGACATGCCCGATGCGCAAGATCTCACCCCGCTGTTCGATGCCATCCTCACCCATGTCCCGCCGCCCGCCGGTGATACGGAAGCACCGCTGCAGGCGCACGTCACCAACCTCGACGCGTCGAGCTTCTTGGGCCGGATCGCTTTATGCCGGGTCCGTGCCGGCCGGCTGCACAAGGGCCAGACGGTGGCATGGTGCCGGGAGGACGGGTCGATCCGCCCAGTGCGGATCACCGAGCTGCTGCGCACCGAGGGGCTCGACCGGGTTCCCACGGCCTGCGCCAAAGCGGGTGATCTCATTGCGATTGCGGGCATCGCGGAGATCACCATCGGGGACACCCTGGCCGACGCCGACGATCCCCGCCCACTGCCCAGGATCACCGTGGACGAGCCGGTGATTGCGATGACGATCGGCATCAACACCAGCCCGCTGGCCGGACGCGGTGGTGGTCGCAAGCTCACCGCCCGGCTGGTGCGCAGCCGGCTGGACGCTGAGCTGGTCGGCAATGTGAGCATCCGGGTGTCGCCCACCAACTCGCCGGATACCTGGGAGGTGCAGGGGCGCGGTGAGCTGGCGCTGGCCGTCCTGGTGGAGACCATGCGTCGGGAGGGCTTCGAGCTCACCGTAGGCAAGCCCCAGGTCGTAACCCGCACGGTGGACGGCGCACGGCACGAACCCTTTGAGGTGCTCACCATAGACGTCCCCGAGGAACACGTCGGTGCTGTGACGCAGTTGCTGGCCGCGCGCAAGGGCCGGCTGGAGCAGTTGGGCGCGGTATCCGGAGACGGTTGGGTGCGGCTGGAGTTTACCGTGCCGTCCCGAGGGTTGATCGGCTTTCGCACTGAGTTCCTCACCATGACCCGAGGCACCGGCATCGCCCACCATGTCTTCGACGGCTACCGCCCGTGGGCCGGTGAGCTGCGCACCCGCCGGTCCGGATCGTTGGTTGCCGACCGATCGGGAACTGTCACCGGCTACGCGCTGGCGCAGCTGGCTGACCGGGGGACCTTCTTCGTGGAACCCGGTGCGGCCGTCTACGCCGGGATGGTGGTCGGCGAGAACCCCCGCGCTGAGGACTTGGACCTCAACGTGTGCCGGGAACGCAAACTAACGAACATGCGCTCGTCAACCGGTGAGGAACTCGAACGGCTGGCCCGGCCGCGGATCCTCGGGCTCGAAGAGGCTTTGGAGTTCTGCGCCGCCGACGAGTGCGTCGAAGTTGCGCCAGAGGTCGTGCGGATCCGCAAGGTGGTACTAGACCCGACCCAGCGCGCCCGCCAACGCGCCCGTGATCGCACGACGCAGGCCTAGCTGGATCGACGTGGGGCCTAGCCCAGGCCTTGCGCCGTACCCCGGTCATTCCCCAGCAGATCGCCCTGCGGCAGCATGTCGCCTCGTGAGAACGCCCGGCGGCGCACGCAGGGTGGTGACGGCGCTGGTCTCCAGCGCCACAGTCGCCGCGGTTGTCGCGTGCGCTCCGCAGCCGCCATCGCTGGGCGCGCCGGGTGCCACGATTCCATTGGTCTCCCCACCGCTGGTGAAGGAAGTGGTGCTCGGTATCGATGGGTTGACCGGCGGTTTCAACCCGCACACCCTGGCCGACCTCACCCCGCTGTCGGAGGCGATCGCAGGCCTGCTGCTGCCCTCGGCATTCCACCAGGATCCGACTGGTCAGTGGATCCTTGACCACACGCTGCTGACCTCCGCTGAGGTCACCAACAGCACCCCGTTCACGGTCACCTACCGGATCCGGCGCAATGCGCAGTGGTCGGACATCACGCCCATCGGAGCCGAGGACTTCGGATATCTTGCCGAGCAGATGCGCAGCCAGCCCGGCGTGGTGGATTCGGCCGGCTACCAGCTGATCGACCAGGTGATCTCCCGGGATGGTGGCAAGACAGCCGAAGTCGTCTTCACCCGGCCATACGCCGGCTGGCGCACCCTGTTTCGCCACCTGCTGCCCGCTCACCTGCTCAAAGACGCTCCCGGTGGTTGGAGCAAGGCGCTCGACGCGGGGGTGCCGGTCTCTGGTGGCCCGTTCGCGATGACCTTGGTGGACCGGTCGCGCGGCGAGATAGTGCTGGAACGCAACGATCGGTACTGGGACACCCCGACGCAGGTCGGCCGGATTCGGTTGCGGCAAGGCAGCCAAGCGGCGTTGGTGGATGCCTTGCGCACTGGTGGGGTGCAAGGTGCCCTCTTCGGGCGTTCCAATGCCATTACCGTGTCGCTGCTGCGCGCGGCCAACCTGGGGGTGAGTCCGACTGTCGTGCCGCAGCCGGTGCTGGTGTCTGTGCTACTGCGACCGGCCAGCCGGGTGTTGAGCGATCAACGGGTGCGCACCGCGGTGGCCGCGGTGCTGGACCGGGGTGCGCTGATCGCCACCGGGGTGGGCAGCGGGCCGTCGGCGACCTTGCGGGCCGACTCGGAGGTCCTGGCTCCCTCTACCCCGGGTTACCGCCCTACGGCGCCGACCGCGGGAGTACCGGTGGCGCCGGATCCGGATACCGCGCGCCGGTTGCTCACCGAAGCGGGGTACACCCGGGAACCAACGGGCTGGCAACGCGCTGGGCAGCCGCTGCGGCTGGTGGTAGCGGCGCCCGCGGACCGCGAGCCCTACGGCACCCTTGCCGCCCGGGTGGTGAATCAGCTGCGGACCGCCGGGATCGGCGCCGAGCTGCGCGAAGTCGATCCCGACGAGCTGTTCGGCACGTCACTTGGCCCCAACACTGCCGCCGGGTCGCCGCGCGACGGCACCGCCCAGACGCGCCCGGCCTCGGTGACTACGCCGGATGTCGACATCGCTGTGCTACCGCAACCTGCGGCCGGCCACCCTGCCACCCAGTTGGAGTCCTGGTACGGCTGCCCGCTGGTGGTGCCGGCTAGGCTGGCGCCGGCACCGCCCAACCCGGCGCAGTTCTGCGATCTGGCCCTACAGCCGATGATCGAGCGGGCACTCACCCAGGATGACCCGACGGTCCCGTCTGCTGTGGAGGCGGCGCTGTGGGAGCGTGCCGTGTCAATCCCGCTATACCAGCCAGCGTCGCTACTGGTGAGCACCAGGGCGCTGCCCGACGTGGTCCCCGGCACGCCACTGGAAGGTCCGCTCGACGGCGCTGCCCGCTGGCAGCTGCGCCAGTGACCCGGGAGGGATCTCGTTGTTGCGAACGCCACCGCGCGCCCGGCTGCTGATGAGGATCCTGGTAGGGATAGCGAGCCTTGTCCTGGTGGTGGCCGGTTGTGTCGCCGCGTCTGAAGCTGGCCGCCCCGACGGTGTGGGCACCACCAACACCCAAGCGCGTGGTGACGGTGGGGACGGGTCCTATCGTGCGCCGAGGGTCCCACCAGGTCACGCAGTCGTCATCGTGCATGGTGCACCGTTTTCCGCTTATAACAACGCCACGGCAGTTGCGAAGAACAACCCAGACAATGATCTGGTACTCAACCAAGTGCTCGCCGACCCGTTTATCGTCGACGGGAACGGAAAGCTGCTGCTCAACTCCGATATGCTAGTCTCGGCCGAGCTAACGTCGAAGGATCCGCAAGTCGTCACGTACAAAATTAGGCCGAATGTTCGATGGTCGGATGGGCAGCCGTGGGGCTGTCGGGACTTCTATCTGGCCTGGCTTGCGGGCAGTGGGACTACGCCGTACTTCAAGCCGGCGAGCACCCGCGGATTGGATCGTGTGACTGCCGAGTGTCGAAACAACACTACCTTTGTTGAGACCTACCGATCTCCTTATGCCGATTGGCGCCGCAACTATCTCCACCACGCGATCCTGCCCGCGCATATCCTCGAGCAGGCGACCGGAATTTCGGACGTCACCGCATTGCTGCCTACCTCTCCACCGGAGCAGCTGCGCAAGGTCGGTGACTTCTGGAACAGCAGCTGGACCGGCGTGGACCTCAAGACAATGCCGGCGTCGGGGCCCTATCAGTTCGATGCCTCAACGTCGAGTTCGCAAACCGTGCTGATCCGCAACAACAGCTGGCTGGGCAACCCGGGAGGTCCAGTGATGCTCGTGTTCACGACGGTGGCAGACGGGGCCGCCGCGGTGGCGGGTCTGGCGAACCGGCAGTTCGGCGTCGTGCAGCTGCCAGCCGATACGCTGCTGGCTGATCGCCTGCGGGAGCTGTCCGCGCGGGGCGTGATATTCGAAACACGAGACGGCCCCACCGTCGAACACCTGGATTTCAACCTGGCCAGCCCGTTGTTCGCCGATCCGGTCGTCCGGGCCGCTTTTGCCCAGTGCATCGACCGTAACAAGCTCGTCGACGACCTGGTGCGCGGTGTGCGCCCGGAGACTCAGCCGCTGGGTAGCCTGATATTTCTTCCGGGCGACACACGATATGAGGATCTGTACTCGGACAAGATGGTCGCCGATGCACAAAAAGCGCAGGTGACGTTGGAGCGCGGTGGCTGGGTGCTCGGTTCCGACGGTGTCTACTCCCGGGCTGGTCAGCGACTGTCTTTCGCGATCAGCCATGATGGTTCACCCGCTCATTCCCAGGAAGTGGACCTGATCAGGGCGCAATGCCGGCAGGCCGGAATGGAGATCGTCAACCAAGCCCGGTCAAATGATCTCGACGATGTGGTGTCTCACGGGCAATTCGACGTGGTCCTCCTTGCAAGCTCGCGGATACCGCGCGTGTGGGCCGCGGCGGACCACTACGAAACTAACGGGACGCTCAATCATCAGCATTACAGCAATCCTGCTCTCGACGCCGCGCTCGGCGTTGCAGAGACCGAATACGCCGAACCGACCCAGCTGGATGCTTTAGCGAAGGCCGATCGACTTCTAGCTGATGACCTCGTATCATTGCCGTTATTTCAGATCCCTATCATGTGGGCTTACACGAACAATATTGACAGCGTCTACCGGCAAGCGCCGGATGGCGTCACCTGGAATGCGAACGAATGGACCGTGAAGTGATACGGTGGGCTTGAAACGTCGGTCCTGCCGAGTTCACGATAGGTCCGCCGATGGGGCGATAGCCACGACCCGTGGTATCACCACTGGAGTGCATAGCGAACTGATTGTGCGTGCGGCCCGCGCTGACGAGCTTGAGGAGGTCGGCCGGCTGACCCTGGCGTCCTACCTCGCTGACGGCATGGTCAACCCCGAAGGTTCCTACGCGAGGGAACTGGCCGATGCGTCCCGCCGGGCCAGGGACGGTGAGCTGCTGGTAGCGGTGGATCCCGGAGAAACCCTGTTGGGCACGGTCACGATCTGCATGCCAGGCAGCCCGTTGGGGGAGTTGTCTCGGGCCGGTGAGCTTGAGTTCCGGATGCTCGCGGTGGCTCCCAGCGCGCGTCGCTGTGGGGTAGGCGAGCTGCTGGTCAGAGCTGTCCTGGCCAGGGCCACTGAGATTGGTGCGTGCCGGGTCGTGTTATCCACCGCGGTGGACATGCTCGTGGCGCACCGGCTGTATGCCCGGTTGGGCTTCAGCCGGCTTCCTCACCTGGATTGGTGCCCCGTGCCCGGCGTCACTTTGCTGGCTTTCGGTAAGACCACGGTGGAGTCACTAGCCGGCCCCGGCTGACCAGAGTGGGGACCGTCCATCACGTGGGCACCTCACTTGCGCAGCACCACGGCGACGATTCCGGCCAGGTGCTCCAGGCGCGCGACTTCCGCTGCCCGGAACATCGGGCCGCCCGGGCGCCCGATTAGCAGGACCCGATCCGGGCCGCCCAGCGGGGTGGCCGCCAGCTCGGTGCCTAGTTCCCGCCACGGCAGCGGAACCCAAGCCTCCTCACCGTCCAAGATTGTGGCGCGACGCAACGGCCACCAGGGCAAGTTCCCGGCCACTGTCTCCGGCGCGGCGAACGAGGCGGTCACCCGGTGCGGTGCGCCGTTTGTGGCGGCAAACACGACCGCCCAGCCCGCTCGGACGATCTTAGGTACCCCGTCGGTGAAGGTCTGCAAGCCGTGCTCCAAATCGGCGGCGACCCGCTCCACCAGCTCCAGCTCGCGATGGGTGTCCAGTACCCCCGCCCACGGGCGGACAGCGTCGACCTCAACGCCCTCGATCGACTCCGCCGCGGTGATCAACACGTCTGGCAGCCGGCCAGAGGGCAGTTCCACGACGAGATCGTCGATGGCGACCCCAGATCTGCGTTCGACGACGTCCAGGCTCAGAATGTCGACTCCCACCTTGCCTAGCGCGGTGGCCACCGCACCGAGCGCGCCAGGACGGTCCGGCAGCTGAAGTCGGATCAAAAAGGACATTCGCCGCCATGCCTGTTCACCCGCCGAGCCAACGCCATAGAAAATCCTCCATGAAGACGTGCTGATTCCGATAGCCCAAGCGCTCGCCGGGCGCCGATTGTGGCAGAGCGAGCCGCACGTCGCGTCGAGGCTAGACTCGCCGGATCGGCAATCCCACGAGTATTCAGGAGTCCGCGTGCCCACCATCTCCCGTGACGAGGTCGCGCATCTCGCCCGGCTCGCCCGGCTGGCCGTCACCGAGGAGGAGCTAGACCTGTTCGCCGGCCAGCTCGATGTGATCTTGACTTCGGTCGCCCGGGTCAGTGAGGTGGCGGCCGAGGACATCCCTCCCACTTCGCACGCGATCGGGCTGGAAGACGTGTTTCGCGACGACATACCGCGCCCGGGGCTAACCCAGCAGCAGGCCCTCTCCGGCGCCTACGCCACCGAGGACGGTCGATTCCGGGTGCCGCGCATCCTGGATGAGTCATGACTGGGTTAACTCGGCTGCCGGCCGCCGAACTGGCCGCGCAAATTCATCGCCTCGAGATCTCGGCGGTGGAGGCGACCCAGGCGCACCTGGACCGGATCGGCGCCGTGGATTCCGCGGTGCGCGCCTTCCTGCACACCGACGCCGAGGGCGCGCTGGCCACCGCTGCCGCCGTGGACGAGAGCTTGCAGCGCGGGGATCCTCCGGTTTCCCCGCTGGCCGGAGTGCCACTGGCAGTCAAAGACGTGTTCACCACCATGGACATGCCCACCACGTGCGGCTCCCGGATCCTGCAATATTGGCGCCCACCGTATGACGCCACGGTGACCCGCAAGCTGCGGGAGGCAGGTGTGGTCATCCTGGGCAAGACCAACATGGACGAGTTCGCCATGGGGTCCTCGACGGAGAACTCCGCCTACTGGCCTACCTGCAACCCCTGGGATCTCGACCGGGTGCCGGGCGGGTCTGGCGGCGGGTCGGCTGCGGCAGTGGCCGCGTTCGAGGCGCCGCTGGCGGTCGGTACCGATACCGGCGGCTCGATCCGCCAACCCAGCGCCGTGACCGGGACCGTCGGGGTCAAACCGACTTACGGCGGAGTCTCCAGGTACGGCCTGGTGGCGTTCTCTTCCAGCCTGGACCAGGGCGGGCCGGTCGCCCGCACGGTGCTCGACGCCGCCTTGCTGCAGGAGGTGATCGGCGGGTACGACCCGCTGGACTCCACCTCGATCGACGAGCCGGTGCCGCCGGTGGTGGCGGCGGCACGCGCTGGCGCTACCGGTGAGTTGGCCGGGGTCCGGATCGGGGTTGTCGGTCAACTCCGCGGGGAGGGATACCAACCTGGGGTGTTGCGCGCGTTCGAGACCGCGGTGAGCCGGCTGCGCGACCTCGGCGCTGCGATCGTCGAGGTGTCCTGCCCGGCGTTCGACCATGCGCTGCCTGCCTACTACCTCATCGCGCCCAGCGAGTGCTCCTCGAACCTCGCCCGTTTCGATGGCATGCGTTACGGGCTGCGCTGCGGGGATGACGGCACCCGCAGCGCCGAGGAGGTGATGTCGCTGACCCGCGAAGCTGGTTTCGGGCCCGAGGTCAAGCGGCGCATCATGCTCGGCACCTACGCCCTGTCCGCCGGGTACTACGACGCCTACTACGGCCAGGCGCAGAAGGTCCGCACCCTGATCATCCGGGATTTCGCCGCGGCGTTCGAGCAGGCTGATGTGCTGATCTCGCCGACTACCCCGACCACCGCGTTCCGCCTGGGCGAACGGGTCGACGACCCGCTGGCGATGTACCTATCGGACCTGTGCACCATCCCGTCAAACCTGGCGGGCAACGCCGCGCTGTCCGTGCCGGCCGGGCTGTCCGACGACGACGGTCTGCCGGTGGGGCTGCAGGTAATGGCGCCCGCGATGGCCGATGACCGGGCCTACCGGGTCGCAGCGGCGTATGAGGCGGCGCGCGACGCTGCCGATGGTGGTCCGCTGTGGTGCCGGGTGCCTGAGCTGGAGGCTGTAACCCGATGACTACTGCTCTGATGGACTACGACGAGGTGGTGGCGCGCTTCGACCCGGTGCTTGGGCTTGAGGTGCACGTCGAGCTGTCCACCGCGACGAAGATGTTCTGTGGTTGCGCCAACGTGTTCGGGGCGCCCCCAAACACTCACGTATGCCCCACCTGCCTGGGACTGCCGGGTTCGCTTCCGGTGCTCAACCGCGCCGCGGTGGAGTCGGTCATCCGGATCGGGCTGGCGCTGAACTGCTCGATCGCGCCGTGGTGCCGGTTCGCCCGGAAGAACTATTTCTACCCGGACATGCCCAAGAACTTCCAGATCTCGCAGTACGACGAGCCGATCGCGGTGCACGGCTCGCTGGACGTGGAACTGGGTGACGGCTCGACATTCACCATCGGCATTGAGCGCGCGCACATGGAGGAGGACACCGGCAAGTCGCTACATATCGGTGGCGCGACCGGTCGGATTCACGGGGCCAGCCACTCGCTGCTGGACTATAACCGAGCCGGTGTCCCGTTGATCGAGATCGTCACCAAGCCGATCGTCGGCACCGGGGACCGCGCCCCTGAGGTTGCCCGGGCCTACGTCACCGCGCTGCGGGATCTGCTGCGCGCGCTGGGTGTCTCCGATGTGCGGATGGATCAGGGATCACTGCGCTGCGACGCCAACGTGTCGCTGATGGCGCGCGGCTCGTCGGTGTTCGGCACCCGGACCGAGACCAAGAACGTCAACTCGCTGCGCTCGGTGGAACGCGCGGTGCGCTACGAGATGTGCCGCCAAGCCGCGGTGCTGGCCTCTGGCGGTGCGATTGTGCAGGAGACCCGGCACTTCGACGAGGCCAGCGGCAGCACTTCAGCCGGGCGGCGCAAGGAGACCTCGGAGGATTACCGGTACTTCCCGGAGCCCGACCTGGTGCCGATCACCCCCAGCGACGAGTGGGTGGAAAAGCTGCGCGCGACGCTTCCCGAGTTGCCCTGGCAGCGTCAGGCCCGGGTGCAGGCTGAGTGGGGCCTGTCCGATCTGGAGTTGCGGGATCTGGTCAACGCCGGTGCGCTGGACCTGATCGCGGCCACCGTCGATGCTGGGGCGCCGCCGGCCGAGGCCAGGTCGTGGTGGGTGGCTTATCTCACCCAGCAGGCCAACGCTCGCGGCGTGGAGCTCGCCGAGTTGCCCATCACCCCCAAGCAGGTAGCCCGGGTGATCGTGCTGGTCGCCGACGGTGCGCTGACCAACAATCTGGCTCGGCAGGTCGTCGACGGAATCCTCGCCGGCGAGGGCGAGCCCGACGACATCGTCGCCGCCCGCGATCTGGCCGTGGTGTCCGACGACTCCGCGCTGACCGCCGCCGTCGAGCAGGCCCTGGCCGCCCAGCCCGACGTCGCAGCCAAGATCCGCGGCGGCAAGGTAGCCGCGGCCGGTGCCATCGTCGGTGCCGTGATGCGCGCCACCGGTGGCCAAGCCAACGCCCAACGCGTGCGCGAACTGGTGCTTGCGCTCGTGAGTGAGTAACAGTGTTCCCACACCGAACGCCACTCACGAGTTATCCACAAGCGCCCCTGTTGTCCACAGCCGTGAGG